>NZ_LOMM01000013.1:0-75469 GCF_001605945.1 Enterobacter sp. SENG-6
CGATGAGGTCTCTTCTGATTTGTTAGCGCAACCAGTAGATCACACTTCATCGTGCTTTTCATTTTTCTGGGGAACCCTCAGCCCGGTGGGAGAGGGTCAGGGTGAGGGCATCAGGCCGCACGAAACTTACCTCGTCACAGCCTCTTCAACCGGCGGCTTCGCCAGCAGCGCCAGCATCGTATTCGCAATTTCGCGCTCACCCATCACCACCTGATTCGCACCCCGTTCGGTGATGTAATCCACCTCGTCGTCGTAATGGGCGCGGGCAATGATCTCAATCGTTGGGCATTTCTCCCGTGCAGTGGCCACAATCTCACCCGCTTCGTAGCCGTTTGGAATGGTCAGCAGCAGCCAGCGGGCGCAGTCCAGATGCGCCAGGTTCATAATTTCTTCGTTCGCCGCATTGCCCAGCACCGCGCGGATACCGCGCTCGCGCAGCTCATCGACGCGGGTACGCGAGGTTTCAATCACCACCAGCGGGATCCCCTGCGCCATCAGCTTCTCGCCGAGCAGGCTTCCCACGCGGCCAAAGCCGACCAGCAGGGCGTGGTTGCAAATATCCACCGGGATCTGCTTCTCTTCTTCAATGGCCTCTTCGAGCGTCTGCTCTTCAAGGGTTTCTGTTTTATCGAGATATTTTTCCAGCAGCGCGAACAGCACCGGGTTCAGCATAATCGAGAGGATCGCTCCCGCCAGCACCAGGTTCTGCCCGGCCTGCGGCAGCAGGTTGAGCGCCATCCCCAGACCCGCCAGAATAAAGGCGAACTCACCAATCTGTGCCAGGCTTGCGGCGATGGTAAGAGCGGTACGCGGCGAGTGGCCGAACATTCGCACCAGGAAAAAGGCGGCGACCGACTTACCAAAGATGATAATCGCCAGCGTCCCCAGTACGGCCAGCGGCTGCTGAACCAGAATCATCGGATCAAACAGCATCCCGACGGAGACAAAGAACAGCACCGCGAAGGCATCACGCAGGGGGAGGGTGTCGTGCGCCGCTCGGTGGCTCAGTTCGGATTCGTTCAGCACCATCCCGGCGAAGAACGCGCCAAGGGCAAAGGAGACGTCAAAGAGCTCCACTGCGCCAAAGGCAATCCCCAGCGCCAGCGCAAGGACGGAAAGGGTGAACAGTTCACGCGAGCCGGTGGCCGCGCTGCGCGACATGATCCACGGCACCAGACGGCGGCCTACCAGCATCATGATGGCGATAAACGCCACCACTTTTCCGATGGTGATGCTCATATCCAGCGCCAGCGAGGCAAAGCCGAGGGTGTCTTTTTCCATCATTCCGGCGACGGCAGGCAGCAGGACCAGCGTCAGCACCATCACCAGATCTTCAACAATCAGCCAGCCGATTGCGATTTGTCCGCGCTGGCTGTCTATCAACTGCCTCTCTTCAAGCGCGCGCAGCAGCACCACGGTACTGGCGGTTGAGAGACACAGCCCAAATACGATGCCGGTCATTAACGACCAGCCCAGTACGGCTGAAAGCGCCATGCCCAGCAGCGTCGCCACCCCTATCTGGGCGATCGCTCCCGGTATGGCGATAGACTTTACCGCCATCAGGTCCTTCAGGGAAAAATGCAGCCCCACGCCAAACATCAGCAGAATCACGCCCAGTTCCGCCAGTTCAGGTGCCAGTTTGGTATCCGCAACGAAGCCAGGCGTAAACGGTCCCGCCAGTACCCCGGCTAACAGATAGCCCACAAGAGGGGAAATACGCAGTTTATTGGCAATCATGCCGAGAATAAAAGCGAGCACAAGTCCACCAACAATGGTGGTGATAAGCGGTGTGGCGTGGTGCATTCCGTCTCCTTTCGTTGTGGGTGTTCCATTTTGGTGAAAACCAAAAACCGAGTAATAGTTTATGACAATTTTTACCCTTGTGTTTATGAATAATTGTTGAAGTTTGAATAAAACGGCAATATGCCTCAGAAAAGGCAGGTTTTGATAAATTCAGAGAAGGGATGAACAGGAAAGCCTTATGCCATCAGGGCATCAGGCTGCCAAAGTTACACTTTGGCAGCCATGAAATTACGCTTTATGACGATTATCAGGCAGGAATATGGTCAACATCCCCAGAAGTGGCAGGAAAGCGCAGATTTTATAAACCAGGAAGATACTGGTGTGGTCGGCAACCATACCTAACACGGCTGCACCAAGGCCGCCCATGCCAAAGGCGAAACCAAAGAAGAGCCCGGAAACCATACCGATACGCCCCGGTAACAACTCCTGCGCATACACCAGGATAGCCGAGAACGCCGAGGCCAGAATAAAACCAATAATCACCGTTAAAATGCCCGTCCATTCAAGGCTGGCGTAAGGCAAAATAAGGGTAAAGGGGGCAACACCAAGGATAGAGCCCCAAATAACATATTTACGGCCAATTTTATCCCCGACTGGCCCGCCAATCACCGTCCCTGCTGCGACGGCAAACAGGAAAGCAAACAGGTGGAACTGCGCGTTTTGTACCGATAATCCGAATTTTTGCATCAGGTAAAAGGTGTAATAGCTGCTGATGCTCGCCATATAGAAATATTTCGAGAAAATCAGCACCAGCAGCACGGACACGGCCAGGATCACCTTATTGCGTGGAAGGGGATTGATAACCTTCACTTTTGGTTTGCCTTTGTTTACGCGGTGCTGTGCGGCATACCAGCGGCTGATCTGGGCGAGCACAACGATCGCCAGCAGGGCGGCCAGCACAAACCAGGCGACGTTACCCTTGCCGTAGGGGGCGATGATCACTGCCGCCAGTAGCGGGCCGAGGGAACTGCCAAAATTACCGCCCACCTGGAAGAGTGATTGCGCCAGCCCGTGGCGCCCGCCGGAGGCCATACGTGCCACGCGGGAGGACTCCGGATGGAAGACCGACGAGCCGGTTCCCACCAGTGCGGCGGCAAGCAGCACCGCTTCAAAACTCCCCGCCATAGCCAGCAGCACCAGCCCGCTCAGGGTGAAGCACATGCCAATCGGCAGCGACCACGGCATCGGATATTTATCCGTCCAGTAACCGACGATAGGTTGCAGTAGCGAAGAGGCCAGCTGGAAGGTCAGGGTGATCATCCCGATCTGCACGAAGGTTAATGAAAACTCGGATTGCAGCAGCGGGTAAATCGCCAGGATCAGCGACTGGATCATGTCGTTGAGCAGATGGGAGAGGCTAATAGCGCCTAAGACTTTAAATGAGGTGCGCGAGGGTGGCGGCGACGCCGGCGCGCCCGAAACGGGCTGGGTTGATTCACTGATTGCCATAAATACCACGTCGTTAGTGATGAAAAATGCAGGGGGTAATTATTATCCAACTAACATACCTGCCAGCGACATTTGAAGAAAGTCGCAATTATGAAAACTTATTTGTCTATTCTTGTTACTCACTGTAATTTTTGCGTTTGTCTATTGGTCAGGGAGAGAGAAGATGAAGTTAATGAAGCATGGCGTCGCGTTGGCGCTGCTCGCCGCCTGGGGTCTGGCAAGCCTGCCCGCACAGGCGTATGAAAAAGACAAAACGTATAAAATTACGATCCTGCATACCAACGATCACCACGGCCATTTCTGGCGCAGCGAGTACGGCGAATATGGTCTCTCCGCGCAAAAAACGCTGGTGGATGGCATTCGTAAAGAGGTTGCCGCCGAAGGGGGCAGCGTGCTGCTGTTATCGGGGGGCGATATCAATACCGGCGTGCCGGAGTCCGATTTACAGGATGCTGAGCCTGATTTTCGTGGCATGAATTTAATCGGTTACGATGCGATGGCCGTCGGAAACCATGAGTTTGATAACCCGCTGAGCGTGCTGCGCCAGCAGGAAAAATGGTCCAAATTCCCGTTCCTCTCCGCCAATATCTATCAGAAAAGTACCGGTGAACGCCTGTTTAAACCGTGGGCGCTGTTTAAGCGTCAGGATCTGAAAATCGCGGTGATTGGCCTCACCACGGACGATACGGCAAAAATTGGCAACCCGGAGTTCTTTACCGATATCGAATTCCGTAAACCGGCAGACGAAGCGAAGCTGGTGATTCAGGAGTTGCAGCAAAACGAAAAACCGGACGTGATCATCGCCACCACCCATATGGGACATTACGACAACGGCGAGCATGGTTCTAACGCACCGGGCGACGTTGAAATGGCGCGCAGCCTCCCTGCGGGCTCGCTGGCAATGATTGTGGGTGGTCACTCACAAGATCCGGTGTGCATGGCCTCGGAGAATAAAAAGCAGGTGGATTATGTTCCGGGCACGCCGTGTGCACCAGACCGTCAGAACGGGATCTGGATTGTGCAGGCGCACGAGTGGGGGAAATACGTTGGCCGTGCCGACTTTGAGTTCCGTAACGGCGAGATGAAACTGGTGCATTATCAGCTCATCCCGGTCAACCTGAAGAAAAAAGTGACCTATCCGGACGGGAAAAGTGAGCGCGTACTCTACACCCCGGAAATCCCCGAGAACCCACAGATGCTCTCCCTGTTAACCCCGTTCCAGAATAAAGGCAAAGCGCAGCTGGACGTGAAAATCGGTACGCTGAACGGGCGTCTGGAAGGGGACCGCAGCAAAGTCCGTTTCGTACAGACCAATATGGGTCACCTGGTGCTGGCGGCACAAATCGCGCGCACCGGCGCTGATTTTGGTGTGATGAGCGGCGGCGGGATCCGTGATTCCATCGAAGGCGGGAATATCACCTATAAAGATGTGCTGAAGGTGCAGCCGTTTGGCAACGTGGTGGTTTATGCCGATATGAGCGGGAAAGAGGTGATTGAGTACCTTACCGCCGTGGCGCAGATGAAGCCGGACTCCGGCGCCTATCCGCAATTCGCTAACGTCAGCTTTGTGGCCAAAGACGGCAAGCTCAACGATCTCAAAATCAAGGGTGAGCCGGTTGATCCCGCGAAAACCTACCGTCTGGCAACCTTAAGCTTTAACGCCACGGGCGGCGACGGTTATCCGCACATCGATAATAAACCGGGCTATGTGAATACCGGCTTTATTGATGCCGAGGTTCTGAAGCAGTTTATCGAGCAGAATTCACCGATCGACGTGAATGCGTATGAGCCGAAAGGCGAGGTGAGCTGGCAGTAACGTTGTGCGGCCTGATGCCCTCACCCCAACCCTCTCCCACCGGGAGAGGGCGCGAACACAAAAAACGGTAACGTCTGTTACCGTTTTGCTTTTACCTCGCAGCCGCCACCCGGCTTTTTCTTTTAATCCCTGCGCGCAATATCCGCAAACTTCGCATCCAGCATTTTGGCCAGATCGCCTGCGGCCAGTTCGATATCCAGCCCGCGCTTGCCGCCGGAAATATAGATGGTTTCAAATTCCTGAGAAGGGGCGTCAATCAGCGTTGGCAGACGTTTTTTCTGCCCGAGCGGGCTGATCCCGCCCACCAGATAACCCGTGGTGCGTTGCGCAACCATTGGGTCTGCCATATCTACCTTTTTCGCTCCCAGCGCTTTGGCCACTTTCTTCAGATCCAGTTGACCAGCCACGGGCGTGACCGCGACGGCGAGATGCTTCATATCGCCATTCACGGCCACCAGCAGCGTTTTATAGACCTGGTCGGCGTTCAGCCCCAGTTTGCGCACCACTTCATCACCAAAATTGGTTTCGTTCGGATCGTGATCGTAAGTGTGGATCCGGAAAGAAATTTTGTTTTTTTCGAGTAATTTAACGGCGGGAGTCATAGCTATCCTTCTTACGACAGACAATTCATGCTGACAGCATACGCCTGACGTTTGTCTAAAAAATAGCACCATCTTGCGCAATAGTATTGGCAGTGATGGTCACTTTGAGCGACAATCGGCTCAACCGAAGGTCTCCTTCGGCATAATAAAAACGATGAAATTCCTCTTTGACGGGCCAATAGAAATATTGGCCATTTTTTTATTTCAGCAGCGACGGCAAATTCCCTTCTCCGTACAAATGTAATGCCCCCACCGCAACCACGTAATGCCCGGCAGGTAACGCATGCAGCGTCTGCCGCCATGCCGCATTGCGTGCGTTCATCAGCACATCATACAGCGATTCACTGAACGTTGACGGCAGCGTTAATTTCCCCTCAGCAGGCGGGGCATCCAGCCACCAGCCAATCATGGTTTGCAGCAGACGGGCGTTGGTATGCCAGTGCGTCAGTGTATCATCAAGAAGAATGAGACCGTCATCAGGCAGCTGGCGAAGGAGGGCAATCTGACTATCGGTACCTTCCAGCTCAATGATCGGCAGACGGCGTGCCCGGGCCGCATTCAGCAGCTGGTAATCAATACCGTAATCACCGCGCAGACCCAGACGCTGCGCCTGCGTCGCCTGTAATATCATGGCAATTTGCCAGAGCGGCAGGGTGTCCAGCATCGAGAGCGAAACGCCGGTTTCATCCGCCACGCGCGTCAGTTCGGCGAGCTGAGCCTCGTCCAGACGGTCGGCCAGGGTCAAATCGCTCTCCAGCCCGGCAAAGGGAGACTCGTGGCCTGAAATATCCGCCTCAACCACCAGCGCATCGGCCTGCTTCAGGAGGGATAACAGACCAGAGGGCAGCGGGGACATATCCTGCGTGCCCATATGTATGCTGCCCACCAGGTGCAGATGCTGACCGCCGGGGAGCGAAATATCCATTCCGGGCCAGGTATAACGGCGGGGGAAGAGGGCGCGAAACGATGTTTTTATACGGCGAAACAGACTCATACGCGCTCCATAAACGGAAAGGTTCATGCTAACGCGTGGGGCAGGGCGGCGCAACAGGTGAACGTCGGCACGTTTCGTAGGCCTGATAAGCGCAGCGCCATCAGGCAAAAAAGCCGGGTGGCGCTGCGCTTCCCCGGCCTACAACGTATTACGCTTTCGGTTTAAAGCGCAGCAGACGGTTGGCGTTGCTCACCACGGTAATGGAGGAGAGCGCCATCGCTGCACCTGCGACCACCGGGTTAAGCAGCGTACCGGTCAGGGGCCACAGAATGCCGGCAGCAATCGGGATACCGAGCGAGTTATAGATAAACGCACCCAGCAGGTTCTGCTTCATGTTGCGCAACGTGGCTTTCGAAATCGCCAGCGCATCGGCAACACCCATCAGGCTGTGTCGCATCAGTGTGATGGCTGCCGTCTCAATGGCAACGTCGCTCCCGCTTCCCATGGCAATCCCCACTTCTGCCTGTGCCAGCGCCGGCGCATCGTTAATACCGTCGCCAACCATCGCGACCTGGCGCCCCTGCTGTTGCAGCGTCTTAATGGCATCCGCTTTGCCGTCCGGCAGGACACTAGCAATGACTTCATCGATCCCCGCCTCTCTGGCGATGGCGTTGGCCGTGGTTGGGTTATCGCCGGTTAACATCACCAGACGGTAGCCCGCGCGGTGCAGTCGTTGTAAGGCATCCACACTGTCCTGACGTAACGGATCGCGCACGGCCAGCAGTGCCGCAATATGACCGTCCACCGCAAGCAGGACAGGGGTTGCGCCCTGTGATGCCTGGGCATTCAGTTCACTTTCCAGCGCTGAAGTTGCTATGCCGTTTTCATTCATCAGGGCCTGGTTACCCAGCAGCAGTGTGTGCCCTTCGGCCTCACCGCTGACGCCTAATCCGCGCAGGGTGCGGAAGTTGTTCACCTGCGGCAGGCTGGCCTCACCGGCTTTCTCAATGATGGCTCGCGCCAGCGGGTGGCTGGAGCCTTGTTCCAGGGCCGCGGCGAGACGCAGCGCATCTGCCTCCGCGAAGCCTGAGGTATGCACGGATACAACCTGCGGTTTACCTTCGGTCAGGGTACCGGTTTTATCAAAGACCAGCGTGTCGAGAGTGCTGGCGCGTTGCAGGGCGTCGGCATCACGTACCAGCACGCCAAACTCGGCGGCGCGACCCACGCCGGAGATAATCGACATCGGCGTCGCAAGGCCGAGCGCGCAAGGACACGCGATAATCAGTACCGTGGTGGCGATCACCAGGGTATAGACAATTTGCGGCGCCGGGCCGAAGAAATACCAGATAGCCGCGCTCAGCAGCGCGATGCCCACTACTACCGGCACAAAAATGGCGGAGATTTTATCGGCCAGCTGACCTATTTCAGGCTTACTGCTCTGTGCCTGGCGCACCATGCGGATAATACGGGACAGCGTGGTGTGACTTCCCACCGCACTGGCGGTGAACAGCACGCTGCCGTCCTGCACCACCGTACCGGCATGCACGCCATCACCCTGTGATTTCTGCTGCGGAATGGGTTCCCCGGTGAGCATCGCTTCGTCAAACCAGGCTTCGCCCTGCGTAATGTCTCCGTCCACGGGAACGCGGTCACCGGTGGTCAGACGCAGCGTCATACCGGGCTGAACCTCGGCCAGCGGAACGCTTTTTTCTCCGTCGTCAGTGACCACGCGGGCGGTCGGGGGGGTTAAATCCAGCAGCCGTTCCAGCGCCTTTGAGGAGCGCTGACGGGCACGCGCTTCCAGCATATGGCCCAGGTTAATCAGGCCGATGATCATCGCGCTCGCTTCATAATAGAGATGGCGGGCTTCCATCGGGAACCACTGTGGCCAGACGTTCACGCTCATGGAGTAGAGCCATGCCGCACCCGTGCCGAGTGCCACCAGCGTATCCATGGTTGCGGTGCGGTTTTTCAGGCTTTTCCAGGCGCTGGAGTAGAAATGTCCGCCTGCAAATACCATTACACCAAGCGTAATAATACCAATGACCAGCCACAGCGTGCGGTTATCGTCGGTGACCATCATGTTGTCACCGATCATGCCCCACACCATCACCGGGATCCCGACCAGCAGTGCAACAATGGCCTGCCAGCGGAAGCGTTTCATGGTGGCGATAGCCGTTTCCTGCTGGCGTTCGCGGCGTTTGGCATCATCTTCGATGGCCTCTGCGCCATAGCCCGCTTTTTCAACGGCCTGCACTAATTCTGCGGCGGAGGCACTGCCCATGACCAGCGCAGTACGCTCCGCAAGATTGACCCGTGCCTGCGCGACTCCGGGTACCGCCTGCAAGGCATTTTGCACCCGGGAGACGCAGCTGGCGCAGCTCATGCCGTTGATCAGCAGCTGTTGGCTGTCATCGATATCATCAGCTGCCGGAAGCTCAGGAGTGGCCGCTGTCAGTGCTTCCGACGGGGATGATGACTCTGCCAGCGGTTTAGCCTTTGGGTGGCTCAGCTCCGCCCCATAACCTGCCTGTTTGATGGTATCAATCAGCGCTTGCGCACTGGCGCTGCCGGTGACGGCGGCGTGATCGATAGTGACGTCAGCGCTTTCGACATCAGGACGCTGTTCCAGACTTTCTTTTACGCGTTTGACACAGTGGCCGCAGGAGAGGCCGTCCAGTGTCAGGTCAATTGTGTGAGACATAACAAAACTCCCGTATAATGAACTGGTCAGTTGTTGACCGGAGTAACGCTTTTCGCTAACTGTTATGAAGGTTAAACCTTCCATCAAGGGGAAGGTCAAGGGGGAAATGTGAATATCAGCGATGTTGCGAAAAAAACCGGATTGACCAGCAAAGCAATCCGCTTTTATGAAGAGAAGGGGCTGGTGACGCCGCCGCTGCGCAGCGAAAACGGCTACCGTAGCTACACGCAACTGCATCTGGACGAGCTGACCTTACTGCGTCAGGCGCGTCAGGTGGGTTTTAACCTTGAAGAGTGCGGTGAGCTGGTGAATCTGTTCAACGATCCAAAACGCCACAGCGCAGATGTAAAAAAACGGACGCTGGAAAAAGTGGCGGAGATTGAACGGCACATTACGGAACTGGAAGCGATGCGCAAGCAGCTGCTGGCGCTGGCGGAATCCTGTCCGGGAGATGACAGCGCCGACTGCCCGATTATCGATAATCTTGCCGGCTGCTGTCATCGTAAGGCGCAGGCTTAGCAGGCTTTCACCCGAAGCGTAATCCCTTCCACCGCGATGACCTCAACCCGCGTCCCGGCGCTGAGGTCATCGTCGGCCACCACCGGCCAGGAGCTATCGCCCACGCGCATATGTCCGCGGCCGTTCACCAGCGCAGTCTCAAGCGTAAAGCGCTGGCCGACGATCTGCTGTCCACGCTGATTGAGATGGGTATCCAGCGGTTTTTGCTCGTTAACCTGACGGTTCAGCCAGCGCCACCACAGCCAGGCGGCCACCAGCGTCAGCACGGCAAACAGCGCGCCCTGCCACGCCCAGTCCAGGGGGAGCAGCCAGACCAGCAGCCCGGTAATCACTGCGGCCACACCGCTCCAGAGCAGATAACCGTTGCCACCAAGCATCTCTGCGGCCAGCAGTAAGCCACCCAGGCTTAGCCAGAAAGCATGAGGATGTGCGACGATCAGCTCAATCATTTTTTGCGCTCGTTTCCGCTGTCTTTGATAAGTTCAGCAATCCCGGCGATGGAGCCCATCAGACTACTGGCATCCAGCGGCATCATCACCACTTTGCTGTTATTTGCCGAGCCGATCTCTTTCAGCGCATCGGTATATTTTTGCGCGACAAAGTAGTTCACGGCCTGGATGTCACCGGCGGCAATGGCCTCGGATACCATCTGGGTTGCGCGGGCTTCCGCTTCGGCAGAACGTTCACGCGCCTCTGCCTGCAAGAAGGCAGACTGGCGATCCCCTTCCGCTTTCAGAATTTGCGACTGTTTTTCCCCTTCGGCTTTCAGGATCTCCGCCTGACGCACCCCTTCGGCTTCCAGAATATAGGCGCGCTTGGTTCGTTCTGCCTTCATCTGGGCGTTCATCGAAGCGATAAGCTCCGCAGGTGGGCGAACGTCCCGGATTTCAATGCGGGTGACTTTAATGCCCCACGGGTTTGTCGCTTCATCAACAATGTGCAGCAGACGGGTGTTGATGCTGTCACGCTGAGAGAGCATTTCGTCCAGCTCCATAGAGCCGAGTACCGTACGGATGTTGGTCATCGTCAGATTAACAATCGCCAGCTCCAGGTTGCTCACCTCATAGGCGGCTTTGGGCGCATCAATTACCTGAATAAAACAGACGGCATCGATGGTGACGTTGGCGTTATCCTTCGAAATAACTTCCTGCGAGGGGATATCCAACACTTGTTCCATCATGTTGATCTTGCGACCAATTCTGTCCATGAAGGGAACAATCAGGCTCAAACCTGGCTGGAGTGTATTGGTGTAGCGGCCGAAGCGTTCAACGGTCCACTGATATCCCTGCGGGACAATTTTGACCCCGGCGCCCACAATAACCAGCGCAACGAATATAAGGACAGGAACAACGATAAGCATAAAAACCTCCTGTTTTGCATGCTGTTGATGAGTAAAAATGCATGTTTATTGTTCATCAGTATATCGGCTATCGGGCTGAAATTCGCCTCTGAAAATAGGCTGGGAAGGGACAAAGGATTATGCTACAGACGATTTTTACCAGAAGCGGTTAACGGAAGCGGAATGAACGATCAAAAAAACATATTACATCTCAGGGATGTCGGGTTTCGTGTTGGGGGGAATACGATCCTTCAGCACGTCGAATTTTGCCTTTCACCGGGCGAGTTTAAATTAATCACCGGGCCGTCAGGCTGCGGCAAAAGCACGTTGCTGAAAATTGTGGCTTCACTGCTAAGTCCTACGGAGGGAACCGTTCTGTTTGAGGGCAACGATATTGCGACCCTCTCCCCGGAACGCTATCGCCAGCAGGTCTCTTATTGTGTACAGACCCCTTCACTGTTCGGCGAAACGGTCTATGACAACCTGATCTTCCCGTGGCAGATTCGCCAGCAAACGCCGGAGCCGAATAAATTTATCGCTGACCTGGCCCGTTTTGGCCTGGCGCAGGAGACATTGACCAAATCCATTAATGAGCTCTCCGGGGGCGAAAAGCAGCGCGTTTCGCTGATTCGTAACCTGCAGTTTTTACCTAAGGTGCTGCTGCTGGACGAGATCACCAGCGCGCTGGATGAGGCCAATAAGCGCAACGTGAACGACATCATCCATCGCTACGCCAGTGAACAGAATATTGCCGTGCTGTGGGTGACGCACGACGCAAATGAAATTGCCCATGCGGATGATGTCATCACGCTGCAGCCGCAGGGTGGGAAATGGCAGGAGGCAAACCATGGGTGAGCATAATATCACCAACGCATCGCTGGCGTTTTCGATGGTGCTGGTACTGGTGGCGATTTTAGTGAGCTACCGGGAAAAGCTGGGGCTGGAGAAAGATATCCTCTGGAGCATCTGCCGCGCGGTGATTCAGCTCATCATCGTTGGCTATGTGCTGAAGTACATCTTTAACGTCAACCACGCGGTGCTGACGCTGCTGATGGTGCTGTTTATCTGCTTCAACGCAGCGTGGAATGCGCAGAAGCGCAGCAAATATATCGATAAGGCGTTTGTCTCGTCATTTATTGCCATTACGACCGGGACCGCGCTGACGCTGGCGGTGCTGGTGCTATCTGGCTCTATTGAGTTTACGCCGATGCAGGTGATCCCCATCTCCGGGATGATCGCCGGGAACGCCATGGTGGCGGTAGGGCTGTGCTACAACAACCTTGGCCAGCGCTTCAACAGTGAGCAACAGAAGCTGCAGGAGAAGTTAAGCCTGGGGGCAACGCCAAAAGTGGCGTCGGCGCGGCTGATTCGTGAGAGTATCCGCGCGTCGCTGATCCCCACGGTGGATTCGGCGAAAACGGTGGGGCTGGTGAGTCTGCCGGGGATGATGTCAGGGCTGATCTTCGCTGGCATTGATCCGGTGAAAGCGATCAAATATCAGATCATGGTGACCTTTATGCTGCTCTCCACGGCGAGCCTGTCGACCATCATTGCCTGTTATCTGACGTATAGGAAGTTCTACAACGCGCGCCACCAGCTGGTGGTCACACAGCTAAAAAAAGCGGATTAAGCCTGTTTGTGTAGGCCCGGTAAGCGTGAGCGCCACCGGGCATTTTTTTAGTACAGCAGCGCGTACAGCTGACGACGGTACTTCGAGGCCAGCGCATCGCCGGTACCCAGCGCGGCCAGGATCTCCTGGAACATTTTCCGCGCCTGACCGTCTGCGGCAGCCAGATCGTTTTGCAGGTGGCTGAACAGCAGTTCCAGTGCCTCTTCGTTTCGACCCACCTGATGCAGCTGGAGTGCCAGCTGGCTTGCCAGCGCTGCGTCGGCCGGGTTATCGGCAACCTGCTGCTGGAGTTGCTGGATTTCCGGGGTATCCGCCGCCTGTTTCAGCAGATCAATTTGCGCCACCAGGCCCTGATAGCGGGTGTCCTGATCCTGCAACGGGATCGTTTTTAGCACGGCTTCAGCATCTTCTGAGCGGTGCAGGGCAATCTGCGTTTCAGCCAGCAGCAGGCCAATCTGGCTGTTCTGCTTAGAGAGCTGCCAGGCGTCTTTCAACAGCGGCAGGGCTTCGTCGTATTTACCTTCCTGCATCAGCGCCATGGCTTCCTGCGCTTTTAGCTCCTCCTCACGCGGCAGCACTTTATCCAGCAGGGCGCGGATCGCCTCTTCAGGCTGTGGTCCCTGGAAGCCATCAACAGGCTGTCCATTCTGGAAAAGATAGACCGTGGGGATGGCGCGCAGGCCAAACTGAGAGGCCACCATGGGTTCTGCATCACAGTCCAGTTTGGCGAGAATGAACTGGCCATTGTATTGCGCGGCAAGGCTTTCGAGGACCGGCGTCAGCTGCAGACAGTGTTGGCTGCGTTCAGACCAGAAGTAGAACAGTACCGGTTTAACCATCGACTGTTCGAGGACCTGTTGCAGGTTTGCTTCAGTAATATTGACGATATTCTGTACGGACATGCGGCATTCTCTTTTATCGGTTTGTTATTTACATGGGGGTGAGCGTCGTCGCTTCAACTCAACCGTGTAAAATTTTGTCCATCATACGGCCCGGCAGCAGACGTTTTAACCAGCCTACGGCATGGGTGACCAGCGTTACCGGATAGCGCATTTTTGGGTTATCGCTCTCAAAAGCATGGCGCACTTTCGCGACAACCGCTTCCGGCCCAAGGGTAAAACGTGCGGCGATGCCGGGGTTTTCGACCGGTTTGTCCGCCTGCGTCTGGTTGACGTTATCCGTAAAACGGGTGCGGATGGGGCCGGGTTCAATCAGGCTCACCTTAATCCCGCTGTGACGCAACTCCATGCGTAGGGCGTCCGACCATGCTTCCAGCGCATATTTGCTGGCAGCATACGCGCCGCGGCCGGGGGTAGAAATCAGCCCCATCACCGAGGAGGTCATCACGATACGCCCTTCACCGTGAGGCAGCATCGCCGGAAGCAGGCGCATGGTGAGTTGATGCACACCGAAAAAGTTGCTGGAAAACTGTTGTTCAAGCTGTTCGCGGGAGATCGTATTCAGCGGGCCATAGAGACCGTAACCGGCATTATTGAACAGACCGTACAGACGGTTGCCGGTAAGGGCGATCACCTCATCGGCGGCGCGTTCAACGCTGTCCGGTGAGTCCAGATCCAGCAACACGCTGGTGAACCCCATCCCGTTGAGGCGTTCCACATCGTCAGGTTTACGGCAGGCCGCCAGCACCTGAAATCCCTGACGCTTTAATTCGAGCGCGCTTTCAAGACCAATTCCGCTGGAACATCCTGTAATTAAGACCGATTTTTGCATAACTTTACCTGTCAGGATCTCCGCTTAATCAGGAGTCATGGTTAACTAAAGGAGCCAGCCGCGTTGCCATCCAGTCGGCAATAAACGGCTGTGCATCGCGATTGGGGTGGATCCCGTCATCCTGCATCCAGTTGGGTTTGAGATAGACCTCTTCCATGAAAAATGGCAGCAGCGGAATATCAAACTCGTTGGCAAGCTTAGGGTAGATCGCGCTAAAGGCTTCATTATACCGACGACCGTAGTTGGCGGGCAGGCGAATTTGCATCAGCAGCGGCTGGGCGTTCGCCGCTTTAATGTCCTTCAGGATGGTGCGCAGGGTTTGTTCCGTTTGCTGAGGCTGGAAGCCACGCAATCCGTCGTTACCGCCCAGCTCCACCAGTACCCATCGCGGTTGATGCTGTTTGAGCAAAGCCGGCAGACGCGACAAGCCCTGCTGCGAGGTATCACCGCTGATGCTGGCGTTGATAACAGACGTTTTGCTCTGCCATTTTTCGTTGAGCAGAGCCGGCCAGGCCGCACTGGCCGCCATACGATAGCCTGCGCTGAGGCTGTCGCCGAGAACCAGTAACGTGTCCGCTGCCGCCGCGCGGAAAGTCATCAGAATCAAAAACAGGAAGGGCAAATGCCAGCGGAAAACATTGTTGAAGTTCATCGTCTTAAGAAGTCCGTCGGTCAGGGGGAACACGAGCTTTCCATCCTCACCGGAGTTGAACTCGTTGTCAAACCTGCCGAAACCATTGCGCTGATTGGCGAATCCGGTTCCGGTAAGTCCACGCTGCTGGCTATTCTGGCCGGACTGGACGACGGCAGCAGCGGCGAGGTTAACCTGGTCGGACAGCCGCTGCATCAGCTTGATGAAGAGGCGCGTGCCGCGCTACGTGCCCGTCACATCGGCTTTGTGTTTCAGTCCTTCATGCTGATCCCCACCCTGAACGCGCTGGAAAATGTTGAATTGCCCGCGCTGCTGCGCGGAGAAAGCAGCCGTGAAAGCCGCGATCATGCGAAGGCATTGCTGGAACAGCTGGGGCTGGGGAAACGCCTTGACCATCTTCCGGCGCAGCTTTCCGGTGGAGAGCAGCAACGCGTGGCGCTGGCCCGCGCATTTAATGGTCGCCCGGAGGTGCTGTTTGCCGATGAACCCACCGGGAACCTGGACCGTAAAACCGGCGATAAGATTGCCGATCTGCTGTTCTCGCTCAACCGGGAACATGGCACCACGCTGATTCTGGTCACGCACGATCCGCAGTTGGCCGCCCGCTGCGATCGCCGCCTGCGGCTGGTCAACGGTGAATTGCAGGAGGAAGCATGATTGCCCGCTGGTTCTGGCGCGAGTGGCGCTCGCCTTCGCTGCTGATCGTCTGGCTGGCGTTAAGCCTGGCGGTGGCCTGCGTGCTGGCGCTGGGCAGCGTCAGCGATCGCATGGAGAAAGGGCTTAGCCAGCAAAGCCGCGAATTTATGGCGGGCGACAGGGCGCTGCAAAGCTCGCGCGCCGTCCCGCCGGGCTGGATCGACGAAGCGCGCAAGCGGGGGCTCAAGGTCGGGGAGCAGATAAGCTTCCAGACCATGACCTTCGCCGGTGACACGCCGCAGCTGGCCAGCGTCAAAGCCGTGGATGATATCTACCCGATGTACGGTGAACTGCAGACCAGCCCGCCAGGCGTCAAGCCGAAACCCGGTACGGTGCTGCTGGCACCGCGACTGATGGCGCTACTGAACCTGAAAACAGGTGACAGCATCGACGTGGGGGACGCGACGCTGACCATTACCGGGGAGGTGGTTCAGGAACCCGATTCCGGCTTCAACCCGTTCCAGCTCGCCCCACGCTTGCTGATGAACACCGCAGACGTGGCGAAAACCAACGCCGTCCAGCCGGGGAGCCGCGTCACCTGGCGCTATAAGTTTGGCGGCACGCCTGCGCAGCTGGAGGCGTATGAAAAATGGCTTCTGCCGCAGTTAAAACCGGAGCACCGCTGGTACGGGCTTGAGCAGGATGAGGGCGCGCTCGGCAAGTCTCTTGAACGCTCTCAGCAGTTCCTGCTGCTCTCGGCACTGTTAACCCTGCTGCTGGCCGTCGCGGCGGTTGCCGTGGCGATGGGACACTACTGCCGCAGCCGTTACGATCTGGTGGCGATCCTCAAAACCCTTGGCGCGGGCAGAGCGCAATTGCGGAGGCTGATTGTCGGCCAGTGGCTGATGGTGCTGGCGCTGTCGGCCGTCACCGGTGGGGCGACAGGTCTGCTGTTTGAAAAGCTGCTGATGATGCTCCTGAAACCGGTACTGCCTGCCGCGCTGCCGCCAGCAAGCCTCTGGCCATGGCTGTGGGCGATTGGCGCGATGACCGTGATTTCATTGCTGGTGGGGTTGCGCCCGTACCGGCTCCTGCTCGCCACCCAGCCGCTGCGCGTGCTGCGCCGCGATGTGGTGGCCAGCGTCTGGCCGCTTAAATACTACCTGCCGGTGATGATAGCCGTGGTGATCGGGCTCCTTGCCTGGCTGATGGGCGGGAGTACCCTGCTGTGGGCCGTGCTGGTCGGGGCGGTGGTTCTGGCGCTGCTGTGTGGCGTGCTGGGCTGGATGTTGCTCACTGTTCTGAAAAGGATGACGATTAAATCCCTTCCCGTGCGGCTGGCGGTGAACCGTCTGCTGCATCAGCCGTGGTCAACGCTGAGCCAGCTTTCGGCGTTTTCGCTCTCGTTTATGCTGCTGGCGCTTTTGCTGGTGCTGCGCGGCGATCTGCTGGATCGCTGGCAACAGCAGCTTCCGCCGGAAAGCCCGAACTATTTTCTGATCAATATTGCTCCAGAACAGGTGACACCACTGAAGGGTTTTCTCTCTGAGCATCACATTATTCCCGAGTCGTTCTATCCGATCGTGCGTGCGCGCCTGACGCAGATCAACGGTCAGTCGACGGAGGGGAATAAAGATGAGTCGCTCAACCGTGAGCTAAACCTGACCTGGCAGGAGAAGCGCCCGGATCACAACCCGATCACCGCCGGAAGCTGGCCGCCAAAGGCCGGGGAAGTGTCGATGGAAGAGGGGCTGGCAAAGCGTCTGAATGTGAAGCTGGGAGATAGCGTGACCTTTACCGGCGACACGCAGGATTTCAGCGCCAGAGTGACCAGCCTGCGCAAAGTGGACTGGGAAAGCCTGCGGCCAAACTTCTTCTTTATCTTCCCTGTCGGGGCGCTGGATGGACAGCCGCAGAGCTGGCTCACCAGCTTCCGCTGGGAAAACGGCAACGGCATGTTGACGCAGCTCAACCGGGAATTCCCGACGGTTAGCCTGCTGGACATCGGCGCGATACTGAAACAGGTCGGTCAGGTGCTGGAGCAGGTCAGCCGCGCGCTGGAGGTGATGGTGGTACTGGTGACGATTTGCGGCGTGCTGTTGCTGCTGGCACAGGTGCAGGTTGGCATGCGTCAGCGTCATCAGGAGCTGGTGGTCTACCGTACGCTGGGAGCCGGCAAGCGCCTGCTGAGGGCTACGCTGTGGAGCGAGTTCGCCCTGCTGGGGCTGGTGGCAGGCCTGGTGGCCGCCATTGGCGCAGAGGCGGCGCTGGCAGTGCTGCAGTCGAAAGTCTTCGACTTCCCGTGGGAGCCAGACTGGCGCCTGTGGCTGACGCTGCCGGTGTGCGGTGCGCTTTTGCTTTCACTTTGCGGCGGCTGGCTCGGAACGCGGCTGTTAAAAGGCAAAGCACTTTTCCGCCAGTTTGTCAGTTAGTTCACAGACGTGATGGTTGCGTGCCGGTTTAAATGCTGGTACGCAGCCCGTTAACAGCACAAATCGATAATACCCACTCATTTAGTAGCACAAAACATTAAAAACCCGCCCACACAGCCCGATTATTTCCAGTTAATATTCACACGCTAAATATTTAGCAGCGTGTCTATTAAGGAAAAATAATGACTATAAAAACAACCGCGCTGGCGACAGCTATTGGCGCAGCAGTGGCATTAACCTCCTTCGCATCTCAGGCGGAAATCACGGTTCTTAAGCAAGATCCTCAGGCGGGTAACCCGCTGAGCCGTCTGAACTTTACCGTTGGCGGCAGTATTCGTCCTCAGTTCCAGAACATGACGGGCGACGACGGTAAAAACAGCTACAAACGTAACGGCTTCGACGGCGGCACCCGTTTCCGTTTTGCGGCAGATTACTATCTGTTCGACGACATCAGCTGGATCAGCTACTACGAACTGGGTGTGAATATCCCTGCCCAGTTCAACTGGGATCATCACTATGCCGAAGGTGCTCACGACACCACGCGCCGTATGCTCTACACCGGCCTGAAGAGCGACACCTGGGGTACGCTGACCTTCGGTCAACAGAACAGCGTGTACTATGATGTGGTGGGTGTGAAAACCGATATCTGGGACTACGACATGATCGGTCAGGCACCAGGTAACGGTATCAATGGCGACTACGATGGCTCTTATCGTTCACGCAATATGCTGAAATATAAGAAAACCGTTGGCGATGCTGATATCTACGCCTCTTACCTGTTTGAAGACAGCGAATACCTGCCGGGCAACGGTCTGCGCTACAAGCGTAAAGGCGGCGGTTCCCTGGGTATCGATTACCACCTGACCACCGATCTGACCTGGGGCGCGGCATGGAACTACACCCGTGCAGATATGCGTAACCCGGACAACGGCGACAGCAAAACCTATGACCAGAACATCCTCGGTACCGCGCTCAGCTGGACACCGGATAACTGGACCTTCTCTGCTGGCGGCGGCTGGTACCAGAACTTCCTGACCACCAAAAAAGTGTCTGTTAACGACTACTTTGCCGGTGACGCATGGGGTATCGAATACTTCGCAGGGTACAAATTCCCAATCAATCAGTATGCGGTTAAATCCATTCAGCCATACTTCATGGGTGACCGTATCGAGTACGTGAACGGCCGTAACTACCAGCGCATCGACAACGGTGTGGGTATTAGCTTCCAGCTGGACTACGGTTTCCGTGTGGATTACGAACACGTGTTCACCTCCAGCACCGACAACCTGGGCGATATGAACCTGGTGCGTCTGCGTTACGACTTCTAAGGTCGAAGCACAGGGTGCGGTCTGATGCCCTCACCCTGACCCTCTCCCACAGGGAGAGGGTACAAACATTAAAAACGGCAACCAGGTTGCCGTTTTGCTTTTACCTCGCCACCCGGCTTTCTTTCAGCGATCAAGCCAGTCAGCGACCTCGCCATACGTCCCGCGATATACAATCTTCTCCGCTTTCTTCTCCAGCTGATAGCCGTACATCGGGTCGTAATAATCTCTGAGCAGCGGCGCAAGCCAGCTAAAGTGTGCGTCAGTGCTGCCAGAGCGTTGTTGTTCCAGCAGTGCGGAATCTAACAGCGCGGTGAATTCCGCATAACGCTGCAGCCCCAGACGGCGGCGAATGGCGAACAGACCGTGGTGCAGGTACTCGCTATACTCCTTCCAGCCTGCCTCTTCGCCGTAGGCGGCAGAAAAATCGGCCCACATATGGTCGAAATACTCTTCGCGCAGGCGCTCAAGACGAATGTCAAACGGATCCTCTACCACCACGATAGGGGCTTCGGCCATCCGGTCGCGCAGGCATTCCGGCAGATGGTTAGAGCCAATCATCCTGCCCTCATCCTCCAGCACCCAACGTGCGGCATCTTTTTTCAACAGCTCGACGGCCAGATGATTTTCAAAGCTTGCCTGGGAATGCTGTGGCGTCAGCGTGCGGCCAAACGATGAGCCGCGATGGTGGGCCAGCCCTTCCAGATCGATCCCCTGCGCGTGTTGCTTCACCAGCAACGTTTTACCGTTTCCGGTACAGCCGCCGATAAGCACCATCGGTTTTTGTGACTGCTCAATAGTGACCTGAATCGCCGTCTGACGCAGGGCTTTATAGCCGCCGCGGATCAGCGGGTAATCCACGCCCGCCTCTTTAAGCCAGGCCTGCGTGATATGCGAGCGCTGTCCGCCGCGCGCGCAGCAGATAAAGCCCTCAGGACGAGCAAGACAGGCTTCGCGCCAGGCGTTGATCCGGGCCTCCCGCGTGTCGCCGTTCACCAGACTATGGCCGAGCGCCAGCGCAGCGTCGGGCCCCTGGCGTTTGTAGCAGGTCCCCACGGCGGCGCGTTCGTCGTCGTTCATCAAAGGCAGGTTGATTGCCGCAGGCATCGCACCTTGCGCAAATTCGATCGGCGCGCGAACGTCAATCAAAGGGGTATCGGACGCGAGTATCGCGCGATAATCCGTTCCATCGTTCATGGTTATTCCAGAAATCAAAACAGCAATGGAGGGGGATTTTACGCGCGTGAGGAGAGGCCGGGGAAGGGGAAGATCAACTCCCCGGCAATTATCGCTTATTTGAGCTTTGATTGCGCCCAGACAATCCCGCTTGCGTATTCCGGCGGCAGGAGAGGAATCATCGCTTCCAGGGTAGCGCTCAGGCGGCCTGCGTCGCTGTCGTTCAGGTTCAGGTGACCCACTTTACGCCCCGGACGAACCTCTTTGTCGTACCAGTGCAGGTGCACCAGCGGCAGCTTCAGCCAGTCGTAGTTCAGATCGGTACCGATCAGGTTGATCATCACTGAAGGGCTATTAACCACCGGCTGCGGCAACGGCAGGTCAGTAATGGCGCGCAGGTGCAGCTCAAACTGGCTGATTGATGCGCCGTTTTGCGTCCAGTGACCGCTGTTGTGAACGCGCGGTGCCAGTTCGTTGATCAGCAGACCAGATGGCGTTACAAAACACTCCATCGCCATCACGCCCACATAACCCAGTTCATGCATAATGGCCGAGAGCATCTCTTCCGCCTGCGCCTGCTGTTCAGCATTGGCCTGCGGGAAGGCGACGCTGGTGCGTAAGATCCCGTCCTGATGCAGGTTATGGGTCAGAGGATAAAATACGGTACGCCCGTCGTGGCCGCGAGCGCCAACCAGCGACACTTCACCGCTGAAGTTGATGCCCTGCTCAACGATGCACTCTCCGTAGCACTCTTCCGGCAGTTCGGCGGTTTCGTGTGCGCGCAAACGCCACTGTCCGCGGCCGTCATAACCGCCGACGCGACGCTTTACAATCGCCAGTTCGCCCAGCATAGCGAAGACATCGTTCCACTCGCTTTTATCAGACAGCAACTGCCACGGCGCGGTCGCCAGTCCGAGCTTGTCGAACAGCTGTTTTTGCGTCAGACGGTCAGCAATGATTGGGAACACGTCGCGGTTCACAAAAGCGTTATGGCGCGCCAGTTCACGGGTCAGCGCGGTTTCCGGCCAGCGTTCAATCTCAGCGGTAATGACGCTCTGGTGGAACGGCACGGCTTCGGGTTCGGCATCCAGACCGACCGGCCAGACGGCAATGCCCAGCGGTTCACCGGCCTGGCGCAGCATGCGGCCTAACTGACCGTTACCGAGGACGCAAACCTGCTTCATGCCGCACCCCGCGGGTCCGGGTTGTCCAGCACTTCGTCGGTCTGGGCTTTACGCCAGTCCGCCAGACGCTGAAGTAAGGCTTTATCGTGCGTCGCCAGGATCTGCGCTGCCAGCAGAGCCGCGTTTGCCGCGCCCGCTTTGCCGATGGCCAGCGTACCCACAGGAATGCCACGCGGCATCTGCACGATGGAGTAAAGGCTGTCGACACCGCTCAGTGCGGCGCTCTGCACCGGAACACCCAGTACCGGCACCAGCGTTTTGGCGGCAATCATGCCCGGCAGATGTGCTGCGCCACCCGCACCGGCAATGATCACCTCGTAACCGTTCTCTTGCGCGCTTTCGGCAAAGCTGAACAGTTTATCCGGCGTGCGGTGTGCGGAAACCACTTCAACGTGGTGAGGAACATTCAGGATTTCAAAGATTTCGGCGGCGAACTGCATGGTAGCCCAGTCGCTTTTGGACCCCATCACGATGGCGACACGCGCCGGATTATTGCGGGAAGACATGCGTCTTAAAACTCCTGTGGTGCGAAACACACTGCTTTCGAGGGCACAGAGAATAGCATGTAATACGGGCAAGGAAAACGGTTGCGCGGTTAAAAACCGAGCCGTTGTGGTGCGCGGGAATAACAAAACAGACCGCATTCAGGCGGTCTGTTTTGAGAGGTTACTGAAGATCCCCTGCGGTCAGGTTCTCTTTGTCGAATGCGTGGCTGACATCAATATGATTCACCATGCTGGTGTCGATATTCGAGCCGGCTTCCGGTACACAGAAGCCATTCTCTGCTGCCATCGCGCCAGTGGACAGTCCAGCGGCCAGCAGCAGGGCACTTACGATGCTGATTTTTTTCATTCTCTTTCCTTCCTCATCGTCTTGTCGCTGTCGCGGATCTACTGGCGGCACGGCAAACGGCGATCTTATTTAGTCAGTTCCGCAGTCATGTGCACGCGGTTATTGAACTGTGCGCTGGTGATTTTGTAAGACGCGCCCTGTTCAGCAGCCTGAGCGGCAATTTTCGCTTCTGCACGATCCAGGGTTGAGGCTGTCGCGCTAACGCTTTGTGCGAAAGAACCGAAAGAGATCAGAGACAGAGCGGCAATTGCAACGAAAGTTTTGATAGATTTCATGGTCGTAATCCTTAAGTGTTTTGTTTGGGATAGGGCGTGTTGCCCTGATGTGATAAATGATAGGCCGACCACGGGCTGATTAAAATCGAAACAATTTGCCGATATCTTTCAAAAAAATAGAATGAGTTTTGCGGGAGAAATTAAAACGGGAAAGCGATCAGTTCCACACCTTCAGGCGTGACTTTCACCATCGATCCTTCGCTGTGCCACGCGCCCAGTACCACACGGCGAGCCGGTTCGCCGTTGGCGACCAACGTATGCACGTCGGGACGGTGGGTATGACCGTGGATCAACCACTGGACGTGGTGTTTCTCCATCACGTTGACCACTGCCTGCGGGTTGACGTCCATGATGGTCATCGACTTACTGCTGTTGGCGGCTTTACTGCCCGCGCGCATTCTGGCGGCGATACGGTTCCGGATAAACAGCGGCAGGGCAAGGAACACCTTTTGGATCCACGGGGTGTGGACCTTCGCGCGAAACGCCTGATAGCCGGTATCGTCCGTACAGAGCGTGTCACCGTGCATGATCAGGACTTTTCGACCATAGAGGTCAAGCACCTGTTCTTCTGGCAGCAGCGTCATGCCGCTTTCTCGGGCGTAGCGAGGGCCGACCAGAAAATCGCGGTTGCCGTGAATGAAGTAGCAGGGAACGCCGGAGGTGACCAGCGCGTGAATGGCGGCAGCCATTTCACGGTGCAGCGGGTTGGGGTCGTCGTCGCCGATCCAGGCTTCAAACAGGTCGCCAAGGATGTAAAGCGCGTCGGCGTGTCTGGCTTCACCCGCTAAAAAACGCAGAAAACCGGCGGTGATCGCCGGTTCTTCTGTTTGCAGGTGCAAATCTGCAATAAAGAGTGTCGCCACGAATTACTCGCTGACGGTCACGCTGGTAATCACAACGTCTTCTTTTGGAACGTCCTGATGCATGCCGCTGCGGCCGGTGGAAACGGCTTTGATCTTGTCGACCACGTCCATGCCTTCAACCACTTCTGCGAATACGCAGTAGCCCCAACCCTGCAGGCTTTCGCCGGAGAAGTTCAGGAAGTCGTTGTCAGCCACGTTGATGAAGAACTGCGCGGTGGCAGAGTGAGGTGCCTGAGTACGCGCCATCGCCAGCGTGCCGCGGGTATTTTTCAGGCCGTTATTGGCTTCGTTTTTGATCGCTTCTTTTGTTTCTTTCTGCTTCATACCCGGTTCAAAACCGCCGCCCTGAATCATAAAGCCGTTGATCACACGGTGGAAAATGGTGTTGTTGTAGAAACCTTCGCGGCAGTAGTCCAGGAAGTTTTTAACTGTTTCAGGCGCTTTGTCATCAAAGGTTTTGATTACGATATCGCCATGATTAGTGTGGAAAGTAACCATTTTTGCATCCTGTTCCGTTATTGTGGTACGTCGACCCGCGTTCGGGTCAGATATAGGGGCCTGTTATAGCATAACCACAGGATGCGATCACCTTGCATTGTGTGCTGCTTCGGGTTTGAATTACGGGTAGAATACCCGGTTTTCGTCCACACACGTGTTTACATGGAATCTTCGATGTTAAAAATCTTTAATACAATGACGCGCCAGAAAGAGGAATTTAAACCTATCCATGCCGGGGAAGTCGGCATGTACGTGTGTGGTATTACGGTTTACGATCTCTGTCATATCGGCCATGGCCGTACCTTTGTCGCATTCGATGTCGTGTCGCGTTACCTGCGTTTCCTCGGGTATAACCTGAAGTACGTGCGTAACATCACCGATATTGACGACAAAATCATCAAGCGCGCTAATGAAAATGGCGAAAGCTTTGTCGCGCTGGTGGATCGTATGATCGTTGAGATGCACAAGGATTTCGACGCGTTAAACATTTTGCGCCCGGACAGCGAGCCGCGTGCGACCCACCATATTCACGAAATTATCGAGATCACGGAAAAGCTGATTGAACGCGGCCACGCATACGTTGCGGACAATGGCGACGTGATGTTCTCAGTGCCAACCGATCCTACCTACGGCTCGCTTTCCCGTCAGGATCTTGACCAACTGCAGGCTGGCGCCCGCGTTGACGTGGTTGACGTGAAGCGTAACCCAATGGACTTCGTGCTGTGGAAGATGTCCAAAGAGGGCGAACCAAGCTGGCCATCTCCATGGGGAGAAGGGCGTCCGGGCTGGCACATTGAGTGCTCGGCGATGAACTGCAAACAGCTGGGCAAACATTTTGACATTCACGGCGGCGGTTCAGACCTCATGTTCCCGCACCACGAAAACGAAATCGCGCAGTCCACCTGTGCGCACGGCGGCGAGTATGTGAACTACTGGATGCACTCCGGGATGGTGATGGTTGACCGCGAGAAGATGTCTAAATCGCTGGGCAACTTCTTCACCGTGCGTGACGTGCTGAAGTATTACGATGCGGAAACCGTACGTTACTTCCTGATGTCAGGCCACTACCGCAGCCAGCTGAACTACAGTGAAGAGAATCTGAAACAGGCACGCTCTGCGCTGGAGCGTCTGTACACTGCGTTGCGCGGTACCGACAAGTCCGTGGAGGCCGCGGGCGGCGAGGCGTTTGAGGCCCGCTTTGTTGAGGTGATGAACGATGATTTCAACACCCCGGAAGCCTACTCGGTGCTGTTCGATATGGCGCGTGAAGTCAACCGTCTGAAGTCAGAAGATATGGCGGCGGCGAATGCGCTGGCTTCTCACCTGCGTAAACTCTCTTCCGTGCTTGGCCTGCTGGAACAGGAGCCGGATGCCTTCCTGCAGAGCGGTGCGCAGGCGGATGACGGCGAAGTGGCAGAGATTGAAGCGCTGATTAACGCGCGTCTCGAAGCCCGTCAGGCGAAAGACTGGGCGGCAGCGGATGCGGCGCGCAATCGCCTGACCGAGATGGGGATCATCCTGGAAGATGGCCCACAAGGGACCACCTGGCGCCGTAAGTAATTTTCCCCTCACCCTAACCCTCTCCCACAGGGAGAGGGGATTGTTAGGTGTTCTCCCTCTCCCTGTGGGAGAGCCACAACAACCCCATCAGCACCACTCCCGGCAGCCACACCCACAGCAGTTCAGAGATAATCACCTGATGCCCGTACGGCGTGGTTTAACGCGACAGGGCAAACGGGGCGACCTTAATCACCTGCCACGGCGCAAAGAAGCGTTCATCTGACCACGGCCACAGCCAGCCGACGCCCTTGCCGCCGGTGGTGACGGAATCCAGCAGGCTGTGCGACAGCAGCGACACGGTTAAAAACAGCCAGCAGCGCGTCAAACTTGCCCTGAACCATCGTCGCCCGACCAGTACGCAGAGTATCGGCACCACGAAGGCAAACAGCAGTGAATGGGTAAAGCCGCGATGACCGAAAACATTGCCGTAAGCAACGCCGAACTTAAACGCCAGCACGTCGGCATCGGGCAGCATCGCGAGCACGACACCGGCGAAAAGCAGGCGGGGAGGAATAACCCGGGTTCCCAGGCCTAAGCCCAGGCAAAGCGGAACAGCAGCGTGAGTGATAACGGTAGGCATCGTAATTTTCCATGACAAATCATGGGAATATAGCAGCGATTTCGCTGAAACTGACCTGTGCTAAATTCCGATTTTTACGCCGATTCCCGCGCGATAAGCTGGCCGGAGAGGGTAATGCGCTGCGTCTGCAGCTCTGGCTCTTTCAGCTTACGGATGATAAGACCCGCCGCCTGGCGGCCTGTCTCGTCACTGGCGGAGGAGACATAGGTAAACGACGGCGAGGTCAGGTTGACGTGCAGCATATCTTCAAAGCCCACCAGCGCGACCTGCTGCGTCAGAAATACATCTTTTCCCACGGTGCGGCCCACCTGATGAATGCCGCTAATGCAGCCGATCATCGCATCCGGTGAATGGCAGAGCAGGGCGGTGATGGTGTTGTTTTTTTCAAGCAGCTGGCGGGTCGCCATTGCGGCGGCTTGCGTGTCATCGCTGCAGGCCGGGGAGCTTTCATCACGCCACACCAGCCCGTTCTGGGTCATTGCGCTGCGAAATCCAAGCAGGCGCTGCTCGCGAATAAGGCAGCCTTCCCGTCCGCCAATGTAGGCGATGTTGCGGTGCCCGCGCTCGATAAGATAGCGCGCGGCCAGGTTTGCCGCCTGGCGGTTATCGCGCATCACCAGGTTGCATTTTTCATCCAGCAGAGACTGCGAGACCACCACCAGCGGCAGCGGGCACTGGCGGATCTGCTCCGGCAGGGTTGAGGAGCGCGTATCCGACGCGAGATAGATCACGCCCGCCACGCCCTGTTGCTTAAAGGAGAGCAGGGTGCGCTCTAAATGCTCCCGATCGTTCAGCGGCTGGCCGAGAAAAACCATATAGCCCTGCTTCTCCAGCTCCTGGACGATACTCGTCATGACTTTGATGGAAAAGCTGTCGCTAAAATCACGCAGGATCAGGCCGATCAGGTTGGAGGTGTTGGCGCGAAGGTTAGCAGCGGCAACGTTATGAACATAGCCCAGCGTCGTGATGGCGGCATTGACCTTCTCGATCGTTGCTTCGGAGATTTTCCCTTTCTGGCGCAGCACCAGCGATACGGTAGAGACCGACACACCCGCGTGCTTTGCGACATCAATGATGCTGACTTTCTTCAAAACCGCTCCCTGAAATTTACCGATTATCAGCCAGATACGACACGTCTCTCAGCCTACAGGAGACGTGTCGTTCCGGCATCTTATTATTTGCCAATCATGGTGGACATGGTCTGGGCGATAAACTGTGCTCTGGCACCGAAAATCACCTGAATTCCGTTATCACCCACGAAGACCACGCCGCGAGCGCCGAGTCCGTTCAGGCCATCTTTATCCACCGCATCACTTTTTGCCACTTCCAGGCGCAGACGGGTGATACAGGAGCCAACGGAGTCGATGTTGTGCGCACCGCCCAGCAGGGTAATGATTTCGGTGGCGAGTTCAGAATCGGATTTATCATCCGCGCTGGCGGTCACTTCGGTACGGCCCGGCGTTTTCACGTCAAAGCGACGGATCACGAAACGGAAGGTGAAGTAATAAATCATGCCCATCGGAATACCAATGATAATGGCATTGAGGAAGTTGGTCTGATAGCCGTTGAATGACGGCAGGATCCCGAACGACAGATAATCGATAAAGCCTGCCGAGAACGACTTGGCGATATGGGCGTGCAGCAGTTACATGGTCATGTACGCCAGGCCCGCCATAATGGCGTTAAAGACGTAGAGGATCGGCGCGACGAAGATGAAAGTGAACTCCACCGGCTCGGTGATCCCCGTCAGGAAGCAGGTGAGTGCCGCAGAGAACAGAATACCGGCCGCGATTTTTTTATTTTTGGTATGCGCTTCATGATACATCGCCAGACACGCCGCAGGCAGGGCAAACAGCATCAGCGGGAATTCACCCTGCATGAACTTACCGGCGTTCTGGTAGGTGTCGCTGCTGAAGGATTTCACACCTTCTTCCAGCATCTTGAACCAGATGGTCTGGTCGCCGTGGATCACCTGGCCCGCCTGAGTGGTGTAATCACCAAATGAATACCAGAAAGAGGGATACCAGATATGGTGCAGACCGAGCGGGATGAGGGCGCGTTCGACCAGACCGAAGATAAAGGTTGAGGCGGCCTGATTATCGCCGTTCACCACCACGGAGAGCGCGTCGATGCCTGCCTGAATGTGTTGCCAGACGTAGGGCAGCAGCAGACCGAGCAGGAACGAGAGAAACGCCGTGGCAATCGCCACAAAGCGTTTGCCGGAGAAGAAGCCAAGGAACTCCGGCAGCTGCATGGTGTGGAAACGGTTATAGCACCACGCCGCCAGAATACCGCAGATAAGCCCGCCAAAGACGCCCATCTGCAGCGTCGGGATGCCGACCACCATGGCGTATTTGCCGCCCTGAGAGGCCATTTCCGGCGTAATGCTCAGCACGGTACTGATGGTGATATTGGTAACAAACACCGAGACGGCGGCAGACAGTGCGGCAATGCCGGATTCCGATGCCAGACCCACGGCGGAGCCAATGGCAAACAGCATGGGCAGGTTATCAAAGATAACCCCACCCGCGTTCATCATCAGCGGCAGGTGAAACTTATCGCCAAAGGCCAGCAGCAGGCCCGCAGCGGGAAGCAGTGAAATTGGCAGCATTAAGGCGCGACCAATCATCGATAACTTAGACAGCGATTTAACAAACCCTGATATCAGACTCATGCTGATTTCCCCCGAGAAGCGCTTTTTTTGGCGCTGTTATTGTAAGTAGAACGTTTTAGTAGAACGTTCTACTTATCGTGGGCAAAGCGTGAAAAACGCGCAACACAATTTTCACTTTTCAACAGATGAAATAGTGATTATTTGAAGTTGATCGATAATTAACCGTGATAGGTGTGCGGGGATTGTTATCCCCTCTCCCGGCCGGGAGAGGGTTAGGGTTAGGGTTAGGGTGAGGGCATCAGACGGCTCAGGCCGTAACGGTCACGCTCTGACCTTCAAAGCTGACGGTCTGACCGGCAACAATCTTGCAGCGCTTACGCGTTTCTACCACGCCGTCGACGAAAACCAGCCCGTCGGCAATGGCAATCTTGGCCTGCGCACCGCTCTCGCTCCAGCCTTCCAGCTTCAGCAGATCGCACAGCTCAACGTGTGGATGTTTACCTAATGAAAATGTCGCCATGTTACGCGTCCTCTACGTCGTGATACTCCTCGCATGCCTGCAAGGTATTCTGAATCAGGGTTGCTACGGTCATCGGGCCTACGCCGCCCGGTACCGGGGTGATGTAAGAGGCACGCGCTGCGGCATCTTCATAAACCACGTCGCCAACCACTTTGCCGTTTTCCAGACGGTTAATCCCGACGTCCACGACAATCGCCCCTTCCTTAATCCATTCCCCGGGAATGAAGCCCGGCTTACCGACCGCGACGATCAGCAGATCGGCATTCTCGACGTGATGACGCAGGTTTTTGGTGAAGCGGTGGGTCACGGTGGTGGTGCAACCGGCCAGCAGCAGCTCCATGCTCATCGGACGGCCCACGATGTTGGAGGCGCCAATCACTACGGCGTTCAGTCCGTAGGTGTCGATGTTATAACGCTCCAGCAGCGTCACGATGCCGCGTGGGGTGCAGGGACGCAGGCGCGGCGCGCGCTGGCACAGACGGCCAACGTTATACGGGTGGAAACCGTCCACGTCTTTATCCGGCGCGATACGCTCCAGTACCTTCACGTTGTCGATGCCTGCCGGCAGCGGCAGCTGGACCAGAATACCGTCGATCTCTTTATCGGCATTCAGGGTGTCAATAAGTTCCAGCAGTTCTGCTTCGGTGGTGGTTTCCGGCAAATCGTAAGAGCGGGAGACGAACCCCACTTCTTCACACGCTTTGCGTTTGCTGCCGACATAAATCTGCGATGCCGGGTTGCTACCAACCAGCACAACGGCAAGCCCTGGTGCGCGAAAACCAGCCGCTTTACGCGCCTTCACTTTTTCCGCGACCTCAGAGCGCACCTGCTGCGCAATCGTTTTACCGTCAATAATCTTTGCTGCCATCAGAGAGAAGATTCCGTCTGTAACGTTTGAAAGGGGGGATGGCCTGTATTTTGTCAGAAGCGAGCGCCGCTGTCAGTCACCCTTTGCGAGTTTTCCTCCGGCGGGCGTAAAGACCCTTCTCGGGTGATGGTCAATTTCTTAGGCAGGATTAGGATGTGACCTGGTAAAATGGCAGCGTTTTGACATATTTAAAAATAGTTTCCTGAGCTACTTTGTCTCCTCCGAAATAAGCTTTCAATTTTTCAATTGAACATATTTCTTATTCCCGATAATTCGCGGGAAGGGTTATTTACATTTTAAAGGAATAGACATGAAACTCAGCAACATTGCTTCTACTGTTATTGCTTCACTGGCCCTGGTCGCGGGTGCCGCTCACGCTGCCGATCCGGTTACGCCAGTTTCCGTAAATGGCGGTACCGTGCATTTTAAAGGTGAACTGGTTAATGCTGCATGTTCAGTAAATACCGATTCTTCTGAGCAGACTGTTAATCTCGGTCAGTACCGTACCGCGAAATTCACCAAAGTGGGTGATACCACCACCAATATTCCATTCACCATCGAACTGAACGATTGCGATCCGCTGGTGGCGAAAACGACTGCTGTGGCGTTCACCGGTCAGATCGACGCAACTGACAAAACCCTGCTGGCAGTGACTTCCGGTAGCAACGACAACACCGCGAAAGGTGTTGGTATCGAGATCCTCGACAGCAAATCCAGCGTTCTGACGCCAGACGGTGCCACCTTCTCTGCTGCGCAGAACCTGATCCAGGGCACCAACACCCTGAACTTCAGCGCGCGTTATAAAGCCACTGCTGCGACCACTGAACCAGGCCAGGCAAACGCTGACGCCACTTTCGTTATGAAATACGAATAATTCCTCCGTACAGGGATGTTTTGGCCTCAGGGATGAGGCCCGTCATACGCTCAGGCCAGGAACGAAGGATGACAAGGACAGGAACACTACTGCTGTTAACCCTTGCGATGGCTTCCCAGGCATTCGCCCATACGGTGGTGATTGACGGCGGCAAAGTACACCTCCGGGGTGAACTGGTGAACGGTGGCTGCGCCGTGGCGCCAGACAGCCAGAATATGCGCATCGATATGGGACAATACCGGACCAACTCGTTTTCCGGGGTGGGCAGTTTTTCCACCGTTAATGTGCCTTTTACCGTGCGGCTGCTGGATTGCAGCGTGGATGTCTCACGCACCGTCGGGATCCAGTTCCAGGGCATCACGCCCGCGGAAGACCCGCAGGTTTTTCTGGCAACATCGCGCCCCGGTGAAACACCCATCAGCAGCGGGGTGGGGCTGGCTCTCTTTGACGAACAGCAGCGTCAGATAATCCCCAACGCCACGGCGGTCAGCTGGCTGCCCATTGATACCCGCGAGCTTGCGTTTCATTTTAGCGCCCGATATCGGGCTATTTCCGAACACCTTGTGCCAGGCAATATTCAGTCGGATGTCTGGTTTACGTTGATTTATCCATAACACCTGCGAACACATTATTAAAGGTACGGTTTTGATGAATACCCTAATTAAACCAGGACTGATTTTATCGTTTATTTTAATGATGGTTTCTGCAAGCGCGAATGCGTCCGGCGGTATTGCACTTGGAGCCACGCGCGTTATTTATCCGGCAGATGCTAAACAAACTTCACTGGCGATCACCAACAGTAACAAGCAAGAACGCTATTTAATTAACGCGTGGATCGAAAACGCAAACGGGCAAAAAGAAAAAACCTTTGCCGTCACGCCACCGCTGTTTGTCAGCGAGCCGGACAGCGAAAACACGCTGCGCATTATTTACGCCGGGCCTGCTTTGCCTGCCGATCGTGAATCGCTGTTTTACATGAACGTGAAAGCGATCCCGTCAGTGAACAAAGCCAAAACCGAAAACAACAACGTGCTGCAACTGGCCATCCTGTCGCGTATCAAGCTTTTTGTGCGCCCGAATAACCTGGCAATGCAGCCGGAAGAGGCGCTCTCTCAGCTGCGCTTTGAGCGCGTTGGCTCGCATCTGAAGATCAGCAACGCCTCACCGTATTACATCACGCTGGTCAATCTGAAGCTGGGCGGACAGACGCTGGATAACATCATGATTGCGCCAAAAAATTCGGCACAGCAGGCGCTGCCGGCTGGTGCGGGCGGTACGCTCTCCTGGCAGAGCGTCAATGACTACGGTGCCATTACTCCGGCGCGTAGCGTCAACCTGTGAGCAGAGTCAGGGCGATGAATAATCATCAATGGCGTTACTGCCCGGTTGCACTGGCGCTGATGGCAACGCTCTGGCCGCAGTCGGGCTGGAGCGAAAGCTACTTTAACCCGGCCTTTTTGTCCGACGATACCGCCAGCGTGGCGGATTTATCGCGTTTTGAACAAGGTCACCAGCAGGCACCCGGCGTGTATCGCGTGGATATCTGGCGTAACGATGAGTTTATCGCGACCCAGGACGTGCGCTTTGAGCAGGCCGACGATACGCCACCGGTGGCGGGCGGACTGGCGCCGTGCATCACGCGTAAAATGCTGGAACGGTTTGGCGTTAACCTCGCCGCGTTTCCCGAGCTGGTAAAGGTGCAGGACGACACCTGTGTCCCGCTGGCGACAGCGATCCCCGGCAGCCTGGTCGCATTTAACTTCGCCTCGCAGCGTCTGAATATCAGCCTGCCGCAGGTGGCGATGCAGAACAGTGCCCGTGGCTATATCCCGCCTGAACAGTGGGATGAAGGGATCCCCGCCGCGCTGTTGAACTACAGCTTTACCGGCAACCGGGGAAGCGAGGATGACAGCTACTATCTGAACCTGCAGAGCGGGCTGAACTATGGCGCCTGGCGTTTACGCAATAACGGCGCCTGGCGTTATACGCAAAACAACGGCCAGCGGCACAGTAACTGGCAGAACATTGGCACCTGGGCGCAGCGCACCGTCATTCCGCTCAAAAGCGAGCTGGTGCTGGGCGACAGCAATACCGGCAATGATGTCTTTGACAGCGTCGGTTTCCGCGGCGGGCGGCTTTTCTCGTCCGACAGCATGTACCCGGACAGCCTGCAGGGCTACGCGCCAACCGTGCGCGGTATCGCCCGTACCCCGGCCAAAGTGGTTGTTCGCCAGAACGGCTATGTTATCTACCAGAGCTATGTCCAGCCTGGCGCGTTTGCCATTACCGATCTGAACCCTACCTCTTCAAGCGGCGATCTGGAAGTGACCGTAGAAGAGAAGGACGGCAGTCAGCAACGCTATACCGTGCCGTACTCCACCGTGCCGCTGTTGCAGCGTGAAGGTCGCTGGAAGTATGACCTCGTGGCCGGGGATTACCGCAGCGGTAACAGCGATCAGGACACGCCGTTCTTCACCCAGGGCACGCTGATTACCGGTCTGGCCAATGGTTACACGCTCTACGGCGGTACGCAGCTGGCGTCGCGCTATACTGCGGTGGCCATTGGCGCCGGGAAAAACCTCGGTGACTGGGGGGCTGTGTCGGTCGATATCACCCATGCCCGCAGCCAGCTGGCGGACGACAGCCGCCATGAGGGCCAGTCCCTGCGTTTCCTGTATGCAAAATCACTCAACGGATTCGGCACCAACTTCCAGCTGCTGGGCTATCGCTACTCCACGAAAGGGTTTTACACCCTGGATGATGTGGCCTGGCGTTCGATGGAAGGCTATCAGTATGCCGACAGCAAGGATGATGACGGCGTGCCGGACGTGCAGAGCTATCACAACCTGACGTGGAACAAAAAAGGGCGCTTCCAGCTCAATATCTCTCAGTCGCTGGGTGATTACGGCTCAGTCTATGTCTCCGGCAGCGAGCAGACCTACTGGGGCACCAGCCAGTCGAACCTCTGGTATCAGCTCGGCTATGCCGGAGGTGTAAAAGGGATCAACTACTCCCTGTCATGGTCGTGGAACAAGTCCGTCGGGATAGAGGGAACGGACCGGATCGCGTCCTTTAACGTCTCGGTGCCGTTCAGCCTCTTTACCCGTCAGGGATATCGCCGGGACAGCGCCATCGACCGCGCTTACGCCACGGCCTCAGCCAGCCGCAACAGCGACGGTGATACCAGCTGGCAAACCGGGGTCAGCGGCACCCTGCTGGAAGATCGCAACCTGAACTACAGCGTTACGCAGGGGCACACCAGCACCAACGGCTCAAGCGGTAGCGCCAGCGCAAACTGGCAGGCGACCTACGGCACGCTGGGGGTGGGCTACAACTACGCGCGCGATCAGCACGATCTCAACTGGCAGCTCTCCGGTGGGGTGGTGGGCCATGCCGACGGCGTCACCTTCAGCCAGCCGCTGGGCGACACTAACGTCCTGATCAAAGCGCCGGGAGCCTCGGGCGTCAGCGTGGAAAACCAGACCGGGGTGAAAACCGACTGGCGAGGCTACGCGGTCATGCCGTATGCCACCGTCTACCGCTATAACCGCGTGGCGCTGGATACCAACTCCATGAGTAACAACACCGACATCGAAAATAACGTCAGCAGCGTAGTACCGACCAAAGGTGCGCTGGTGCGCGCCAGCTTCGATACCCGTATCGGCGTACGTGCCCTGCTGACCGTGACCCGCGGCAACCAGCCTGTGCCGTTTGGTGCCGTGGTCCGTGAAACCCAGAGCGGGGTCACCAGTATGGTGGGCGATGACGGGCAGATTTACCTGAGCGGGCTGCCGCTGGAAGGGGAGCTGCTTATTCAGTGGGGCAATGGGATGCAGTCCCAGTGTCGTGCGCACTATCGTTTATCGCCTGAAAGCCAAAACCAGGCCATTACCATGGCGGGGGCAAGCTGTGACCGTTAACAGGAACCCAAAGATGCGCAGTTTACGCAATGTGTTTAGCTTAGCGCTGCTCTGCAGCACGATGCCCGCGTGGGCGACGGTTTGCCAGAACGCCACGGGCGTGCCGAAGGATATCTCATACGATCTTTCAAACGTCTTTAACAGTTCCAATAACAAACCGGGGCAGATTGTGACCCTTGCGCAAAAATCCGGGCTGGTGGGCGTGAACGCCATTTGCCCTAAAGGAACAACCGGAAAGTCCACGATGCGTAGTTATGTCACCAGCCTGCCGATAACGACGGTAATTGATGGCTATAAGTATGTGAAGCTGAATGACTACCTTGATGGCGCAATGCAGATCCACGATGACTACGCGGGCACCTTCTATCCACCGTCAGACTACATTCAGATGGGGCAGCACCCTAACGTTCCGAACAACAAAGCGTTTCCTGTCACCGATTCGAAGCTGGTCTTTCGTCTGCGGGTCACACGGCGGTTTATCAACATGGTGGTGATCCCCCAGCAGACCATGTTCACCGTCTATGTCACTACCACGTCATCCGATCCGCTGAATACGCCGGTCTATACCATCAGCTACAGCGGCACCATTCAGGTACCACAAAGCTGTGCGATTAACGCCGGGCAGGTGGTGGAGTTTGATTTTGGTGATATTGGCGCGTCGTTGTTCAGCCAGGCGGGGGCCGGCAATCGTCCTCAGAACGTCTCACCACAAAGCAAAACCATTGCCATTAAGTGCACCAATGTGGAGGCCAATGCGTATCTGACGATGCGCATCGAGGCGGAAAAAATCTCGGGCAATGCGCTGGTTTCCGATAACCCGGATTTAGGGTTTGTCGTGGCGAACGATAGCGGTACGCCTCTGACGCCTAACAACCTGAACAGCAAAATTCCGTTCCGTCTGGATGACAGCGCGCAGGCGCAGGTGGGGATCCGGGTCTGGCCGGTGAGCATTACGGGGAATAAGCCAGCAGAAGGCCGGTTCACCTCTCGCGGCTATCTGCGCGTGGATTACGATTAAGGGGAAGAGATGGGGAACTGGAAATGGCCTTTCGCTGCGCTGGCCCTGACGATGTGTCAGGCAAACGCGTGGTCAGCCACAGCGCTGGGCGAGATCAATATTCAGATGTACGGCAATATCGTTGATTTTACCTGCGTGGCAGAGGGCAGCGACAGCGACAAGACCGTCACACTGGGCACCTGGCCGACGAAGCAGCTCAGCACCACGGGGAGCCGCACGCAGCCCATGCCCTTTACGCTGAAGCTGACTGGCTGTCCGCCAGGCTCGGCATCAATTACGTTTTCCGGGAAAACTGACGGGAGTGACAGCGGATTGCTGGCGTTGAATGACGCCAGTACGGCGAATAACGTCGCGGTGGAGATCAGGGATGCGGATAAAACGCGTCTTGCGTTACAGCAGGCCAGCCAGCCGGTAGCGGTAGATGCGCAGGGTAATGCCGTGCTGTCTTTCTATGCTAATTATATTGCCACAGCGGATAACCCCCGACCCGGACGCGCCGATGCGGATGCCACATTTATGATTAATTATAATTAGCGCTGACCGCACTCCCTGCAACTCAGATAAACTGCAGGGAGTGAATTCAGGTTATAGCAGTTCGTGTGCCTTGGCGTAATCAATTAATTCCACAATGCTTTGCACACCGAGCTTGGAATAAATATTGGATTTGTGCGCGCTAATGGTTTTGTTGCTTAATAGCAGCTGTTCGGCAATTTCCTTATTCGATAAGCCATTCGCCAGATACCGCAGTACGGTGACCTCACGGTTCGATAATGGCATATCGGATGCCATCCCTTTCCCTGAGCCCAGGTGATTAATAAAGTTCAACGTTTCCGACGGGAAAAAAGAATAGCCCATCAGAATCATTTCCACGGCGTTGTAGATCTCACCTAAATCTTTTCGTTTACTGACAAACCCATTTGCCCCGGCGCGGATGGCGCGGCCCGCGTAAAAGGACTCCGATTTGGAAGAGAGGAACAGGACCTTTATGTCTTTGTTTAAGTTTCTGATTCTTTTCAATAAAGCGAAGCCATCGGTGCCCGTAAGTTCAATGTCCAGGATCACCAGATCGATGGCGTGATTGCGGATACAGTCGAGAACTTCATGGCTGTCGCCAGACTTCAGTTTGACTGTGATATTTTTATTTTTCTGTAGCAGGACTTCTATCGACATTCTGACGATAGGATGTTCGTCCATAATGATAACGGATGCCGGTTTCATTTTTTATGCCTCAGATTGTTAAAAGCGTTATGCTGAGTTTGGTTCAAACTCTCGAAATGCCGGAAGGATAAATTTGCAGATCCTTATAGGGTGGTATTTCCCTGGAAAGAGCGAAAGCATCCTTGTTAACGTAGTGGTAATGTCATTGCCTCAGCGCGGTCATCTCATTTGGCTGGTGGCGGCAAAAAGGTTTTTCTTATTCATAATTGGTACGCGTCTTATTATACCGTGTAAGTTTTCTCCGAAAAGCCTGCAGATTAATTCATGATTATTGATTTGTATTATCTTCTGGATCTGAATGGCTATTTTTTTAAATTTAGCGGAAATGTCCTGTTATTCCATTTACCGCATCTTTTCATCTTTATGTAATAACAAAAAATAACAGATACCACTATATGTTGCAAAATTGTTAATGAAATGACGGGGCAGTAAAACGTCTCACCTGCTGCTGAAGTGGCGTGAATTTGCACAGATAGCGCGTCTCATCCTCATCCCGATACCTCTCCCCGATATCAGAAAAATACTATGCCGGAAGAGCAAAATCTTCTGCGGCCTTCGCTTTAAGCGCCAGGGGCGTACAACCAAATTACTTGTTTTTACATCATTATCATCCTGTTAACGGAACCATCAATCCCTTAACGCATGGATGAAAGTGCTGCGCTTTACTTATTCTTTAATATTTCACGTGGTTCAGAGTCAGAAATTAGGAATAGTTGTAATTTCGAGATTTATGTTAACAATTAACATAAAATTAACATTTTCAGTAAGTAACTTCCTAAAGATCTTTAGGAAATAAGGGGTTAGGTTAAGAGTAAAACGGGCAGTCGGAGAGATTATTGAGAAGATGCAACAGTTCCTGGCGATGGCTAAGCCCGAGCTTCACCAGAATGCAGCTCAGGCGATAGATAATGCGGCTGTAGGGGCGATTCTGCAGCAGGGCGATCTGACGTAGTGACTTCCCCCGCGACAGCTCCTGTAAAATGGGCCACTCGCCGCGAGAGAACCACTCTTTACTGGAGCCCTGTGGAGGGTTGATGTCCATCAGGCTGTGCTGGAGTGCCGCCGCCGTTGACTGGCGTTCAAGGACATGAAACGGCCCCGCCGCTTTACAGAACAGACGGGTGTCGTAATTATCCGCCCTGACCAACAGATACGGCGTGAGAAAGGGCGGATACAGACTGTGTCTTCTCAACTGATCCAGCTTTTCTATAAGCGCCGTGGTACGGCTTTCAATATCTACCACCAGACGGGCTGCAGGCCACTGGTTGAGCGCCTGAAAGGCTTCGTCCAGCGTCGGGTAGTCGCTACAGCTGCTCAGGGGAAACTGGCCGTTCAGAAAACCGGTGCGCAGGAACTGATCTTCCGTAACCAGAATAATAAAGGGCGCGTCTGTTTTGCGATGTTGGTGGATGGACTGGCTCAAAAATTCGAGCCGGTCGAAAAAGGGGGGAGCAAAAGGCGAGTGCGTAAATCCCAGTGCATCACTTCCTGTACGCCGCCGCCGGTAACGGCGCACTGTCATTCGCATGGCTTCCCTCCTGGAAATGGCTTTTTATTCCTCCGGCCATGTCCAGGACGGCCAGTAGTACCCCTGGCCGAATCCTGCTCCTGCCTGTCGTGCCCGGCTATGATCCTTTTCAGTCTCAATACCTTCAATAAGCACGTTGTCGGCAAGCTGAAAGCAACGTGTCACCAGTTGCCCGAGCGCAGGGGTGGCGCGTAAACGCCAGAATGCTTCCTTGTCGATTTTTATGCCGGTTAACGGCAGCCGGCAGGACAAAAACGGTTGGACGATCGCTTCATCAATATCATCCAGCCAGATACCGTGGCCTTGTCTTCTGAGCTGCAGCAGGCGCTGGTGAACGTCCTGCCGTTTTGTGTCAGACAGCGCCAGAAAGCGTGCCGGGTCGACAATTTCTATATTCAGCGGTGCGGCAGGCAGCCGGAGGAGCCGCAGAAAGGTGTCCGGCTGCGTTAATACGGTTATCGGCAGATTGACGTAAAGATTATGACAGTGCGGGGTATTTTTTAGCGCGACAAGTTGCGCTTCAAGCAGCGTAAGTGACCACTCCGCAGACCGATCGTTGAAAAATGCTTCGCTTTGCTCTCTTGCTGACAGAACGCTCAGCACTTCCACCCCAACCTGGCGCTGCGAGGAGAGGGCGATGATAGGCTCAAGTTTGATGCCCGCGATATCGTGAGAGAGGTGCTGTAAGCTGGGGGACGTATCGATCAGGTTTTGCGCTGTCACTCCATTGTCCTGTTGTCTGTCAGCCTCCAGGCGGCCGGGATACTTCACACTAGTGTGACGAGCTGACGCTCAGGAAAACAGCAGGCGTTACTTAAATGCAGCTAAGCCTTTTCGCAGCGCTAAATTCTACGAAAGAAAAGCCGGGAATGTTGAAAAAACAGCCATATTTACAATCAGCTAGCCCTAATCGGGGGGGAAAACGGAAAAGGCATTGACTCACCTGCCATTGACCGTATAATTCTTCGCGTTTCACCACCGCGAAGTTCACTCTTCTCAGTGCGCCCTTAGCTCAGTTGGATAGAGCAACGGCCTTCTAAGCCGTAGGTCGTAGGTTCGAATCCTACAGGGCGTGCCATTTAGTCTCAGCGCTTAATCCAGCCCACTCTTCCCCAGACCGACCAACCGCTACCGATCCTTCACTCTGTGCCAGCTTTTAACCGTCTGATTTGCGTGGTTAATTCCAGATGTGTATCATTCTGACCCCGGCTCTGTAGCCTGTCGGTCAGAACGTTTGTTCCGCCATCGACCGGTCATTGGCGTAGTTCCAGTCAGGGCCACCATACCGCCACTAGCTCATCGGGAAGAGCGACAACCAGGATGTTGTAGTACGGGGTTCGAGGCTCCGGTGGCGGACCAACGCCGACTTAGCTCAGTAGGTAGAGCAACTGACGTGTAATCCGTAGGTCACCCGTTCGATACCGGTAGTCGGCACCCTATTTATGGCTTCCCCGCGGGATGCCTCCGGCACGACATTCGTTTCACTGTTGTACATGCCAATCATGAAGGACATTTATGTGGTATCTACTCGCAACTTCGCTTGCCGCACTTTCCCTGAATAAAAGCCTGGCTTACCTGATGCTGGGGTTAACGGCATTTCTCGGCTGGAAACAGAGCATTCTTGACGCCCCGGCGCTGCTGGTGATTGCATTAATCGTTATTGGCTGGTCTGTTGTTGAATGGCTACGTAATAAAAATAATAAATATACTTATCTGGTCGAGGGCTTGTGCGTAGTCATCGCCGTTGCCCTGGTTTTACATGCGATCCCTGGCTTCCATAACCCGAAGGTACTGGACGCTGTCGTTGTTGGTCCGCAAAGCATGCCGTTCAGTATGTACTTTAATATGGACAAGGCAGTGGTGCCGTTCTTTTTAATTACGTGCATGCCAACGTTATTCGTAGCAAAACCCCTTTATAAAGCTGGCAAGATCGGCTGGGGAATATTGGTATTGGCGATACCCGCGCTGTTACTTCTGGCTGTTGCGTTGGGCGGGCTGAGAATTGAGCCGCATGCGCCAGAATGGTTTGCTCAATTTGCCCTTGCGAATATTTTCTTCGTCTCTTTAGCCGAGGAAGCCTTGTTCAGAGGCTATCTGCAGCAGCGCTTGTCCCGGGTTGTGCATCCTGTTGTAGCACTGTTGATTGCCTCACTCATTTTTGGGCTAATGCATTATAGCGGCGGTTTACTGCTGATTATTTTTGCCAGCCTCTCCGGTATTATTTACGGCCTGGCGTGGATGTGGAGCGGCAGGCTCTGGGTTGCAACGTTCTTCCATTTTGGGCTGAACTGCATGCATTTATTGTTCTTCACCTATCCGATGTATGCCCCTCACGCGTCGGTGTGATGCTTTTTAAAATAGTGGCCTTATAAATTTGGCTGCCTCCGGATAAGCATAAAAAGCCCCGAAGCATCGGGGCTTTTTTTATATATGCCGGGGGCATGAATAACACATTTACCTTCGCGTCAGAATAAATAGAAGGCTAATGAATTTCATTGTTGGCAGGCTTAAGGTTTTCTTAATCTAAAAATTATCTCGCATTAAAATTTGGGTTTTTATCATTCTAAAATCTGCTAAAAACGAATTTTACACTTTTACGCCTAAACTCGATTGATAGTAATTATCATTAGCGTTGTTGTATGCTTTAATCCTGTCCCACACAGCCCTTTGTTGTTTATCACGTTGGTCTATTAAGGATATGTTCATGAATTCTCGCCTGCTGTCATGCTTCTCGCTTGCCCTGTTGTCTTCATCACTTTTCCTTTCAACTCAATCGGTTGCTGCTGATAACAACGAAGGTATCGTTGTTTATAACGCGCAGCATGAAAATCTGGTGAAGTCGTGGGTAGACGGTTTTACCAAAGAAACGGGTATTAAGGTCACGCTGCGTAATGGTGATGACAGCGAGCTGGGCAACCAGCTGGTGCAGGAAGGCAGCGCATCGCCTGCGGATGTATTTTTAACTGAAAACTCGCCGTCAATGGTGCTGGTTGATAACGCCAAACTGTTTGCGCCATTAGATGCAGAGACATTAAAGCAGGTACCGGCGGAGTATCGTCCGGCACACGGCCGCTGGATCGGGATCGCCGCTCGCAGCACGGTGTTTGTCTATAACCCGGAAAAACTGAGCGAGCAGCAGCTGCCAAAATCGCTGATGGATCTGGCTAAACCCGAGTGGAAAGGCCGCTGGGCTGCCTCTCCGTCAGGAGCCGATTTCCAGGCGATCGTCAGCGCAATGCTGGCTCTGAAAGGCGAGCAGGCCACCCTTGAGTGGCTCAAAGCGATGAAAGCCAATTTCGTTGCCTATAAAGGCAACAGCACCGTGATGAAAGCCGTTAACGCCGGTCAGATTGATGGCGGGGTGATTTATCACTACTACCGTTTTGTCGATCAGTCCAAAACGGGTGAAAACAGCAAAAACACTAAGCTCTACTACTTCAAACATCAGGATCCGGGCGCCTTTGTTAGCCTCTCCGGCGGCGGCGTGCTGGCGTCCAGCAAACACAAAGCGCAGGCACAGGCCTTCATTAAATACATCACCGGCAAAGAAGGGCAGGATAGCCTGCGCACCAATAACGCCTTTGAATATGCGGTGGGCGTGAACGCGGCCTCTAACCCGAAACTGGTGCCGCTGAACGAGCTGGATGCACCGAAAGTGGAACCTTCCACGCTTAACAGTAAAAAAGTCATCGAGCTGATGACGCAAGCTGGCCTGCTGTGATCCTGAGAGTAAAGTGAACGTCCTATGTCTGGTCTGAGTCTCGACATCGGCAAAAACAGAGTGCGGGAGCCTGCCCGAAGGCGTCCTGCGCTGCCGATGGTTGCGTTAGCTGTCCTGTTTTCATTAATGGCGCTTCTGCCTTTGGGCTTTATCATTGCCATAGGCATTGAGACGGGCTGGGAAACCATTAAGGCGTTGGTGTTTCGCCCGCGTGTTGCTGAGCTGCTCAGCAATACGCTGTGGCTGACGGCCTTAGCGGTGCCACTCTGTATCGTCACCGGCGTGGCGATAGCCTGGCTGACGGAACGTACTCAGCTGGCCGGGCGGGGGATCTGGTCTGCGCTGGCGGTGGCCCCGCTGGCCATCCCCGCGTTCGTGCAAAGCTACGCCTGGGTGAGTGTGGTGCCTTCCATGCACGGGCTTTCTGCGGGCGTGTTTCTCTCCGTGTTAGCCTACTACCCGTTTATCTATATGCCCGTGGCGGCGGTGCTGCGTCGTCTGGATCCAACGCTTGAAGATGTTGCCGCTTCGCTCGGCACGCCGCCGTGGCGGGTCTTTTTTCGCGTGGTGTTACCGCAGCTTAAGCTCGCGATTTGCGGCGGCGCGCTGCTGGTGGCCCTGCATCTGCTGGCGGAATATGGCCTGTACGTGATGATCCGCTTTGATACCTTCACCACCGCCATTTACGACCAGTTCCAGTCGACATTCAGTGGCCCGGCGGCAAATATGCTGGCGGGTGTGCTGGCGCTATGCTGTCTGGCCATCTTGCTGCTGGAAGGGGTCACCCGCGGGAAAGCCCGTTATGCGCGCATCGGCGCAGGGGCGGCACGTGAACAGACGCGCTGGCCGCTAAAGCCTGTTGCAGCGGTGTTGGGCCAGCTGTTTTTCCTCGTGCTGATTGTGCTGGCGCTGGGCGTACCGCTCATTGTGCTGTGTCGCTGGATATGGCTTGGCGGCGTACAGAACTGGATGAGCGCCGATCTCTGGCACTCGCTGCGCCAGACGCTGATGCTCGGTGTGGGCGGCGCGCTGCTGACCACCGCCTGTGTCATTCCCATCGCCTGGCTCGGTATCCGTTATCCGCACCGCATCTTCCGGATGCTGGAAGGGTGCATTTACATCACCAGCTCTCTGCCGGGGATCGTCACCGCCCTCGCGCTGGTCACGGTCACCATTCACTATGCACGTCCGATTTATCAGACCGAAATTACGCTGTTCCTGGCTTATCTGCTGATGTTTATGCCCCGTGCGCTCATTAACCTGCGGGCCGGGATTGCCCAGGCGCCGGTGGAGCTCGAAAACGTGGCGCGCAGTCTGGGCAGCACGCCCGCGAAGGCATTGTGGAGCGTCACCATGCGATTGGCCGCGCCCGGTGCGGCGGCAGGGGCGGCGCTGGTCTTCCTTGGCGTCAGTAACGAACTGACGGCGACGCTGCTGCTCTCCCCGCTGGGAACGCGCACGCTGTCCACCGGTTTCTGGGCGCTGACCAGCGAGATCGATTATGTTGCCGCTGCGCCTTACGCCATGCTGATGATTTTGATTTCACTTCCGCTGACCGCCATTCTTTATATGCAGTCCAAAAAAATTGCAGGGCTATGAGATGCTTGAATTAACGTCCATTTCTAAATCGTTTTCCGATGCGCAGGTGCTCGACAGCTTAAACCTGAGCGTCGCGCCGGGAAGCCGGACGGCGATTGTCGGGCCGTCAGGGTCGGGTAAAACCACGCTGCTGCGTATCCTTGCCGGGTTCGAAACGCCGGATAGCGGACGGATCGTGATGCAGGGCCGAACCCTGTTCGACCAGAACAACTTTATTCCCGCGCATCTGCGTAAAATTGGCTTTGTACCTCAGGAGGGGGCGCTCTTCCCGCATCTTAATGTGGCAGACAACATTGCCTGGGGATTAGACGGTACCCGCCACGAGAAGCGCCAGCGCGTGGAAGTACTGATGGAGATGGTCTCGCTTGACAGACAACTCGCCACGCACTGGCCGCATGAGATTTCCGGCGGCCAGCAGCAGCGCGTGGCGCTTGCCCGCGCGCTGGCGCAGCGTCCTTCCCTGATGCTGCTGGATGAACCCTTCTCGGCGCTGGATACCGGCCTGCGCGCCATGACGCGTAAGGCCACGGCTGACCTGCTGGCGGAAGCGGGCGTGGCCTCGATCCTGGTTACTCACGATCAAAACGAAGCGTTGTCCTTTGCCACGCAGGTGGCGGTCATGCGATCCGGACGTTTCACTCAGGTCGGCACGCCTTATCAGGTCTATAGCCAGCCCGTGGATGAAGAGACGGCGCTGTTCCTGGGGGATGCGGTGATCCTGCCTGCTCAGCTCGCCAGCGGCTATGCGCTCTGCGCGCTGGGCGAGGTGCCCACGGATAACGCCCAGGCGACGGGGCAGGGCAGAGTGATGTTGCGCCCTGAGCAACTGCACGTGACGGCATGCGCGGCGCACGAAAGCCCGGTGTCGATTGTTGATGTGGATTTCACCGGCCAGCTCTCCACGCTGACGCTGGCGTTAGCCGGACAAACGGAGCCGATTATCCTGAAAACCGTCAGTCAGCCTGGATGGCACCCGGGGGCGGCGGTGCGTATTGATATTGCTGGTACGGCGCGCGTTTTTGAATATTCTTAATGTTCGTTAGTAATTTAATCCAACGGGTTGTTATAAAAGAATTTTCCTTAACGTGTGGCATTTCCTGAGATTCTCTACCATGCTCATAAAACCTCACCATCATGTGTGAGGTTTTTCGTAGTTGCTGATTAATCTCAAGGAAAAAAGGTTATGAAAAAGACGACTGCTATTTTGCTGGGAACGGCGTTTCTGTTTACCACCAATACCTTTGCGGCTGAACTGCTGACGAAAAATGAATTCGAGAAAGTCGAATCGCAGTATGAAAAAATCGGTACGGTAAGCACTTCAAATGAAGTCTCTATTGATGATGCAAAGAAAGAATTGATTGAAAAAGCAGATAAAGAAGGTGCCGACGTACTGGTGCTCACGTCAGGTAATACCAACAACAAAATTCACGGCACGGCCGATATTTACAAGAAAAAATAATGTCCTGCAGCCATCCCGGATCCGGGGTGGCTGTGCGTCACGCTTTCCCTCTATAACATCTCTCTCTTCCCCGGCTTCATTTAACCCCCTGTCCTCAGGCCGAAACGCGCGGTTACACTTGCTAACGCAGATATAATGCGTATAGTTCTCATTTGCATTACACATAAACTTTTCTAAGGCCCGACAACGGGCCATTTTTGCGCGCACATTTAATGAGTCCATTATGAACAACACCAGAATGCATAAAACACTGCTGGCGCTCGCCATTGGCGCAGTGACCCACGCTGCCCTTGCGGCAGAGGCAAAGCCAGAAGACACCATGGTCGTCCAGTCTGCCACCGGGCCTGATTTCACTCCCGGCGGCGACCAGCTGGTACCCGCCTTTCTGGATGGACAGGTGGCAAACGGCGGCCGTCTGGGGATGCTCGGCCAGCAGAATGCCATGGACGTGCCGTTTAATATCATCAGCTACACCTCGAAGCTGGTGGAAGATCAGCAGGCGAAAACCATTGCTGATGTGGTTGCCAACGATGCGGGCGTGCAGTTTGTTCAGGGTTACGGTAACAGCGCCGAAACCTTCCGTATTCGTGGCCTGAAGTTTGACGGCGATGACATGACCTTTGGTGGCCTGTCCGGCGTGCTGCCGCGTCAGGTGGTGGATGCCCAGATGGTCGATCGCATTGAAATTTTCAAAGGGGCAAACTCGCTGATGAACGGCGCGGCAAGCTCCGGCGTGGGCGGGATGATTAACCTTGAGCCAAAACATGCGGGCGACGTCCCGCAGGCGAAAGTGGGCGTGGACTACACCTCCGACTCACAGATTGGCACCACGCTCGATGCTGGCCGACGCTTTGGCGACAACGACCAGTTCGGCGCGCGCGTGAACCTGGTTCACCGGGAAGGGGAAACCGGCGTGCCGAACGACCGCCGCCGCACCACGCTGCTCTCCACCGGTCTGGATTACAAAGGCGACAATTTCCGCACTTCGCTGGATCTGGGCTATCAGAAGAAAACCTTCCACGGCAGCCCGACCAGCGTCAACATTTCCGCCGTGGACTTTGTGCCAGAGCCGCCGAAAAACGATCGTAACTTCTCGCAGAAATGGGCCTACAGTGACATTGAAAACGAGTTCGGGATGTGGCGCAGCGAGTACGACATCACTGACAACTGGACGGCCTATACCGGTCTCGGCGCGCAGCACGCGCACGAAGAGGGGATCTACAGTGCACCGAAGCTGGTGGACAAGAGCGGTAAGGCCACGGTCAGCCGTCTTGATACCAACCGTATCAGCGATTCCGTCAGCGGTATGGCGGGGATACGCGGTCACTTCACTACCGGCTTTGTCTCGCACAAGGTCAACGTGGGGTACTCCGCGATGACCAAAAACGAAAAAATCGCCTGGAAAATGTCGGCGACGGCGGATAACCCAACCACCAACATTTACCACAACACCGGCGTCGCGATGCCGGACAGCTCCAATTTCAACGGCTCTGGCGGCAAATACAGCGATCCGCTGACCAGCGGGCGCACCCGCACTCAGGGCTGGCTGCTGAGTGATACCCTGGGCGTGCTGGATGACAAGCTGCTGTTTACCGCCGGCGCGCGTCATCAGAAAGTGGTCATTCGCGGGTACAACAAAATTACCGGTGCGGAAAACGACGCGGACGGTTTTGACGGCAGCCGCTGGATGCCAACCTACGGTGTGGTTTATAAACCGTGGGAGGAAATTTCGCTTTACGCCAACCACACCGAAGCGCTGCAGCCGGGTAAAACCGCGCCCAACACGGCCACCAACTACGGCCAGAGCACCGGTATCGTTCACTCTAAGCAGAATGAAGTGGGCGTGAAGGCGGACTTTGGTCGCGTGGGCGGCTCCCTGGCGCTGTTTGAGATCAAAATGCCGTCGGCGATCCTCGACGACAGCGGTCACTACGGCCTGGACGCTGAGCAGCGTAACCGTGGCGTAGAGCTGAACGTCTTTGGCGAGCCAATGCTCGGGATGCGCCTGAACGCCAGCGCCACCTGGCTGCAGGCCGAGCTGACCAAAACCAAAAACGGCGTGAATCAGGGTAACGATGCCATTGGTGTCCCGAACTTCTACGCCGTGCTGGGCGCAGAGTACGACATCAAACCGATTGAGGGCCTGACGGCTACCGCCCGCGTCAACCACTCCGGCACGCAGTACGCCGACCTCGCGAACAGCAAAAAGCTCGACAGCTATACCACGCTGGATCTGGGCATGCGCTATCGCTTCGCGGTGAACCACAATGAAAACCAGATGACGGTGCGCGCGGGCATCGACAACGTGACCAACGAAAACTACTGGTCCAGCGTTGACGATTCCGGCACCTACATCACGCAGGGCGAACCGCGTACCTTTAAGGTCTCGGTTGGCTACGAGTTCTAAGCGTTCCACCTCGTTATCCGGGGCAGGGATGCCCCCATCCTTCCGTACCTTGTTATAAAATTGTAATAAAAGCTTCTTACACTGGCCTCCAGACCTTTACCTCTTGGCCAATGACAGGAAGCCGCTATGGGCAGACCCCTCAAATCCGTATTTAAAAAAGAACATCGCGACGATATCACTAACCGCAGCGCTAACCCGGTATTCTCCGAGGTTGCGAAGGTATTCCTCTCCCGCCGCCGTTTTTTACAGATGGGCGCCGTGGCGGGTGCTGCCGCTTCATTCCCTTTTCTGATCAAACCTGAAAGCGCCATTGCCGCAGTATCAAAGCCTTCTGCACTGGCAAAAGCGGTTTCCCTGGGCTTTACCAGCATCGACGTATCCACGGAAGATACGGTCAGGGTGCCGGAAGGCTATATCGCCCGTCCGTTTTATCGCTGGGGTGACCCGACGGGGATCAAGAACAACATGCCGGCGTTTAAACAGGATGCCAGCAACACCACCGACGAACAGGCCGTGCAGGCGGGCATGCACCACGACGGGATGGCGTGGTTTAGCCTGCCGCAAGGGAAACAAAACCCGGAACATGGCCTGCTGGCGCTGAATCATGAGTACATCGATAACGGGATGCTGTTTACCGACGGCACGGCCAACTGGAATCTCGACAAGGCCCGCAAGGGGCAGAACGCGATGGGCGTGTCGGTGGTGGAAGTGAAAAAATCGGGCAGCGACTGGCAGGTGGTTCGCCCGTCTTCGTATGCCCGCCGCATTACCGTCAATACGCCGATGCAGCTTACCGGCCCGGCACGGCATCAGGACTTAATGAAAACCGCCGCTGACCCGCAGGGGGAACGCGTGCTGGGCACCATGCAAAACTGCGCCAACGGCCATACGCCGTGGGGCACCTATCTCACCTGCGAGGAGAACTGGTCGGATATTTTTGTCAAAAAAGCCGATCTTAATCCGCTGGAAAAACGCTACGGCATCAGCGACAGCGATGAATCCTACCGCTGGAACGAGGTGGATGACCGCTTCAGCGTCGATAAAACCCCTAACGAACCCAACCGTTTCGGCTGGGTGGTGGAGATTGATCCCTACGATCCCACCTCCACGCCGCGCAAGCACACCGCTCTGGGCCGCTTCAAGCATGAAGGCGCCGCCGTCACGCTCGCCGCCGATAACCGCGTGGTGGTCTATATGGGGGACGACCAGAAGTTTGAGTACATCTATAAATTCGTCTCGGACAAAAAATACGATCCTGCCAACCGTGAAGCCAATATGCAGCTGCTGACGTCCGGCACGCTGTACGTTGCCCGGTTCAACGAGGAGGGGAGCGGCGACTGGCTGCCGCTGATCTTCGGGCAGAATCGCCTGGATAAAAGCAACGGTTTCGAAAGCCAGGGCGATCTGCTGATCAAAACCCGTCTGGCGGCCGACGTGGTGGGGGCGACGAAAATGGATCGTCCAGAGTGGATTGCGGTCGATCCGCACGCCAGCGGCAGCGTCTACTGTACGCTCACCAACAACAGCGATCGCGGTAAAGAGGGTAAGGCGCCGGTCGATGCCGCCAACCCGCGTGCCAACAACGTGTTTGGTCATATTATGCACTGGCACGAAGAGGGAGCCGATCCGGCCGCCGCTCGCTTTAAGTGGGATATTCTGGTGATGGCCGGGCGTACCGACAGCGACGATCCGAAGGCCAAAGGCTCCATGCAGGGGGCAGCATTCGGCAGCCCGGATGGCCTGTCGTTCGATCACCAGGGCGTGCTGTGGATCCAGACCGATGTCTCTTCCAGCACCATTAATAAGAAAGCGTACGAAGGGATGGGCAATAACCAGATGGTGGCTACCATTCCGGGCACCAATGAGTATCGCCGTTTCCTGACCGGCCCACGCGGGTGTGAAATCACCGGGATTGCGTTTACGCCGGACAACCGCACGCTGTTTATTAACATTCAGCATCCGGGAGAGGGCGGGGATGATATTACCGACCCGGCCAATCCGCGTGCTGTTTCCAACTGGCCAGACGCGAACCCGAACGGACGTCCGCGTTCGTCGACGGTGGTGATCACCAAAGCGGACGGTGGGATCATCGGTTCGTGACGTTTATCCGCCGGGTGCACGCAGTGGCCCGGCGTTAAACTTGCTACCACCAGCATGAAGTGTTAAAACGTGCCCCTTCTAAAAAAGAGACAGGGGTAGGACGTGAAAGACGCGTCATCCGCTTCAGGCAACGGTAGCGCTGAAGCTTCGTCGGAACAGAACCCGACGCTGCAACGTGGTTTGCAAAATCGACATATTCAGTTAATTGCCCTTGGCGGCGCGATCGGTACCGGGCTGTTCCTGGGTATCGGCCCCGCCATTCAGATGGCTGGCCCGGCGGTCCTGCTGGGGTACGGTATCGCCGGGGTTATCGCCTTCCTGATCATGCGCCAGCTCGGCGAGATGGTCGTCGAAGAGCCGGTGTCAGGCTCGTTCGCTCACTTTGCCTATAAATACTGGGGCCCGTTCGCAGGCTTCCTCTCCGGCTGGAACTACTGGGTGATGTTTGTGCTGGTGGGAATGGCCGAACTGACCGCCGCAGGCATCTATATGCAGTACTGGCTGCCCGAGGTGCCAACGTGGGTCTGGGCTGCGGCCTTCTTTATTATCATCAACGCCGTTAACCTCGTGAACGTGCGCCTGTATGGTGAAACCGAGTTCTGGTTCGCGCTGATCAAGGTGCTGGCGATTATCGGCATGATCGGCTTTGGTCTGTGGCTGCTGTTCTCCGGCCACGGCGGCGAGCGGGCCACTCTCGACAACCTCTGGCAGCACGGCGGCTTCCTGGCGACGGGCTGGAAGGGGCTGATCCTGTCGCTGGCGGTGATTATGTTCTCGTTCGGCGGGCTGGAGCTGATTGGGATCACCGCGGCCGAAGCGCGCGATCCGCATAAAAGCATTCCAAAAGCGGTTAACCAGGTGGTGTACCGTATTCTGCTGTTCTACATCGGCTCGCTGGTGGTACTGCTGGCGCTCTACCCGTGGGTGGAAGTGAAGTCCGACAGCAGTCCGTTTGTGATGATTTTCCACGATCTGAACAGCAACGTGGTGGCGTCGGCGCTGAACTTCGTCATTCTGGTGGCGTCGCTGTCGGTCTATAACAGCGGGGTTTACTCCAACAGCCGCATGCTGTTTGGCCTTTCGGTGCAGGGGAACGCCCCGAAATTCCTCACCCGCGTCAGCCGCCGCGGCGTGCCGGTCAACTCTCTGCTGCTTTCCGGGGCCATTACGTCGCTGGTGGTGCTGATCAACTACCTGCTGCCGAAATCCGCCTTTGGTCTGTTGATGGCGCTGGTTGTCGCCACGCTGCTGCTGAACTGGATCATGATCTGCCTGGCGCACCTGCGTTTTCGCGCCGCGATGCGCCGCAAGGGGCGTGAGACGCAGTTTAAGGCGCTGCTCTATCCGGCAGGCAACTACATCTGTATTGCGTTCCTGGCGATGATCCTGGTGCTGATGTGCACCATCGACGACATGCGCCTGTCCGCGATGCTGCTGCCGGTGTGGGTGGTGTTCCTGTTTATCGCGTTTAAGCTCTCACGCAAAAAGTAGCCCGTTTTTCTCCCTCTCCCTGTGGGTGTTCGGTCCGGGGTGAGGGCAACAGACCGCACTAAACCAGACCGCACCTGCCTTCACGCCCGGTGGCGCTGCGCTTACCGGGCCTACATGTTGCAATTTTAAATCTCAAACGCTATCCGTTTCCCGTTTGGTAACGTCACATCGATGCTTAGCTCCCCTCCAAGCGCACTCACATAGCGTTTGAGCGTTGAAAGTCGGGGGTCGTTTCCCGGCTGTTCGATTTTCGCCACCGTGGGTTGTTTTACCCCCATTGCCGCGGCCAGTTCTGTCTGCGAAATATTGAGCTCTTCCCGCAGTTGGTTCAGCGCAACAATTCTGCGCATTACTTCAACTTTCGCCGCAATGCGCTCCTGACTTTCCGCGCTCTGTTGTGCCATAAGTTCTTTTAGCGTTGCCATATGGCCTCCTTATTCGCCAGATGTCTGTGATACTCAACGTCAGCCAGCGCTATCATCTCTTTATAAAACCGTTTTTGGTTGCAACCGGTTTTGTCCCCGGCACAGAGCACAATTGCTTTGCGGTCAGGATCAAAAGCAAAAAAGGCCCTGATGGGATTTCCTCTGTGCTGAATTCGTAACTCTTTCATGTTCCCAAAGGCTGAATCCTTCACGGTGTCTACAAACGGCCGCCCAAGTTGCGGACCAAACTCAGAAAGAATATGCATTGCTGCCAGCACATCTTCTTTTAACGCTGTTGTTTGTTCAAAGAACCATTCGTCAAATCTGTCTGTTGTCTCGACGTTCCACATCGTTTCTCCTGTAGCTTCCTCGCCTAATTATTTTATAGCCTATTGGCTATAATTCCAATCAGAACACATCTGTTTATCAGGCAAGCCTCTTTATCGTGACCCCCCTCCCAAATCTTCTACGATCCACAGGATCTTTATTTTGTAATCGATTACTTTTTTGTTTGAACTGTTTTGTAATCGATTACTTTTGAGGGTGAGGCTTATCATGGTGTCAACAACTGAAAGTAGTGGAAAGGCGATAGCACCGCACCGGCTGCTGGTGCCGCGTCTGTCGCTGATGATGTTTCTGCAGTTTTTTATCTGGGGAAGCTGGTCGGTCACGCTGGGTCTGGTGATGACCCAGCACAACATGTCGTTGCTGATTGGCGATGCGTTCTCCGCCGGGCCTATCGCCTCTATTTTGTCGCCGTTTGTGCTCGGCATGCTGGTGGATCGCTTCTTCGCCTCGCAAAAGGTGATGGCGGTGATGCATCTGGCCGGGGCAGCAATCCTCTGGTTTGTGCCGGGCGCGCTGATTGCGGAAAACGGTGCGCTGCTGATCGGCCTGCTGTTTGGTTATACGCTCTGCTATATGCCGACGCTGGCGCTGACCAACAATATCGCCTTTCACAGCCTGGCGAACGTGGATAAAACCTTCCCGGTGGTGCGCGTGTTCGGCACTATCGGCTGGATTGTGGCGGGCATTTTCATCGGCGTCACCGGCGTGGCGGCAAACGTCACCATCTTCCAGGTGGCGGCAATCAGCTCCGTGCTGCTGGCTCTCTACAGCCTGACGCTACCGCACACGCCTGCTCCCGCGAAAGGGCTGCCGGTGCAGGTTCGCGATCTCTTCTGCGCGGATGCCTTTGCGCTGCTTAAAACCCGCCACTTTTTCGTCTTTTCCGTCTGCGCGATGCTGATCTCCGTCCCGCTGGGGACCTACTACGCCTACACCGCCTCGTATCTGGCGGATGCGGGTATTGCGGATGTCAGTACCGCCATGTCGTTCGGGCAGATGTCTGAGATCGTCTTCATGCTGGTCATTCCGCTGCTGTTCCGCCGTCTGGGCGTGAAAATCATGCTGCTGATCGGCATGCTGGCGTGGTTTGTGCGCTACGCCATGTTTGCGCTGGGCGTGAGTGAAGAGGGGCGCATCCTGCTCTATCTCGGCATTCTGCTGCACGGCGTCTGCTACGATTTCTTCTTTGTTGTCGGCTTTATCTATACCGACCGGGTCGCAGGCGAAAAGGTCAAAGGTCAGGCGCAGAGCATGATCGTGATGTTCACCTACGGCATCGGCATGCTGCTTGGCTCGCAGATATCCGGCGCGCTCTATAACCGCCTGGTGGCCGGGCAGGCCGTTCCGCAGGCGTGGGTCACGTTCTGGTGGATCCCGGCGGTGGCTGCCGCGGCGATCGCGCTGATTTTCCTTCTCACGTTTAAGTATGACGATGACAAGGCGTAATGTTCTGGAGGTGGTATGAGAACGATTAAGGGACCGGGTATTTTTCTGTCGCAGTTTATTGGTGTAAATGCACCGTTCAACACGCTCGACGGGCTGGCGGGCTGGGCGGCAGCGATGGGCTATAAGGCGGTGCAGATCCCCTGTAACCATCCGGCTATTTTTGATGTGCAGAAAGCGGCTGAAAGCCAGACCTATTGTGATGACCTCACCGGCACGCTGGCGGAGCACGGGCTGGTGATCAGCGAGCTGTCGACCCATCTGGAAGGCCAGCTTGTGGCGGTAAACCCGGTGTACAGTGACGCGTTTGACCACTTCGCCCCTGCAGCCGTGCGCGGCAATGAGGCTGCCCGGCAGGCGTGGGCCACAGAAAAACTGAAACAGGCCGCTGTGGCCTCGGCGAGATTAGGCCTGAAGGCGCACGCCACCTTCTCCGGCTCGCTGGCATGGCCGTTTTTCTACCCGTGGCCGCCGCACAATGAGCAGCGTTTTCAGGCGGCGTTCCAGGAACTGGCAACCCGCTGGCGCCCGATTCTGGACGCCTTTGACGAGCAGGGCGTGAACGTCTGCTTTGAGCTGCATCCGGGGGAAGATCTGCACGATGGAGTGACCTTTGAGCGTTTTCTGGCGCTTGTTGATAACCACCCGCGCTGCAACATTCTCTACGACCCAAGCCATATGCTGCTCCAGCAGATGGACTACCTGACCTTTATCGACATCTACCATGCGCGTATTAAAGCGTTTCACGTGAAGGATGCCGAGTTTCGCCCCAACGGGCGCAGCGGCGTCTACGGTGGCTACCAGCCGTGGCTCAACCGGGCCGGGCGGTTCCGCTCACTGGGGGACGGGCAGATCGACTTCAAAGGCATCTTCAGCAAGCTGACCCAGTACGACTACGACGGCTGGGCGGTGCTGGAGTGGGAGTGCTGCCTGAAGGATGGTGATACCGGCGCGAGGGAAGGCAGCGAGTTTATCCGCCGCCACATCATTCCGGTCTCCGGACGTGCGTTTGATGATTTTGCCGCAGGGGGTAACGATGATTAACGTCGGCATTATCGGCAGCGGGTTTATCGGCCCGGCGCATATCGAGGCGCTTCGGCGTCTCGGGTTTGTGCAGGTGGTGGCGCTCTGCGACGGTACGTTTGCCGAGGCGCAGGCAAAAGCGCGTCAGCTTAACGTGCCGCACGCCTTCGACAGCGTGGAGGCGTTGCTTGCACATCCGGATTTACACGTGGTGCACAACTGCACGCCAAACCATCTGCACGCGGAGATTAACCGCCAGATCCTGCGCGCGGGAAAGCACGTCTTTTCCGAGAAGCCGCTGTGCATGACCCCGGACGAAGCGCGTGAGCTGGTAGCGCTGGCGGAGCAGGCAGGGGTGATCCACGGCGTCAGCTTTGTCTATCGCCAGTTTGCCATGGTGCGCCAGGCCGCAAGCATGATGAGGGCGGGTAGCATCGGTCGGATCTTCGCCGCGCACGGCAGCTATTTGCAGGACTGGATGCTGCTGGAAACGGACTACAACTGGCGGGTGGATGCGGCCCTGGGCGGTGCGTCGCGCGCGGTGGCGGATATCGGCTCGCACTGGTGCGACACGGTGCAGTTTGTTACCGGGCGGCGCATCATAGAGGTGATGGCCGATTTATCCATCGTCTGGCCGACGCGCAAGGCAAACGTGGCAGGCAATCACACCTTCACTCATGACGAAAACGCGCAGTATGAAGACAAGCGGGTCACCACCGAAGACGTTGGCTCAGTCCTGTTCCGCTTTGACGACGGCAGCAAAGGCTGCTTTAGCGTTTCGCAGGTGAGCGCCGGGCGCAAAAACCGTCTGACGTTTGAAATCAACGGCAGCGAACGGTCGGTGGCATGGGATCAGGAGGTGCCGCAACAGCTGTGGATTGGCCATCGTGCACAGGCCAATCAGACGCTCAGTGACGATCCGGGTCTGATGAACCACGATGTGGCCGACAGCGCTCACTTCCCCGGCGGGCACATCGAAGGCTGGCCCGATGCGTTTAAAAACATGATGGCGCAGTTTTACCGTGCCGTGCAGGCCGGCGTGATGCCCGAACGGCCCGAGTTTGCGACGTTCCACGACGGGGCGAACGTGATGTATATCATTGATGCCATTGTGAAAAGCCATCAGCAGCAGCGCTGGGTTCGTGTGCAAGCGTAACGCGTTGCCCGGTTCGCCGGGCAACGAATTTATGGTAGCCTGCATAAAACGTTAACCGCAGGAAGTGCCGTCGCTATGTCAATTCAGAAAATCGCTCAGCTTGCCGGGGTGTCCGTGGCAACGGTCTCGCGCGTGCTTAACAACAGCGATACCGTGAAGGCGAAAAACCGCGAGCGCGTCCTGCAGGCCATCAAAGAGAGCAATTACCAGCCCAACCTGCTGGCACGCCAGCTGCGCACCGCGCGCAGCTATATGATCCTGGTGATGGTCTCGAATATCGCCAACCCGTTCTGTGCCGAAGTGGTGAAGGGCATTGAAGAGGAAGCCGAGAAGAACGGCTACCGTATTTTGCTGTGCAATTCCGGGTCTGATATCGAACGCTCCCGCTCGGGGTTAAGCCTGCTGTCGGGCAAAATCGTCGACGGCATTATCACCATGGATGCCTTCTCAAAATTGCCTGAACTTGCCGCCCTGATCGGCTCCGCGCCGTGGGTGCAGTGCGCCGAATATGCCGATGCCGGAACGGTCTCCTGCGTGGGCATCAATGATGTGGACGCGTCACAGCATGCCATCAGCCAGCTTGCCGACGGCGGACGCAAACGTATCGCGATGATCAATCACGATCTCAGCTACAAATATGCCCGCCTGCGCGAACGCGGCTACAAAAGCGTGCTCCACCTGCGGGATCTGGATTATCAGGCGGTGGAATATGCCCGCGATCTCAGCTCCAGCGCGGGCATGGCGGCGATGCAAAATCTGCTGAAGGACAACCCGCCGGACGCGGTATTTGCCGTGTCCGATACCCTTGCGGCAGGGGCGCTGCGTGCCATACAGCAGGTGGGGCTGCGCGTGCCGGAGGATATCGCGGTGGTAGGGTTTGACGGTACGGAGCTGGCGGAGATGATCTCGCTGACCACCATTGAACAGCCTTCGCGGGATATCGGGCGCAAGGCAGTCGATCTGCTGTTGAATAAAATCGACAACCCGGATGCGTCCACGGAGAGGGTGATGCTGGACTGGCGCTTTATTTCCCGCGCCAGTACCTGATTATTGTGCGATGCCGCCCGCCAGGGAGCGAATATCGTTCCCGGTGGGGGACTGATGAATACGCAGACCAAATTCATCCACCACGGCAAAAATATGGTCGAAGATGTCAGCCTGAATCTCTTCATATTCCGCCCAGACCACCGTGTTGGTGAAGGCATATATTTCAATCGGCAGACCATTTGCGTCAGGCGCCAGCTGGCGCACCATCAGCGTCATATCTTTACGAATACGCGGGTGGTTACGCAGATATTCATTCAGATAGGCGCGGAAGGTGCCGATATTGGTCATCTTGCGCAGGTTTAATACCGATTCCCCTTCACCGTTTTGCTGATTCCACAGGTTTATTTCCTCATGTCGCGCGGCCAGATAAGGCTTAAGCAGTTTCGCCTGAATCAGCTTCTGCTGCTCCTGCTCGTCGAGGAAGTGAATGCTGGTGGTGTCGATATTCAGGCTGCGCTTAATGCGTCGCCCGCCGGAGGCAGACATGCCGCTCCAGTTGATGAACGCGTCGGAGACCAGCGCCCACGTCGGAATGGTGGTGATGGTGTTATCGAAGTTGCGGACTTTAACCGTGGTGAGACCAATGTCCGTCACCGTGCCGTTAGCGCCGTATTTCGGCATCTCCAGCCAGTCGCCGAGCTTGAGCATATCGTTAGCGGAGAGCTGAATACCGGCGACCAGCCCCAGAATGGGGTCTTTAAACACCAACATTAACACCGCCGCCATGGCCCCCAGGCCGCTTATCAGAATGGCGGGTGACTGGCCGATCAGCAGGGAGATGATTAAGATCCCCACCAGAATGGCGCTCACCAGCTTGATCCCCTGGAAGATCCCCTTCAACGGCAGCTGCGAGGCGGTCGCCATTTTCTGCGACAGATTAAAAATCACGTCCAGCAGAGAGAAGAATGAGAGCAGGGCATACACCATCACCCACAGCTTCGCGCAGGTGGTGAGCATTTCCGCTGCTTCGCTGCCTTTTTGCAGCCACAGTACCGCCTGAACGTTGACGATTATCCCCTGAAGGGTAAACGCCAGGCGGTGAAATAACTTGTTCTGAGTAATGATCTGCAACCATAAATGGCTGCTGGCCTGCGCGCGTTTCTCAAAAGCGCGGAGCACCACTTTGTGCAAAATAAAATGAACAATGATGGCGGTAAGAAAAATAATACCAAAGATAATCACTAACGAGGTGGTGTGATTAATTTCAATCCCTAACTCTTCAACCTGAGCAATTAATTCCTGCATAACGTCTCCTGTATTGATGCAGCCCCATAATGGCGGCTGCGGATCTATTATGCAAATTCGCGGCTTATTTGGTGGCGTGGCAGGTTTTCACCACCGGCAGGCACAGACGATGGCGCATACGTAACGTTGCCAGCCCCAGCACGATCATCATGCCGGTTTCCACGGCGAGGAAGACGTTAATCGCCTGGGTGTAATCGCCGTGGTGGTTTTGCAGCGCGTGCAGCAGGATCGCACCAAAAATCGCCGGGCCAAGCCCCAGGGCGGCCTGCTGCAGCGTACTTAAAATCGCGCTGGCCGCTCCGGCATCGTCAGGCTGAATGTCGCGCATCCCGATGCGGTAGAAGCTGTTGACGATCAGCGCCTGCCCATAGCCAACCAGCCCGGTTGCCGGTGCCAGCGTCAGCGCCGTGTTGTCCATGCCCCAGAGACGGAAGGTGGCAATCAGCGCCAGCAGGCCGATAATCTGAATCGCCAGCCCGGTCAGCAGAATCGAGCTGGTGCTGTAGCGGGCAATCAGACGCGGGGCAAACCATGCCGATATAAAATAGGTCACCCCCAGGGCGATAAAACTGTTCCCCGACTGCCACGGTGCCATTCCCAGACCGGTTTGCATGGTCAGCGCCATACAGAACATAAACCCGGACCAGACGCTGAAAAAGAGCAGCGCAATCAGCACGCCAAAGCGGATGCTGCGAAGCTGCATCAGACGCGGCGGGATCAGCGGATGGGCATCCTCACGCTCTTTTTTACGGGCATTTAAGACCATCAGATACCCCAGCGGGATAATCGCCATCAGTGCGGCATTCAGCGGCCAGGACCAGTGCCACTGCGGGCCGAGGGCCATCGGAAACAGCAGGCAGCAGAGAATGACGGCCAGCAGGACGGTGCCCGTCCAGTCAATGCGCGACGGGGTTTCGCGACGGGTTTCCGGCACATAGCGACGGCTCAGCCCCAGAACCACCAGACAGATGGGCACGTTGATAAAGAAGGCGTTACGCCAGCCCAGCCCGGCGATATCCGCCGACACCAGCCAGCCGCCGCCCATCTGCCCGACGATAAACGCAATGCCGCCGATACCGCCAAACAGGCTGATCGCTTTCGCATGGGCCGTGCCTTTTAGCGTCACGTGCAGCGTGGCGAGGATTTGCGGCACGATCAGCGCCGCTCCTGCGCCCTGAATGATGCGCGCGGCAAGCAGTTGCTCAATGGTTCCCGCCATTCCGCACAGCAGCGACGCCAGGCCAAAACTTGCCACGCCCCACATAAACAGACGACGGCGCCCGAGGTTATCCCCGAGCTTGCTGCCAAGGGCAAGGCAGACGGCGAAGGCCACGCCGTAGAGCGCGACAATCAGCTCCAGTTCGGTGGCGGTGGCGTGCAAGGAGTGGGTGATAGCGTCCAGCGCCACGTTGGTGATCGAGGTATCAATCAGCGGCAGCATCTGGCCGGTTAACAGCAATATCAGGCCTGCGCGACCCGGTGAAACAACTGACGTATTCATGGTAACTCCATTGCGTCATTCAACAGATGGTCGTAGCATCAACGATCTGATAAACGGGTACCAGTTCTTGCTTATACTGGTACTGGCACTACCATGCAGGGGGAGTTATGGCGCTGATGTCTGAACCTGTTGTCTCACTCAAGGACGACACGCGAAAACAGCTGGGGGCATTTTTACGCGCCCGGCGTGAGAGCCTTGATCCACAGCGTCTTGGATTGCCGCGCAGCGGCCGCCGCCGCACGCCGGGGCTGCGCCGTGAAGAGGTGGCTTTGCTGGCTGACGTGGGCGTGACCTGGTACACGTGGCTGGAGCAGGGCAGAGATGTTAATCCCTCCAGCACCGTGATGGCGGCAGTGGCAAAAGCGCTGCAATGCACCCCGACCGAGACGCGCCATCTGTTTGTGCTAGCCGGATTGCCGCCGGGTGAAGCGCCACAGGCGACGGGCTGCGAGGGGATTAGCGAGGGCACGCGTCGCCTGCTTGATACCCTCATGCCGAAACCCGCCAGCATCCAGAAACCCAACTTCGATATCGTGGCGTGGAACGACAGCTTCGGGCACTTAATGGGCGTCGATTTCAATGCGATCCCGCCGGAAGATCGCAACTGTATTTATCTTTTCCTCACCCATCCCGCATGGCGTGCGCGGCTTGGCAAGCGTGACGACGTGCTGCCGATCTTTGTCTCCTATTTCCGCGCGGCGATGGCCGAGCACCGGGGCGATCCGCTGTGGGAAGCGAAACTGGCGCGTTTCTTTGCGGTGTCTGAAGAATTTAAAACCTTGTGGCATCAGCGCAATGACGTGCGCGGGGTGGAGAACCAGCTCAAGCTGTTTACCCATCCTGAGCTGGGCGAGTTTACCCTGCAGCAGATGTACTGGTACTCTGCACCGCGTAATGGATCGCGGCTACTGGTCTATCTGCCGGTGGATGACGCGGGGGAGAGGGCGATGGAATGGCTGGCGGAGCAGGCAAAATGAAGGTAACCCGAAAACATGAGCGGCTTTTGCGCCGCGCGCTCAACGAGTGGCAGCAGGAAGGCACATTAAGCGCTGACGAGCATCAGCGTCTGGCGGGCACCTTGACACGCGTCACCATGGACTGGCAGCGGCTCAGCCGCTATGCCTTCTGGACGGCGCTGGCCTGCGTGATCATCGCTATCGGCAGCCTGTTCTCCGACAGTGAACTGATGGCGCGCATTATTGCATTCTTCTCTTTCTCCTCCATCGCCCGCATCGGGCTGCCTGCGCTGGTTGCCGTGCTGTTTTATCTGTGGGGCTTCAGCCGACAGCGGCGGGAAACCCAGTGGCATTACAGCACTGAAGCCATGCTTTTCCTCGGCGTGCTCTTTACCGCCATCGCGCTCTGGCAACTCGGGGAGCGGCTGGATAACGGCAGCGGCCATATCGCACCGCTGTTCCTGGCGGGATGTGCGGTTTATGGGCTGGTGGGCTTCTTTGGTCGCTCCGGCCTGGTGTGGCTGTTTTTCCTGCTCTCACTCGGTAACTGGTTTGGTGCGGAGACGGGCTATATGTCCGGCTGGGGCGCCTACTGGCTGGGAATGAACTACCCGGTACGCTTTATCTTCTTCGGCGGTGCGCTGCTGGCACTGTGCTGGCTGCTGCGCGGAAGGCTGCAGGCGCGCCATCTATACACGACCAGCAAAGCGATGGGGCTCACGTATCTGTTTGTCGCCCTGTGGATCATGTCGATTTTCGGCAACTACGATATCGATAACTGGTATGGCGTTACGCAGGCTTCGCTGCTGCCGTGGGCGCTGCTGTTCGCCGTGGCGGCAGTGCTCTGCATTTACATCAGCCTTAAAACCGACGACGGCATGCTGCGCGGTTTTGGTCTGACCTTCCTCGCCATTAACCTCTACACCCGCTACTTCGAATACTTCTGGGACGGCATGAACAAAGTGGTGTTCTTCCTGCTCCTCGCGGCGTCGCTGGCGGTGATTGGGCGCTATGCAGAACGAATCTGGCACGCGGGTAACCCGGCCAGGTAAGTTTTTTGCGAGAAGGATTCAGGGAATCGACGTGGACTCGGTTGATCCTGGCGCAAACGTGTAAGGTAAATCACGAAAGGTGAAATTAGCCTTTAATGCAAATTGCCTTATATGTTAATATCGTCAGGGATGAATAACCATGTTCAGACTTATCGTTCATCATGCGGTTCGGGAGGAAATCCTCGCATTGCCTGCGGTGGTACAGGCGAAGTTGATTCGCCAGCTAGATAAATTGCGTACTCATCCAACCGCATTGAGGGAGCCTGATAGCAAGCCGTTGCCACATGGCTTGTTTGAAATAAGAACAGTTGGGCTGCTCCATAGTCGGGGAATATATGTCTACCAACGGGAGAAGACCATTTTTCTGTTGCGGGTCTTTATTAAGAAGACGCAAAAAACCCCCTCCGCTGAAATCCGTCTGGCACTGAAGAGACAACAGGAGATGTTGGATGAGCAAGAAGATTATTAACTGGGACGAATTAAGAGCTGAGTTATTAAGTGATTCAGAGGTACAGGCATCTTTTGATGCGGAAGAGCGTAAAGCGCGTCTTCGTGACATGCTGGCGCAATGGCGAAACCAGGCCGGACTGACGCGTGCGCAGGTGGCTGAAAGGATGGGGGTTAGCGCGCCAACGGTTTCCCGAATGGAAGCAAATATCACACGTGCCAGTCTGGATACCTTAACGCGTTATGCGTTGGTGTGTGGGGTAAAGCATCCGCAGATCACGCTTTATTAACAGCTGGCACGCCGGGATCCAGCGTGCCAGTACTGATTAGCACTCAGTCACAATCGTGCTCAGCGGCAGGCGAGATTTTGGCAGCGTGGCGTTGAAATCTTCCACGCTGTGATGCCCAACCGGCACCACCACCAGGCTGGTGAAACCTTTCTCTTTCAGGCCGAACTCTTCGTCGAGGATCGCGGCGTCGAAACCTTCAATCGGTACCGCATCCAGGCCCAGTGCAGCCACGCCCAGCAGGAAGTTACCCACGTTCAGATAAACCTGTTTCGCCATCCACTGGTCGTCATCTTTCAGATCCACACGGTGCATGTCAGCGAAGTAGGTACGACCTTTATGGTTCGCCGCTTTGGCTTCTGGCGTGTTGAAACGGCCATCGGCTTCTTCCTGATCCACCACGCGTTCCAGCCAGGCATCATCCATCGCGGTTTTCGCGCAGAACACCACCACGTGAGAAGCGTCCAGCATTTTGCGCTCGTTGAAGACGTAAGTGCCTGCGGCAGATTTCGCCACGCGAGCTTTACCTTCCTCAGTGCTGGCGACAATAAAGTGCCACGGCTGGGAGTTGGTGCTGGACGGGCTGTATTGCAGCAGGGTTTTGATCTTTTCCGCTTCGTCTGCGGTCAGTTTTTTAGCGGGGTCGAACGCCTTGGTGGAGTGGCGTTTCAGGGCGACAGAAATAATATCCATAACAACTCCTGGTAATGAAATTCGCCCGCACGCGGGCGCGAAAGGAGAGCAGATTACAGCGAGACGCGGAAAAAGATAAGTGCGATTCGAGCGCTTATACTGTTCGTCCCAGACGAACAATCAAACCGGTCTGATCCACTTCTGGTCTTTTTTCGGCAGCTTATCCACCACCAGATTCCACGAGTCATTGATGAGATCGGTCACCAGCTCTGGCGTAACGTCGTCGGTGCCGTAGAGGGAAATCCAGTGTTTTTTATTGAGGTGATAGCCCGGTTCAACCCCGCGATAAATCTGCTGGTTTAACAGCGATTTTTCCGGGTCTGACTTCAGGCTGACGTGGGGCCGTCCATGTACGGTGGCCATCAGCATGAAAATTTTTCCGCCTATCTTAAACACATCGTATTCCGGCCCAAACGGCCAGCAGTGTTCGGTGAAAGGCAGCTCCAGCGCCACGCGTTTGGCGTGCTCCTGCAGGGATTTACTGTCCATCGCTCTCTTCCTGGGCAAGCCCGCGCCACATAACCTCAAACCCGAGCGCTTTAAAATCGACGGCGCGAGAAGGATCGCGGGTGGCAAATTCCATTGTGGATTCGGCAAGCGATAAGAAAAGCGCATCGCCAAAGGTTTTAAACTCATCGGACATAAATACCTGGCGCACCGAACGGCGGCAGAGTTCATGCAGCTCCGGGAACATCTCTTTCACCGCCAGCTCCGTTTCGGCGCTCAGCTTTTCACTCACGCCTATCTGGCGGATTGCCGCATGTGCCACGGGGTTACGAATCCCCCAGTCCACATAGCTGTTCCAGATGTTTCGCGTATGCTCTTTCGGTGTGGTAAGGCTGCGATCCAGATTAGAGAGCATTGACTGACAGAGGTCCTGCTTGAGGTGCAGGTAGAGGGCATTCAGCAGATCGTCTTTGGTAGCAAAGTAGCGGAACAGGGTACCTTCGGCGACGCCCGCTTTACGGGCAATTAACGCCGTTGAGGCGGCAATACCTGACTGCGCAAATGCCGCGGTTGCGGCGTCCAGTAAGGCCTGTTTTTTATCTTCACTCTTCGGACGTGCCACTAAATTTTTCCTCCTGTCAATTGTAAAAACCCTGATTGAAACACGTGCTTTGACCCGCTGCAACGCGGAATGTCAAAGATCGAAAACGTCTTGACGACTTTATCATCATATCTATAATGAGTGCTTACTCACTCATAATCAAGTTCAGCCCGCGCAAACCATCGGATGGGGCGCGTTTTCGGGTCAGGATATGAAAAAGTCCCTCTTCATCTGCGTGGTGTTTGTCATGATTATTGCTTCAGCCGCGAGTTTACCGTTTGTTCTGAATGCCGGATTTGGCCAGCCACCGCAGGGTGCGCAGCTCACGGAAGTGGAGGCCTCGCCGCAGTATCGCGACGGCAAATTCCACAATACGTTGCCCACGCCAGGCTATAACGGCGACAAAAATATGCTGGTGGCGATGTGGGAGTTCCTGACCAAAAAGACCGAAAACGCCCGTCCTGCACAGCCGCTGCCGCTGGTAAAAACCGATCTCGCGAGCCTGCCGCGGGAGCAAGAGACGCTGGTGTGGCTCGGTCACTCCTCCTGGTATATGCAGCTTGCGGGGAAACGGATCCTTATCGACCCCGTTCTCGGGAATTACGCCGCGCCGTTTTCATTCCTCAACAAAGCCTTCGCCGGGGAGTATCCCTGGCAGGCGAGCAGCATGCCGGAGATCGACCTGCTGATCATTTCGCACGATCACTACGATCACCTGGATTACGCCACCATCACGGCGCTGCTGCCAAAGGTGAAACGCGTGGTCACTCCGCTGGGCGTGGGATCGCACCTGCGTTACTGGGGAATGAAGCCGGAGATTATTGAAGAGCGCGACTGGAACCAGTCGGTGCGCATCAGCGAGGCGCTGACGGTGCATGTGCTGCCCGCGCGTCACTTCTCCGGGCGCGGCATCAAGCGCAATCAAACCCTGTGGGGCAGTTTTATGTTCGTTACGCCCGAACAGAAGATTTATTACAGCGGCGATTCAGGTTACGGGCCGCATTTTAAGGCCATCGGCGAGCAGTTTGGCGAAGTGGATTTAGCCATTATGGAAAACGGTCAGTACGACCAGGACTGGAAGTACATCCATATGCTGCCGGAAGAGACGGTGCAGGCCTCGGTGGATCTGAACGCGAAAGCCGTGGTGCCGGGACATAACGGGCGCTTCGTGCTGGCGAAACATACCTGGAACGATCCGCTGATCCAACTGGCAAAAGCCAGCAAGGACAAAAATTATCGGCTGTTGACACCCGCGCTGGGCGAGCCTGTCCGGGTGAGTGATCCCACGCAAACATTTCGTGAGTGGTGGGAATAATGATCAATCAGGAAGCTGAAGGGGAGAGCAGTATGACCATTTCCGCTCAAGTCATCGACACTATCGTCGAGTGGATCGACGATAACCTGCACCAGCCATTACGTATCGAAGAGATTGCCCGCCATGCGGGTTACTCGAAATGGCACCTGCAGCGGCTGTTTATGCAATACAAAGGGGAGAGTCTGGGGCGCTATATCCGTGAACGCAAACTGCTGCTGGCGGCGCGGGATCTGCGCGAATCAGACGCCCGGGTGTACGACATCTGCCTGCGTTACGGGTTTGACTCGCAGCAGACCTTCACCCGCATCTTCACCCGCACGTTCAACCAGCCGCCTGGGGCGTATCGTAAAGAGAACCACAGCAGGGCACACTGATCTGTTTTGCCCGGTGGCGGTTTCGCCTGACCGGGCCTGCATCCTTACGACGCCAGTGAAAACCAGCGGCGCCAGACGAAACGCAGCACGAAGAATTCGATGGCGCCGAGCAGTAAGAACCACACGCAGAACAGAATGGTGTAGAGCTGGTTAAGGTCGACCATGTGGAAGGTCTGAACCAGCTTCTGCGCCAGCACCAGCCCGAGAGAGGGTGCCGGTAACAGCAGGCACGAAAGCAGGGCCAGCAATAAAATGCCGCCCGCAGTGAGCAGCGATTCTAACGGGTGTTTCATCGTAATGTTAATCGTCAGTTAAAAATGTCATTGTCCGGCATCCCGGAACGTAAAGCAATATAAACCCGCCCACCCGGTTTCACTGAAATAATCACCGCTTATCAGCTTCTTATTCGTAAAATAAAAATAAATCCTCACGCGCGATTAAAAGAATATCGCGTTATGTCAATTAATGTCTGGATTACGAAAATAATTTTACAAAGGAATAGGTGCTATATCCAATTAACGTTGCAATAACAATGGCTGCGATAATGTATAACGCCAGACGGCGTCCGCGATAAATACCAAACATGGTTCCTCCTCGTTTAAAGTTGGTTTAGAAATATTTTGTAAAAATTGGCTCATCGAAATAGTTTTATGCAGTTTTGAATAACCGAGAAGTCATTATATTGCGGTAGATCAATTTTACTCGCAAGACTTTAAAATGAATTTATTTTAGCCCGAAAGGAATTCAGGCTTCAGTTCACCGGATATTGAAGGAAAAATACGATGACCGAAAAAAAATTGTCCTCGAACGTGCCGCCTTCCGGCGGGCTGGCATACCAGCAGACCGTAGAGCAGGTGCTTGCGCACACCCAGAGCCAGGCCACAGGTCTGGATCGTGCAGAGGCGCAGGCGCGTTTGCAAAAACATGGCCCGAATGCGCTGCCGGAGAAAAAAGGTAAACCCGCCTGGCTGCGTTTTTTAGCCCATTTTAATGATGTTCTGATTTATGTCCTGCTGGCCGCAGCCGTATTAACGGCAATAATGGGCCACTGGGTTGATACGCTGGTTATTTTAGGCGTGGCGGTGATCAATGCGTTAATTGGTCATATTCAGGAAAGCAACGCGGAAAAATCGTTGAAGAGTATTCGTAATATGCTCTCCAGCGAGGCGCGCGTTATTCGCGATGGCAACCATGAAACAATACCCACAACTGAAATAGTTCCGGGCGATATTATTGTTTTACGTGCGGGGGATCGTATTCCCGCAGATATGCGCTTAATCGAAGCACATAATTTACGCGTGGAAGAGGCGATTCTCACCGGCGAATCAACGGTGGTAGATAAACACACCAACCCGTTGAACGGTGAACTGCCGCTGGGCGATCGCACTAACCTGGTCTTCTCGGGCACCACCGTAAGCGCGGGTGGGGGGATCGGCGTGGTGATTGCCACCGGGCAGGAGACCGAGCTTGGCCACATCAACCAGATGATGGACGGGATTGAAAAACACCGCACGCCGTTGCTGGTACAGATGGACAAGCTGGGCAAGGCTATCTTCGCCATTATTCTGGCGATGATGGCGGCGCTGTTTATCTTCAGCCTGGTGTTCCGCGAGATCCCAATGGGCGAGCTGCTGCTCTCGCTGATCAGCCTGGCGGTGGCGTCCGTACCGGAAGGTCTGCCAGCGATTATCTCCATTATCCTCTCTCTGGGTGTGCAGGCGATGGCGCGCAAGCGGGCGATTATCCGCAAGCTGCCAACGGTTGAAACCCTGGGGGCGATGACCGTGGTCTGCTCGGATAAAACCGGCACCCTGACCATGAACGAAATGACGGTGAAGGCCATCATCACCGCTGACGCCTGCTACCGCGTGGACGGCAACAGCTACGAGCCGGTGGGTAACATTTATCTGGAAGGCAGCGACGAGCCGATGCAGATCCAGCCGGACACCGTGCTGGAGCAGTACCTGCGCACCATCGACCTGTGCAATGACAGCCAGCTGATTCAGGACGAGCGCGGCCTGTGGGGCATCACCGGTGGGCCGACCGAAGGCGCGCTGAAGGTGCTGGCGGCGAAAGCCCACCTCGCGCCGGTGATGACCACGCTGATTAACAAAATCCCGTTCGACTCGCAGTACAAGTACATGAGCACCCACTACCAGATTGGCAGTGAGGAGCAAATCCTGATCACCGGCGCGCCGGATGTGATTTTCGCCCTCTGCGCACAGCAGCAGACCCGCAACGGTGCGCAGGCGTTTGACCGTGCGTACTGGGAAAGCGAGATGGAGCGCTATGCGCGCCAGGGGCTGCGTATGGTGGCCGCGGCGTTCAAACCGGCAAACGGCGAGCAGGCGCTGACGCATGACGATCTCAGCCACGGTCTGATCTTCCTCGGTATCGCCGGGATGATGGATCCACCGCGCCCGGAAGCCATTGACGCCATTAACGCCTGCCAGCAGGCGGGGATCCGCGTGAAGATGATCACCGGCGATCACCCGCAGACGGCAATGAGCATTGGCCAGATGCTGGGGATCACCAACAGCGAGCAGGCGGTGACCGGCTACCAACTGGAGAAGATGGATGACACCGAGCTGGCGGACGCGGCGGTGAAGTATGACATCTTCGCCCGTACCAGCCCGGAGCATAAGCTGCGCCTGGTGAAAGCGCTGCAGGACAAAGGCGAAATCGTAGGCATGACCGGCGACGGCGTGAACGATGCCCCGGCGCTGCGTCAGGCGGACGTGGGTATTGCGATGGGCATCAAAGGCACGGAAGTGACCAAAGAGGCGGCGGACATGGTCCTGACGGACGATAACTTCGCCACCATTGCCAGCGCGGTAAAAGAGGGGCGTCGTGTCTACGACAACCTGAAGAAAACCATTCTGTTCATCATGCCAACTAACCTGGCGCAGGGGCTGCTGATTGTGATTGCGCTGCTGGCGGGGAACATCATTCCGCTCACGCCGGTACTGATTCTGTGGATGAACATGGCAACCTCCGCCACGCTCTCCTTCGGCCTGGCGTTTGAAGCCGCCGAGCGCAACATCATGCGCCGTCCGCCGCGTCAGACCGGGCAGCACGTGATGGACGCGTATGCCGTGTGGCGCGTGGCCTTTGTGGGCACCATGATTGCTATCGCCGCCTTTGCGCTGGAAGCCCTGCTGGCCCCGCGCGGTCACAGCGCGGAGTTCATCCGCACCGTGCTGCTGCAGATGCTGGTCTGCGCCCAGTGGGTGTACATGATCAACTGCCGCAACACCGAAGGGTTCTCCCTGAACCGCGGCCTGCTGGCAAACAAAGGGATCTGGCTGGTTACCGGCGTGCTGTTCCTGCTTCAGGCGGCCATCATCTACCTGCCGTTTATGCAGATGCTGTTCGGGACGGAAGCGCTGCCGCTGCGCTACTGGTTCGTAACGCTTGCGGTAGCGGGCGTGATGTTCTTCGTCGTCGAAATCGAGAAGCGACTCACCCGCAGGTTCCGTAAGGCTGCATAACCTTTTGCCCTCACCCTAACCCTCTCCCACAGGGAGAGGGGACCCTGACCTCCCTCTCCCTGTGGGAGAGGGCCGGGGTGAGGGCAACAACCCTGAGGTACTCCCATGAAATTCCCACTCCTGTTCGCACTGCTCACCTTCACCCTGCCACCTGCCTTTGCCGCCGCCATTCCTGTTCGCGTTGCCACCGTGGAACAAACTACCCACGCTGCTGAACGCCAGATCCCCGGCCGCATCGAGGCGATTCACACCGTTGAGCTGCGCGCACGCACGGAAGGCGTGATAACCAAAATCAACTTCCGCGACGGGCAATATGTGAAAAAAGGCGACGTGCTGTTCGAACTGGATGATGCCGAGCCGCGTGCTGCCGTGCGTCTGGCTCAGGCCGAGGTGACAAGCGCTGAAGCGACGCTGCGGCAGGCGCAGCAGCAGCTCTCCCGTTTTGAAAGCCTGGGCAACAACAACGCCATCAGCCGTCACGATGTGGATAACGCCCGTATGCAGCGCGATGTTGCCCGCGCTGCGCTGGAACAGGCGAAAGCCCGGCTGGAAACCCGCAACGTGACGCTGGGGTACACGCGCATCACGTCACCGATTGCCGGGCGCGTGGGGCACAGCAACTTCCACGTCGGCAGCCTGGTCAACCCCGCAAGCGGTGTACTGGTGGATGTGGTGCAGCTGGATCCGATCCGCATCGCTTTTGCGCTGGAAGAGGGCGCGTTTGCCGCTAAAGTCGGCAAGCATACCGATCTCCGCGCCATGAAGCAGGCCTGGCAGGCGTTAATTGACAACAACGGCCAGCGCATCGTCGGCGAGCTGACGTCGGTGGACAACCGCATCGACCCGCGCACCGCCAGCGTAATGCTGCGCGCCGAATTCGCCAATCCACGCCATCAGCTGCTGCCCGGCGGCAATGTGAATGTTTTTCTGCGGCCCGCCAGCGCAACGCCGGTTATGACGCTGCCCGCCGCTGCCGTACAGCAGAATGACGACGGTTTCTTCGCCTGGGTGGTAAACGCCAACGGCAAGGCGGAAAAACGTCCGCTGACGGTCGCCGGACAGATCGGGCAGCAGTTCCAGATCGCCTCTGGCGTACAGCCTGGTGAGCGAGCGATCGCTGACGGCGTGCAGCGTGTTCAGCCCGGCGCTGCCGTCCAGATACTGAATTAAGGAGCCATCATGCTGACGTTTTTCATCAAACGCCCGCGCTTTGCGATGGTGATTGCGCTGGTCATTACCCTGTTGGGGGCTATCGCGCTGAAGCTGATCCCGGTGGAGCAGTATCCGCAGATCACGCCGCCGGTCGTGAATGTGTCAGCGTCATGGCCGGGGGCCAGCGCGGCTGACGTGGCCGAGGCCATCGCCACGCCGCTTGAGACCCAGCTTAACGGCGTGGATCACATGCTGTATATGGAGTCCACCAGTTCGGATGAAGGCACTTACAGTCTGAACATCACGTTTGCTGCCGGGACAGACCCGGATCTGGCCGCCATCGACGTGCAAAACCGCGTGTCGCAGGCTGTGGCGCAATTGCCGACCGAGGCGCAGCAAAACGGCGTGCAGGTGCGCAAGCGCGCCACCAACCTGATGATGGGGGTAAGTCTTTACTCACCGGAAAACACCCACACGCCGCTGTTTGTCAGCAACTACGCCAGCACTCAGGTGCGCGAGGCGCTGTCCCGTTTGCCCGGCGTCGGGCAGGTGCAGATGTTTGGCGCGCGCGACTACAGCATGCGCATCTGGCTGCGGCCCGATCGCATGAACGCGCTCAACGTCACCACCGACGACGTGGCGCAGGCGCTGCGCGAGCAGAACGTGCAGGGCGCGGCAGGCCAGGTCGGTACACCACCGGTCTTTAACGGCCAGCAGCAGACCCTGACCATCAACGGGCTGGGGCGCTTAAACCAGGCAGAAGAGTTTGCCAACATCATCATCCGCGCGGGCGAGATGGGGCAACTGGTACGCCTGCAGGACGTTGCCACCATCGAACTTGGCTCGCGCAGCTACAGCTCCGGCGCGCAGTTGAACGGACATGACTCCGCCTACCTCGGCATTTACCCCACTCCGTCTGCTAACGCCCTGCGCGTTGCCGGGGCGGTGCGTGCAGAGCTGGAGCGTCTCTCGACGCGCTTCCCGGACGACCTGGTTTATGAGGTGAAATTCGACACCACCACCTTCGTGGCTGCCACCATTAAAGAGATTGGCGTCTCTCTGGCGCTGACGATGCTGGCGGTGGTGGTGGTCGTTTCCCTGTTTCTGCAGAGCTGGCGCGCCACGCTGATTGTCGCCCTTGCCATTCCGGTGTCGCTGGTGGGAACCTTTGCGGTGCTTTACACGCTTGGCTATTCCGCCAACACGCTCAGCCTGTTCGCCATTATTCTGGCGCTGACCATGGTGGTGGATGACGCCATCGTGGTGGTGGAGAGCGTCGAAACGCTGATGGCGGAAGGGCAGAGCCGGACGGCGGCGACCGCGCTGGCGCTGCGCCAGATTGCCGGGCCGGTGATCGCGACGACGCTGGTGCTGCTGGCGGTATTCGTGCCGGTGGCGTTGCTGCCGGGGATTGTCGGCGAGCTGTACCGCCAGTTTGCGGTCACGCTCTCCACCGCCGTAACGCTCTCAAGCCTGGTGGCGCTGACGCTGACGCCCGCGCTGTGTGCGCTGCTGCTGCGTCCGCGTCCGGCGCAGCCCGCGGCGATTTTCCGCGGCTTCAACCGGGGGCTGGAGGCCACGCGTAGCCTCTACTCCCGCATGGTGAGTATATTCACCCTTCGTCCGTGGCTGGCACTGCTGGCCACCGCTGGCGCGGCGGCTGTGGTGGTGTTCAGCTTTATGTCGATGCCTAAAGGTTTTCTGCCGCAGGAAGATCAGGGCTACTTCTTCGCCAGCGTTCAGTTGCCGGAAGCGGCCTCGCTGGAGCGCACCGAGGCGGTGATGGCTACGGCACGCGAATTAATTGCTAAACATCCGGCGGTGGAAGACGTGATTCAGGTCTCCGGGTTTAACATCCTCAACGGCACCAGCGCCTCCAACGGCGGGTTTATCTCCATCATGCTGAAGGACTGGAGCGAGCGTCCGCCGCTGGATGAAGTGATGGGTACCCTTCAGCGCCAGCTGCTGGCGCTGCCGGAAGCAACCATCATGACCTTTGCCCCGCCGACGCTGCCGGGGCTGGGCAATGCTTCCGGCTTCGACCTGCGTATTCAGGCGCAGGCGGGGCAGAGCCCGGCGGAGCTGGAGCGCATCACCCGCGAGGTGCTGGTGAAAGCCAACCAGCATCCGCAGTTGAGCCGCGTATTCACCACCTGGAGCAGCAACGTGCCGCAGCTGACGCTGACCGTTGACCGCGAGCGCGCGGCGCGTCTCGACGTACCGGTGTCACGCATCTTCAGCAGCCTGCAAACCGCATTTGGCGGCACGCGTGCCGGGGATTTCAGCGTCAACAACCGCGTCTACCACGTGGTGATGCAAAATGAGATGCAGTGGCGCGAGCGCGCCGGGCAAATCAGCGAGCTGTTTGTGCGCAGCAACAACGGTGAGCGGGTGCGCCTGAGTAATCTCGTGACCATCACACCCACCGTTGGCGCGCCGTTCCTGCAGCAGTACAACCAGTTTCCGTCGGTGTCGGTGAGCGGTTCCGCGGCGGAAGGGGTGAGCAGCAGCACTGCGATGGCGGCGATGGGCGACATTCTGGCGCAGAGCCTGCCCGCCGGGTACGACTACGCCTGGAGCGGCATGTCGTATCAGGAGCAGCAGACCGGTAATCAGGCGATCTGGATTGTGCTGGCGGCGGTGGTGATGGCGTGGCTGTTCCTCGTCGCCCAGTACGAGAGCTGGACGCTTCCGGCGAGCGTAATGCTCTCGGTGCTGTTCGCCATCGGCGGGGCGCTGGTCTGGCTGTGGATAGCCGGCTACGCCAACGACGTGTATGTGCAGATTGGCCTGGTGTTGCTGATAGCCCTTGCTGCCAAGAACGCGATCCTTATCGTCGAGTTTGCCCGCGCGCGGCGCATGGAGGGGATAGCAATTGTCGATGCGGCTCGCGAGGGGGCATCACGCCGCTTCCGTGCGGTAATGATGACGGCGGTATCGTTCATTATTGGCGTCCTGCCAATGATGCTGGCGACCGGAGCGGGTGCCCAAAGCCGTCGCATCATTGGTACTACGGTATTCAGCGGTATGCTGGTGGCGACCGTAGTGGGGATCCTGTTCATCCCCGCACTGTTTGTGCTGTTCCAGCGCCTGCGCGAGTGGGGGCACGGCCTTACGGACTCGTCGCCCACAGCTCGCAGTGCTTCTGAACCAGAGAAATAAGCGAGCCGCCGTCGGCGATAAAGTCCCGCATGCGCTGCGCCTCGCTCTTGCCCTGCTTTAACAGCAGGGCAAGTTCCTTAATCGCGCTCGTCGCGCCGAGTTTCTCGGCCGATGGCGCAACCTGCTCCAGCAGCCAGGCAAGATCTTCCGCCACCGTCTTATGCTCGCCGGTATGCACGTCCGTCAGTATGCCCTCAAGCCCGTAGCGACACGCCTGAAAACGGTTAAAGCGATACAGCAGAAAATCCCTCTCCTGATGCTTATACGGCCGGGTGGTCAGCAGCCAGTGGGATGTCGCCTGGATCAGCCCGGCGATATTGATCGCATGGCCGAGCGTCAGCGGCGTATCCATCACCCGCACCTCAACGGTGCCAAAATGCGGGCTGGGGCGAATGTCCCAGTGCAGATCTTTAATGCTGTCGATCATGCTGGTTGAGCTCAGGCGGCGAAACAGCCCCTCGAACTCCTGCCAGTTGTTGACCCACGGCATCTGCCCGTTATCCGGGAACCCGGAAAAGATATTGAGTCGCGAGGAGGCAAACTTCGTGTCCGTGCCCTGCATGTAGGGTGATGCGGCGGCCAGGGCGATAAAGTGCGGGACAAAGCGTGACAGGCCATGCAGCAGATAAATCGCGTCATCGCCGGTCCGGCACCCGACATGCACGTGCTGGCCAAACACCGTCGCCTGTAAAATCAGATAGCCAAAGCGCTCCAGCGTGATGTTGTAGCGCTCGTCATCGCACACCTCCTGCCGCTGCCACTTCTGGAACGGATGCGTCCCGCCGCCGCAGATCTGAATATGATGCTCCGCCGCCGCCCGCAAAATGCTCTGCTGCATCATGGAGAACTGTGCCGCCGCCTGATCGATGTTCTGGCACACGCCGGTGGCAATCTCAAGCATGCTTTCGGTGATATCGTGTTTAACTTCACCGCCTTTGATGTCGTCTTTAACGGCGGCGATAAGCGCGGAAGAGTCCTGGCTCAGATCGTATCCCGGTGGGTTAACCACCTGCAGCTCGAGTTCGATGCCAAGGGTATAGGGTTCAGAGGATTTGAAATCGGGTAAAGGCATGGCGCACTCCGTTGTCTGTCGTGTGTTGAGTATAGACAACGACGTGGCGCTCACTTTTTACAGTGGTATAACTGTTAGCAGGCTTAGCGAAAAGGGGAGTTAACCATGTCTGACAATCCAGTGATTGCGCTGATTGGGCCTGGTGCAATTGGTACCACTATCGCCGCGGTGCTACATGACGCTGGCCGCACGCCGCAGTTGTGCGGACGCACCGCACATCCTGAACTGCGTCTGCGCGACGACGAAGGTGAAACGGTCGTGCCGGGTCCGGTATTAACCGACCCGTCCGTCGTCACGCGTCCCGCCGATCTGGTTTTTGTGGCGGTAAAAAA
>NZ_LOMM01000013.1:75563-89531 GCF_001605945.1 Enterobacter sp. SENG-6
TGTGCGATGAAAACACGGTGGTCTGCGCCCTGCAAAACGGCGTGGAGCAGAAAGCCCAGCTGGAGCCGTGGGTTAATGGCGCAACGGTGCTGCCGTCGGTGGTCTGGTTCCCGGCGCAGCGTGAACCGGATGCCTCCGTCTGGCTGCGCGCCAAACCGCGCCTGACGCTGCCGGACGTTCCGCAGGCAAAACGGGTGGTAGACGCGTTGCAGGGCACACGCTGTGCGGTTGAGCTGTCGGCTGATTTCGCCACTGTCGCCTGGCGCAAGCTGCTGCAAAACGCGGTGGCCGGGCTGATGGTGCTGGCCAATCGTCGTGCCGGGATGTTTTCGCGCGAGGATATCAGCGCGCTGGGGCTGGCGTATCTGCGCGAAGGCCTTACTGTCGCCCGTGCCGAGGGGGCAGCGCTCAATGATGACGTTGCGCAGGAGATCCTGGCGAACTTCCAGCGCGCCCCGGCCGATTTAGGCACCTCGATCCTTGCCGACCGTCAGGCCAACCGCCCACTGGAGTGGGATATCCGCAACGGCGTGATCCAGCGCTATGGCCGCGCGCACGGTATACCGGTGCCCATCAGCGATGTGATAGTGCCGCTGCTGGCGGCGGGGAGCGAGGGGCCGGGCTAACGGCCACTGTTTTTCCGCTCGGCAAAGTAGTGCGCGGGCGTGGTGCCCATTGCTTTGCGAAACATGGTGATAAACGCATTCACGGATTCATATCCGAGTTTTGTCGCCACATTCTGCACCGGGGCACCGCTCGCCAGCTCCTGCAGGGCGATAATCAGGTGCAGCTGCTGCCGCCATCGCCCAAAGCTCAGCCCGGTCTCGCGCTGCATCAGGCGCGCAAAGGTTCGTTCGCTGAGCGCCAGCCGTTTGGCCCAGTCTTTCAGGGTGCTTCTGTCCTCAGGGTGGCTGACCAGCGCGTCGGCCATAGCGCGTATTTTGGGATGCGCTGAAACCGGCAGGCTCAGCTTTTGCTGCGGCATGCTGGCCAGTTCATCAAGCGTTACCCGGGTGAGTCGTGCCGCGTGGCTGTCCGGCGGATAATCAACCTCTTCGCGGGTTAAACGGTCAACCAGTTCCTTAATCAACGGCGAAATCGCCAGGATGCAGCATCGCGCCGGGAGCGCCGCCGCACCGGGCTCAATAAACAGATAGTTGAGATGGGCGTTCCAGGTTGCTTTGGCACTATGCGGAATGCCGCCGGGGATCCAGACTGCGCAGTCTGGCGGCACGATCCAGATATCGTTTTCTGCATAACAGCTGACCGCGCCATAGCGGGCAATAATCAGCTGCCCTTTGCGGTGGGTGTGTACCGGCACTTCTGCAGCGTAGTCCACGAAGTCCAGATGACGCGCCACGGCAGGAGAGGCTGTGGCGTCAGGGTCATAGAGCGTATTAGCAAGTTGAGGTTTCATGCTTATGGCAACATTTAGGTATTTTTTGACAGAATAGAGTATTTAAGCGCGCTGACAAGCCGGTAATAATCCCGGCATGAACATCCTCATCTCTCGTTATTTACCAGCCGCGCTGCAAAGCGATGCCCGCGCGCTGCTCTATTCCGCAAGGACATTTGCCGCCGCGATGCTGGCATATTACATTGCGCTGTCGATCGGTCTCGACCGCCCCTCATGGGCCATTATTACCGTTTACATTGTGTCGCAGACGTCGGTGGGGGCATCGCTCAGCAGGAGCCTTTACCGTCTGGCCGGAACCGTAACGGGGGCCTGTGCCACCGTGCTGATCGTGCCCACCTTCGCAAATATGCCGATGGTTTGCAGCGTGGTGCTGACGGGGTGGATCACGTTCTGTCTCTGGTTATCCCTGCTGGAACGCACGCCCCGGGCCTATGCCTTTGTGCTGGCAGGTTACACCGCGAGCCTGATTGGTTTCCCGGCGGTCTCTGAGCCCGGTGCGATTTTTAACATCGCCGTCGTTCGGGTGCAGGAGATTGCGATTGGTATCTTCTGCGCGGCGGTGATTCACCGCTATGTATTGCCTGCGCGTATCTCCGCGCAGTTCAACAGCGCCTTATCGCAGACGCTGCGCACCGCACGCGAGCGGGTAGCCGACACGTTAGCGGGCAAACCCGGTACGGTGACGTCGCCCCTGCATTTTGCGCTGTCGCTGCAGTTCCTGCAGGGAATGAGCCATCATATCCCGTACGATTTCGCCCTTGCCGTTCCGGTACGCCAGGCCCGAAAAGCCATTCATGACCGGCTGGCGCGGTTGATTATGGTGAACTGTGAACTGCGTGACCGCTTACCCCTGACGGCGACAATGCCCGCTGAACTGCAAACCGTGCTGGACGATGTCCAGGCCTGGCTTGCATGTGACGATGAAGAACAACGAAAACAGCTGGCTGACGCCCTCATTAAGCGTTGCCAGCAGGTCGCTGACCGCGATGCTTCCCGGGCGCGGAGCCTGAAAGAGGCGGAGCGGGCAAGTTTTACCCGTTATCTGACGGAGGCCGTGCTTCTTTTGCAACAGTGCGATCGTCTTTCAGATGCGATCCACCACAGCCAGTTTGCGTCCGATCGCGTACAGAGCAGCGCGATCAAAGGCTACGTCTTCCACCGCGATCCGCTTACCGCCGCGCGCACGGCGCTGGGGGCGTTCGTCATCATCCTGAGCGGTTGTCTGGTCTGGATTTACTCCGCCTGGCCCGACGGCGGCACGGCAGTTTCGATCCTCGGTGTCTGCTGCACGCTGTTCGGCAGCTTCGACACCCCGGCGCCGCACCTCGTGAAATACATCATCGGCAGCATCTGGGGCGTAGTGATAAGCCTGCTCTACAGCTTTGCGCTACTTCCACAGGTGAGTGATTTCGCCGTGCTGGTGGCGGTACTTGCGCCAGCGTATCTGCTCGCCGGGTCGCTGCAGGCGCGCCCACCCACCACCTTTATGGCGATGGGGATCACCCTCACGCTTCCGGTGCTATCGGAGCTAAGCGCGCGCTACAGCGGCGATTTCGCCGCGGCGCTAAACACCGCCATTGCTCTCTTTTTCGCGACCGGTTTTGCCGTCATCAGCATGAGCCTGCTGCAAACCGTGCAGGCCGATGCCGCCATCAACCGGCTGCTGAGGTTGTGCCAGCGCGATATCCGCCGCAGCGTGAAAGGAAAAATGCAGAGCGATGAAACCCACTGGATCAATCTGATGATCGACAGGGTGGCCCTGTTACTGCCGCGTTTGCCGCGCAGTGGGCACGCTACCGAACAGGCGCTTAACCGACTGTTGCACGCGCTGCGGATTGGCCTCTCGGTGCGACACCTCCGCTGTACTGATATGCCGCCGGAGATTAACACGCTGCTTTATCAACTGACGACGTCAGACACCGCCGCCTTACATGAACGCCTCGCCGCCGCCATTGGCTGCCGTTTGCCTGCGGCTGATGAACAAACGCGGCAGGTTATCGGCAGGCTGGTGGATCTTCACTGCGCATTACGGGGGCCGGACGATGGTCAATGATCTCAATGTCGGGGGCGTGTTGATCCCCGGGTTACTGATGGTGGCGCTCGTGGCACTGGTCTGCACGCTGCTTCTCATACCGCTTTTCTCTCTCAGCAGGCTTTACCGCCGTTTGCCGTGTCGCCCGCTGATGGATGTTTCAACCTGGATCGTCACCTTTTACCTGCTCATGCAGGGGTTAACCGCGTTGGGGTTATTGATATGAAAGCGTTACTTTCTCTGCTGGGCCGTTATGCGCTGACGCTAAGCGCCGTTGCGGCGGCAACGTGTCTGGCGTTTATCTTGTGGAAACATTACGCCCAGACCCCATGGACCCGCGACGGACGCGTGCGGGCGGATGTGGTGCAGATAGCGCCGGACGTCTCCGGGCCGGTTATCAGCGTGGCGGTGCGGGATAATCAGTGGGTAAACCAGGGCGATGTGCTCTACAGCATCGATCCGCGCTGGCTCAAACTGGCGGTGGTCAGCGCGCAGGCGGATGTGGAGTCAAAACGCCATGAGATGCTGATGCGCCAGGATGCCGCCCGGCGACGCACGCAGATTAAGGACGCCATCTCCCGCGAGGATTTGCAGCAAACTGGCAGTGCGGCGAATGTCGCGGCAGCCAATTATCATGGCGCACTTGCCGCGCTGGCGCTGGCCGAGCTTAATCTGGCTCACGCCACCGTTCGCTCGCCAGTCTCGGGCTACGTCACGCATTTGCGGCTTCGGCCTGGCGATTATGCGACAGCGGGGGAGACAAAGGTGACCATCGTTGATGCCCACAGCTTTTGGGTGGTGGGGTATTTTGAAGAGACCAAACTGCGCCATATCCGCGTGGGGGATAGCGCGCAGGTGGCGCTGATGGGTTATGACCCTGTCCTCACGGGGCACGTGGAGAGCATCGGTCATGGGATTGGCGATAACAACGACGAGACCGGCGGGCTGGGTCTGCCCGACGTGGAGCCAACCTTCAACTGGGTGCGGCTGGCGCAGCGCGTGCCGGTGCGCATTCATATCGACAGCTTACCGAAGGGAGTTGAGCTGGTGGCGGGCCTGTCGGCGAGCGTGGCGGTGGGACAATAATCTGGGGATAGTCAGCCTTAAACACATATGCGAAACTTACCGCTTCTGAAAAAATGTGGTGGGACCCGCTCAATGTCAGAACCATCTTCGCAGTGCCTGTTTAATGAAGGAATGATCGCTTTTCCTGAGGGCTATCAGGATCGTACCGTCAATGTCTTCGCGCCGCCTGCAGCGGATGCGCCAGCATTCAACATCTCCCGCGATACCCTCAACCCCGGCGAAGCGCTTGCCGCGTATATCGATCGCCAGCTCGCCCTGATGGAAAAACATCTCAAGGGCTGGAAGCAGGCTGAACGCAGTGCCGCAACGCTCGGCGACGGCCTTTTGCAGGGTGAAATTGTCCACGCCAGCTATCTGCGCGACGGGAAACGCATCTGGCAGCAGCAGGCCGTGTTTAATGCCGAGGGCGATAACATTCTGGTGTTCACCATGACCTGCACCCGTACGCTGGGCGATACGGACTGCGCGCTGTTCGGCGATCTTCTCAGGAGCTTTCGCTTCCACCATTAACACCAGGGATAGTCGTTATGTTTGAAGCTGCACGCGTTGGTGATGATATCGGCCACTCCGGTGCGCTGGCCGGGATGATTGCCGGAACGATTGTCGGTGGCCTGATTGCCGCCGCCGGGGGCATTCTGGCGGGGGCGATGTTTATTGCCGGTCTCGGCGCATCCTGCCTTGGCGTGGGTGTGCTGCTCGTCGGCGCAAGCCTGGCCGTGGGGTATTACACCGGGGAGCTGGCGACCGCCGCCCGGGACAGTATCGCCGACGCCGGGGCATCCAGTATGACGAAGAAAGGCGTCATCACCTCCGGCTCGCCCAATGTGTTTATCAACAGCAAACCCGCCGCCATCGCGACGGACAGCGCGGTGAAGTGCTCGGACGATGGCTCGCAGCAGATGGCCGAAGGCTCTAAGCGTGTCTCCATTAACAGCCAGCCTGCGTCCCGCATCGGGGATCGCACCACCTGCGACGCGAAGGTGATGACCGGCTCGGACAACGTCTTCATCGGCGGCGATCCGCAGCAAACCCTGCCCATTCAGTCTGAAGTGCCCGAGTGGCTCTATAAAGTCTCCGATCTTACTCTGCTGTTCGCCGGGCTTCTCGGTGGCTGGGGCGGTGCGGCCGGCAAAGTCGGGGCGCTCTCTAAGCTGCTGGGCAAAATCCCTGGGATCAATAAGCTGGCCCGTATCGCCTGCCGCGCCGGCACGCTGATGACCGGCGTAGCGGCCGCGGGGATCATCGCCCGTCCGGTGGATATCGTCAGCGGACAGAAGTTTCTCAGCGGGGATGATGAGCTCGATTTCGTTCTGCCGTCACGCCTGCCGGTGCGCTGGCAGCGCTACTGGCGCAGCGGCAACCCCGGCGACAGCGTGCTGGGCCGCGGCTGGAGCCTGTTCTGGGAAAGTCGCCTGGAGCCTTATCAGGACGGGCTGGTGTGGCGTGCGCCGTCCGGCGATTACGTTGCCTTCCCGAACGTGCCGAAAGGGATGCGCACCTACTGCGAGAGCGAAAAAAACTGGCTTGAACATCACCATGACGATAGCTGGTCGGTGTATGACGTCAGCGGCGAACGCTGGCACTATGCGCCGCTGCAGGATGACGCACCGTCACTGCTTCAGCGCATCTCAGAACCTTGCGGCAACGATATTCTCTTCGAGTGGAATGCGGATAATACCCTGCATGCCCTGACCGACAGCGCGGGCCAGCGCGTGGTCTGCCGCTACGACCGTGGCAGGCTCGCCAGCGCCTGGCTGGATGACGAGATTTGCCTGGTCAGTTACGCTTATGATGAACAGCGCCAGCTGGTCTGTGTGACCGGCCGGGGCGGTAGCGTGCGCCGACGCTTCCGCTGGCAGGACGGGCTGATGAGCGCCCACGAGGACGCCAATGGCCTGCTGAGCGAATACCGCTGGCGGGAGATTGACGGCCTGCCGCGCGTGGTCGGTTTCCGCCACAGCGGTGGCGAACAACTGACGTTCGAATACGATTTTGAAAACGGCATCCGTCGCGCCATTCGTGATGATGGTGCGCAGGCGAACTGGCTGATTGACGACGACGACAACGTCGCGCGCTTCACGGATTACGACGGCCGCCAGACGACGTTTGTCTACCGCGACGGCGAGCTCAGCGATGTCATTCTGTCCGGCGGTGCGATGCGCTGCAGTACCTGGGATAAGTATGGCCGCATGACCAGTGAGACGGACCCGGCGGGCCGTCGCACAGAATATTACTGGTATCGTCTGACCGATCGCATCACCCGGACGGTCTACCCGGACGGTACTTCATCGCAGGCGATGTACGACCTTCGCGGTCGTCTGCTGTCGGAAACGGATCCGGCCGGTAACGCCACCGCGTATCACTATCCCGATGAGGAAGAGAACCTGCCTGAGAGCATCACCGATGCCCTCGGCGGCGTGGTACGTCTGGTCTGGAACATCCAGGGGCTGCTGACACAGCGCACCGATTGCTCCGGCAGCGTGACCCGTTTCAGTTACGACCGTTTCGGGCAGCTGATTGCCAGCGAGGATGCGGAAGGGAATATCACGCGTCGGGAGTGGAACAACGCGGGGCTGCTGAGTGCCGTGATCCATCCGGACGGCAGCCGCGAGTCGCTGGTGTGGAACGAACGCGGCCAGCTCACGGGCTGGCGCGACCCGCTGGAAAGCGAGGTAAGCTGGGCCTATAACGCGCTCGGTCTCCCGGTCAGCCTCACCGATCGTATTGGCCGCGTGCGCCAGTGGCGCTACGACCCGCGCGGTAACCTGCTGCGACTCGATAACGGCAACGGGGCGGAATACCGCTTCACCTATGACGCCGTGGGCCGCCCGCTCAGCGAAACGCGCCCGGACGAGACCGTGCGCCATATGGAATGGGATGCGCGAGGGTTCCTCTGCGCGCTCGAAGAAAACGGCCGACCTGCCGCCGACGGCGGCATCGCCCGTCGCGTCCAGCAGTTCAGCTATGACGACAGCGGGCTGCTGATCGGGCGAACTCAGCGCCACGCGGAGTACCGCTACGTCCGCGACCTGAGCGGCCAGATCACCCGCATCCGTCGCACCCCAACAGCCGAAGGCGTTGCGTTTGGTATCGAAAGCGATGAGATTGCATACCGCCATGATGCCGCCGGGCGCGTGCTGAGCGAATCCGGCATTAACGGCGCAGTGGGCTATGAATGGGATGCCCTGAGCAACCTGACCGGGCTGACGCTGCCCGGCGAGCAAAAGCTGGCCTGGCTGCACTATGGCTCCGGCCATGTCAGCGCCATCCGCTTCGGGCAGCAGTTGGTGACCGAGTTCACCCGCGACCGCCTGCACAGGGAAATTCGCCGCACCCAGGGCGCGCGCGAGCAGCTCCGCCAGTATGACAGCCTTGGCAGACGTACCCTGCAGCGCAGTGAGCTGAGTACGGAGGTGACCCTGCCGGAGCAGGCGATACTGGAACGTCTGTATCGCTACACCGCACGCGGTGAGCTTTCTGGCGTTAGCGACACCCTGCGCGGTGAGGTGGATTACGGCTACGACGCCGAAGGGCGTCTGCTGAAGCACTACGAGGCCCGACAGGGGCACAGCCGCGCGCAGTTCAGCTATGACGCCGCGGATAACCTCGCCGCCAATGACGATGCGGTACCGGTCACGGATAACCGCCTGCAGCACTGGCATGCGCTGTTTATGAAATACGACCACTGGGGCAACCTGGTCAGCCGCCGCAACGGACTGTATGAACAGCATTATGCGTATGACGCCGAGAACCGGCTGGTATCCGCCCGCGGAACCGGGCCGGAAGGGCGGTTTGAGGCGCGCTATCACTACGACGCGCTGGGCCGCCGTACCCGCAAAATCGTCACCACCGCGCACGGCACCACCGAAACGCGCTTCCTGTGGCAGGGCTACCGCCTGTTGCAGGAGCAGCAGCAAACCGGGCTGTGCAGTACGTATATTTATGACCCGAATGAAGCCTGGAGCCCGCTGGCGCGGGTGGATCATCTCCGAGACCAGAGCAGCGGTGAGATTTACTGGTTCAACACCGACCTGAACGGCGCGCCGCTGGAGGTGACCGACGAACGTGGTGCGGTACGCTGGAGCGGCCAGTACGGCAGCTTTGGCGAGGTGCGCCATCAGAGCGAAGGGTTCTCACGGGTTGTGAATCGCACAGCGATGGCGCACCAGCCGCTTCGCTATGCAGGGCAGTACGCTGACGGTGAAACGGGGCTGCACTATAACCTGTTCCGCTACTACGACCCGCAGGTCGGGCGGTTTATTGTGCAGGATCCGATTGGGTTGAATGGCGGGTGGAACCTTTATCAGTATGCGCCGAATCCGTTGGGGTGGATTGATCCGCTGGGTTTAATAAATGAATTTGGAATCGCAGGCTATGGAAGCCCCGTCCATGCAAAAGATGGTTTAACTGCACATGAATTATTACAAAATGCATGGCTAAGAAATAATGGCATAATAAAAGGTAGAATGTCTGGTATCGCAACTACCAACCCAGCGATAGCTTTACAAGAAAATGCTATGCATAAAACTATATCTAAATTACAGGCCAAATATGGATTGCATAATCCTAATGTATTAAAAAACCAGACCGCATTGCAGAATATAAACAGGAATACTGCAATTACTCGAAGGGGTATTTACGAAGACTTGGTGAACAACAGAGGTTGGGAACGTCAAAACGCTAAGAAGTTTGCCACTGAAACGGCAATGAAACTTAGAGAAGAGTCTATTGGGTTTGCAAGAAAAAATGGGTTAACAAAATGTTAAAATCTAATCTGATCGCTAAAATAAGTACCCTCCCTGATGGTGATATCATTGGGCGGATTGGTGGAAATATCCCTGAATTCTTTTTAGATAAACTTGATGATATTCAGGGTTATAAGTTTTATTTGACAGTTCAGAATCCTGATGATGGACATGAGTATATTACGATACTTACTCCTGAAGGATATGATGATATGATTGATAACAATATATACCCTAATTGTTCCGTAAAAGTTATTACGCATACTTTTTCTGATGAAAGCAATAATGATGCATTTACGATAAAACACATTAATAAGGCAGCTATTGTTGGGTATGATAAAGTTGAAAGTGAAGAGTTTGATTTTATCACTAAAACTGAAGAAGCAAGGTTAATACAATCGGAAGACTATTATTTTGATTCATTGCAAAAGGATGGTTATAAATTCTTCATGCAAATAGATGAAGATTATTATCCAGATGCATTGCTTGATGGTGATTACATCTTTGGTTACGGTGCTTTGTATTTGTATAAAAAAATATCCGGCGGAAATATTATAGCTGGTTTTTGGCAGTACTCGTAAAGACAAGTGATTAATATAAGCCGGATTAATATTAATTATTTCCGGCTTATATAATATAGATGATGTTTTTATGCGGAATGAATTTTTTCTTGATTTTTTACTTACGTCTATAAAATTTCTCTAATTAATAATGGTGTTATTGTCAGGCGTCAGGAAAAGAAAATTTATATAATTTAATAATACTTACGCGCCCGTGTTTAAAATTCTAACTCCGCCAAAATGTTAATGTTTAAAGCTACATAGTTTCAATTGGTTAAGAATGTAATTCGATATGCACAACAGAGTATTGTTGATATGAATATAAAGTCAATAGAAACAAAATATGATATGATTTACGGTCGTGATGCTTTAATAGTATCTAGCACCGAGCTAAAACTTTACCTCTTTATTTTTTTAGTAAAAGCTTCTTTAAGTTTATCTTTTTGTAAGCCAAGTATAAAAGATGCTCCTGATGTTCGTATTGAGTTTTTATTCAGTAACGTCGAAATGATGCCTGTATATAAAATAGATGATTATCCTTATGATGGGAATTTAAAGTCGAGCTTTGATTTAATCTAAACTGAAAGAGAAGATGATCTGCAAAGAGTAGTGCTAAGCACATACGACCACGTTTTTGATATTATTGCAAAATGTGAGGTTAATTATCTTTAGATAAAGTCGCGGGGTATATCGTACTCACCCCGTTTAGTAAAATGAGTACAAAAGGTATACAGTTAGAATTAAAGAAATTCAATTAAATTAATATGGCTTCATAAATATATTTTGAAATACAGGGTGTTAAATATGTATTGGTTAAGAATTGCTTCTGATTATCCCGATAGTTATTGGTTTGAATACCAGCACCCTGACATATCTGGAACTACTTTTTCTCAATGTAAATCAATTGAAACTTACGAGGGGCATTTTTTTTCATTAAAATCTAAGGTGAGTGAGAAGGTATTGCTTGCATATGATTTTTATTATAGTGATGGGCCTATATTCATATCATCCAGACTAGCAGCACTAATTTCTTGTTACGATGTTTTTCGGACTGATGTTCAACTTATTGACGCAACTGTATCTGTAAATGAAACCCAACATCAAGGGTATAAAATAATTAATATACTAAGAGAGGTTTCATGCATCGATATGGAAGCTTCAGAAAGCCAACCTATATTAAGTTATTTACCTAATGGTCCAAGGAAGTTTAGTAAAATAGTCTTCAAAGAAAAGGTTGTTGAAGATTTTAGTATGGCAAGATGTAGTGAATATAAATCTTGCATAATTATTTCTAATGAATTTAAAGAGTTCCTTTCTAAGAATAATGTGAAAGGAATAGAGTTTGCTGACCCTATTTATTAATGTGAGTGTGTTTTAAATTAGCCAAAATGATCCGGGGGTAATTTTCCCGGATTATAAAAACCATTTAAATTCCAATTGAATGGAATATATGTTCTTCTCATTAACTACTTGCTTTGCAAAGTATAAAAGATAAGTCTCAAGAATTGTGCGTATGAGTCGGTTAGAATACAGAAAAAATTATGGTTTAGATGACTTAATATATAAATTTATGGGTGGGTATACATTAGATGATTTTTGTGTGTATACAAGAGAATATGAAGCATCTGCGAAAGAAGAGCTTGTTTGTTATTTAGAGAGCTATCCTGTCATTAGTGATGATGATGAGGAAGTATATCCTGATTTTGTTGTCGAAAATTCGCTAGAGCTGTTTTTCTATGGAGAGCAATTTATAGATGTATTACATAATATCTCTATCCAAAGAGAAAAACCATCTGTAGAGGATTTCATATCAGGTTTAAATTTTTATCTCGAGAACGATAACTTCATAGAGCTTTGATTTAAAGAGCGAGAGAGTAATTAAAAATTGATTTTCTTAGCTTGTTTGAAGGTAGTACATACTGAGAATGTCATTTTAAATTGATTGGTTATTACTGAGGGCTATATTTATGGATGCGTCTGAGACCATTGTGAATGAGATTGAAAAAGCATTAAAACAACTTATTGTTATTTGCAATAAATACTCGCTGTCAGGGAGTTTCAGCAACGTCAATGATCTGGACAATGCCTTCCCGCCCAACTTACCTCGTTCGACAGAGGTGGAATTTTTATATGAAAATTATAATCCTGAAAAGTTAAAGATTGAAACAGGCTTCACGCCAATTAAACTTCACTCGGTAAGTGAGCTCTTGAAGGCTCAAAATGGTTATGAGTACTTACCTAACAATTACCTTGTTATTGGTGATGATTTAGGTGGAGGTAAACCTATAATTGCGGTTGTCGATGAAGGGAATACCCCTGTTTATGCAAGTTATGATGTAATTGAACCATTTAAAATAGCTGACAGTCTCTGTGGATTTATATTTTCATTAGCTGAACTCATTGATTTGGTATATGGTCAATACGATATCTTTGATATAGCAGATGATAATGATGAAGTAAAACATGGTTTTATTAATGAGTTGCGGGAAAGAATTGTGCCTCTTATCGGTAATGAAAATTTCAATGCATTTTATAATTATTTTTATGGATAAATTATTTTCTTTCAAAGTAAACCAGTACGGCGTAAATATTATTTTTTAGCGAGGTGATGTTCTCTATGATTTTTACAGGCCTTTTAAGCAAGATTTAAAAGAGTTGCGTTGTATCTTTTTTCAAGTAGAATTAATCTAATGCATGAAAGGAGATGGATTATATGCAGACTACGCGAGTAATGGGCGAAGGATATGAACCTAACGTTGAGAAGTTAGGTGACAAACTGATTTATTCATTACCTGTTGAATCGGGATTTGTCAGCTTTTATTTTGAGTTTGATATTCTTCAGACCGATCTTGACGTCCTGCTGTCCGATAATTACCGGCGGGCCGTCTTGGAAGTGACCGCACACACTTTGCTTCAGCACTCGACGTTGAAGGGACATAAACGATTTACTCAGAACGATTTTGATAACCTTATTGCCACGACCCTTCATGCATCGCAAGAGCATCTTAGCTCATTCATTTCTCAGATTAATCGGGAGCACAATATTTCGGTTGAACATTATGTGAATGACATAGTGAATACACGCATAACCAAAGGATGAATATACCGATCCCAGATAAGGTCAACATTCATCTAAAATCACGCTGTATCTACAAATCTATTCAACCTCGTGCTACCCGAAGAGGCCAAATCGATATCGTGATAACCCACGAATGCGACGAGGTGCGCTGAAGCGGGCAGTTCGACAGCTTTGGCGAGGTACGTCATCAGAGCGAAGGGTTCTCACGGGTTGTGAATCGCATGGCGATGCCGCATTAACCGCTTCAATATGCCGGGCAGTATGCTGACGGTGAAACGGGGCTGCACTATAACCTGTTCCGCTACTACGACCCGCAGGTCCGGCGGTTTATTGTGCAGGATCCGATCGGGTTGAATGGCGGGTGGAACCTTTATCAATATGCGCCTAACCCGTTGGGGTGGATTGATCCGCTTGGATTGTCTACCTGTTAATCCAAAGACTCATATGAACAGGCCAGAAATAAGGCTCTGAAATGGTTAGAAGAGCGAGGTTTTAAAGCCGAAAAAGTTAACACAGGAAAATTTGGTTCGACTAGAGGTCAACCTGTCGGGATGACAACAATTGACGGAAAAACAGGTTTTAGAGTTGAGTATGATGAGCGAAGCGGAGCTCATATCAATGTGTTTAGCGGTAAAGATAAAGGGGAGCACTTCATGTTTGATGCACCTGAATCCGTTGTAACAAAAATTCAAGATTTATTTAATTTACCATCAAAACCATGGAGAGGCTCTTAATGACGCTCGATGATGAAATCAGGAAGGAAATATCTTTGCTTCCTGAACAACCAGAAATTGTGGATGATTGGGAACACATTGCGGATGAGTTATCCGATAGTTATAGTTGGGCTGGTTCAAAAATTGACTGGTCAAAGACCAATGCTCATAGGTCTTTAGAACTACATGGAGACTATAAGGATTGGTTGGTAGATATAAAGAGATTCATTCATGATACTGATGTCCATGATGTGATGATGTAGCCCCCTGAAACACCAGACAGTAGCTGTATCTCCAGATAAGAGATAGGCTTGAATATATGTCTAACACTAACAC
>NZ_LOMM01000014.1:0-89339 GCF_001605945.1 Enterobacter sp. SENG-6
TTAACGAGATGAAAAAGCTGGGAAAAGAGTACAGTAATATGGTCATGGTGGCATGACCATATTACTGGGGATCCCTCAGCCCACCGGGAGAGGGAATAAACACTAAAAACGGCAACATGCGTTGCCGTTTTGCTTTTACCTGTCCCAGTACGCCTCTTCGAGGCTGTCTTCCCTTTCCGGCAGGCCACGCGTTAAGCGCGGGGAGTGCTGGTTCAGCACCTGATAACTGACGCGGTTCGCGTATTTACACACCTGCGCCAGCGACGAATAGGTGAGCCAGCTGAACTTATGTTTGCTGGAATTCGGCACGTTGGTTTTGTGGTAGGCATTGGCGGTGATGTCATGCAGCAGCGCCGCCAGCGCGCCGTCGCCCGCGCCGTTGGTGTTCATGATCTTCTCCGGGCCGCCCATGTACGGGGCGATGTGCGAGTAGATCCGCAGCGGATTAACACAGTCTTTATAACGCATGCCACGGCTGAACTCATACTGGTTGAACTCGGCGATGGCGCCAGGCAGTAGCGGATGCTGAGTTTTGCGTTTGCTCTCTTCTTCCGTGAAGCCTGCCATATACAGCCCTACCGGTCCGGCGGTGCAGAGCACCAGATCCACCCAGTCCAGCGCTTTATCGGAGGCCAGCAGCGGATCGCTCTCGCCGGTGAGGGCCTCAGCTTCTTCTTCGTTCATCGCCAGAATCGAGACATGCTCTTTCAGGAAGGCCTGCCACCACTCCGGGTTGTCGGCAATCACAAATTTCGTTCCCAGCGTCAGGACCACCGGCACATCGTACTTTTTCGCGTACTCAATCGCCTTCATGGTGGCTTCCGGCATCGGCTCGCCCGGCTTGCAGCGCACCAGGTAGGAGGTGAGCACCAGCGCCGACGCGCCCGCAATCACCTCTTCGGGAATACTCTCGGCACGCAGCTTGTTCATGTGGCCAGGGCTGATGGCAAAGGTACGCTCGCCGGATTCACCGATCAGCGTAAAGCAGCGGCCAATGGGGCCGTCGACACCCTGCAGATAGTTAAGATCGGTACGGCTGGAGGTATTGCACAGGTAACGGTAGGCGTAGCCACCAATTTCGATGTTGCTGCACATCACGCCGAGCAGCACTGAGCGGTCGTCTGCCAGAACGGAGTAGTTGTGCATGGTATTGCCGATGGTGCCACCGGCAAACTGATGGGTGATCAGGTTGTCACGCACCAGCTCCTGATAGAGCGCCTCAGCAACGTCGTCTTCGATCACCAGCGAGTGGCCGGCGCTCAGACCGTAACGGGCGACAAACGCATCATCCACTTTCGCTTCAATGTCCACCAGCGTCTGATCGATACCGACGACCCATGCCGCGCTGGTTTCATTTTCAGGCTGGATTTGCTGCAGGAGCGGATCGCGGGCATCAACAGGGAAGTAGTGTTTGGATTTGCGTTTACCGGGAAATTTCATGGTCTGAACTGTGCATAGAATATGGGCCGGGAATGGTAGCACAAACCCGGCCCAGAGTGCGATCAGCGGCTGTTGGTCACCAGCGAGACCATCATGTCGATATGTTCCGGAGCGTCGTTAAGTGCCGGAATGTACTCGTACTTCTCACCGCCAGCCTCAAGGAAAAACTCCCGGTTTTGCACCGCGATCTCCTCCAGCGTTTCCAGGCAATCGGCCGAAAAGCCTGGGGACATTACCTGAATATGCTTCACGCCTTTCTCGCCGAGCATTTTGAGGGTTTCGTCCGTATACGGTGTCAACCACGGCTCGCGACCAAAGCGCGACTGGAAAGTCATCATCACCTTCTCCGGCGGCAGGCCGAGCGCGGACACCAGCTCACGCGTGGTATCGCGACAGCGCTGCGGATAATCATCCCCTTCGTTAGCGAAACGCTGCGGAATGCCGTGATAGGACAACAGCAGCAGATCCGGCTCGCCGTGTTTTTCAAACGACGCGCGGGCACTGCTGGCAAGCGCTTTGATATAGAGTTCGTTATCGGCGTAGTCGCGTATAAAGGTCACGCCCGGAATGCGGCGGCGGGTCGCCAGAATGCGGGCCAGTTCGTCCCACACCGCAGCAACCGTCGAGCAGGAGTACTGCGGGTAGAGTGCCAGCACCACAATGTGCTCAACCCCCTGCGCCAGCAGCGCGTCGACCGCACTTTCCAGAGACGGTTTGCCATAGCTCATGCCGAGTGCGACAGGCATATCCGGCAGGCGGGCAGCCAGCGCTTTCTCCTGACGACGGCTGTAGACCATCAGCGGCGAGCCCTCTTCCATCCAGACAGACTGATAGAGTTTGGCGACGCGCGGTGAACGAATGGGCAGAATCACGCCACGCAGTAATGGCCACCACAGCAGTCTTGGGGTATCCACAACGCGCGTGTCGCTTAAAAATTGTCGCAGATAGCGTTTTACCGCTTCTGGCGTAGGTGCTTCTGGGGTGCCCAGATTGGCAAGCAGGATGCCGGTTTTCGCCTGACTCATTCACGCCTCTTAACCATTTGAATGGTTGTCAATTGTAGCGGAAATGCGTTTAAACGGAACCCATTGCTGTAATAGGTAAGATGAGAAATATTCTCACCCGGGGACCCGGGTGAGAGCAGTGCGATTAGCCGAGGATTTTTTCCAGCTCTGCACGAACGTCAGCCACGGCTTTGGTGCCATCAACTTTCGCGTATTTGGTGTTACCCGCCTGCGCTTCTTTGGTGTAGTAGCCGATCAGCGGCGCAGTCATCTGATGGTATTCCACCAGGCGCTTACGCACGGTCTCTTCCTGATCGTCTTTACGGGTGGTCAGCTCTTCGCCGGTTACGTCGTCTTTACCTTCAACCTTAGGTGGGTTGAATTTAATGTGGTAAACGCGGCCAGAAGCAGCGTGCACGCGACGACCAACGATACGGTCAACGATCAGCTCGTCTGGTACGTCGAACTCCAGCACGTAGTCTACGTTGATGCCCGCTTCTTTCATGGCGTCAGCCTGAGGAATGGTGCGTGGGAAGCCGTCCAGCAGGAAACCGTTACGGCAGTCTTCCTGAGCAATGCGCTCTTTGACCAGAGCGATAACCAGCTCGTCGGTCACCAGTTTGCCAGCGTCCATGATGTCTTTCGCTTGTTTACCCAGCTCAGAGCCAGATTTAACAGCGGCGCGCAGCATATCACCGGTGGAGATTTGCGGAATACCGTATTTCTCCATGATGAACTGAGCCTGAGTTCCTTTACCCGCGCCCGGAGCGCCAAGCAGAATAATACGCATTGCGAAAATCCCCTCAAAAGTCGATTCAATTTTTCAAAAGCGCTAAACAATACCACCAGAACGGATGCGGCTCAAGGAAGGCGGGAAGGCTGAAACGGTTAATGGGGGGAGATAATTTGGGGGAATGCGGTCTGGTGCCCTCACCCCGGCCCTCTCCCACGGGGAGAGGGAGAAGACCAGGGGAGGCGTGGTCAATTACGCCAGCAGCAGCGCATTCACACGTTTAATGAAGAGGTTAGGATCTTCCAGCGTGCCGCGCTCGGCCAGCAGAGACTGATCCAGCAGCAGTTCAACCCACTCGGCAAAGCGGGTTTCGTCCTGGGTATCCGCCGCGCGTTTCACCAGCGGGTGATCCGGGTTCAGCTCGAAGATATATTTCACTTCTGGCATCGCCTGACCTGCCGCGGCGAACAGTTTCGCCATCTGGGTACCCATTTCGTCCGCATCGGTAGTCACAATTGCCGGAGTATCGGTCAGACGGTGGGTGAAGCGCACCTCTTTCACACGGTCGCCCAGCAGGGTTTTCACGCGCTCAACGAACGGCTCCAGCGCCTTCTCGGCTTCTTTCGCGCTTTCATCCACTTCATCCGCCAGCTTGTCGATGGATTCATCGGCTTTGGCAACAGACTGGAATGGCTTACCGTCGAACTCGGTCAGGTAGTTCATCATCCACTCGTCGATGCGGTCAGAAAGCAGCAGCACTTCGATACCTTTCTTACGCAGCAGCTCCAGGTGCGGGCTGCTCTTCGCCGCGGCGTAGCTGTCGGCGGTGATGTAGTAGATCTTCTCCTGCCCTTCTTTCATGCGGGAAACGTACTCTTCCAGCGACACGGTCTGCGCGGAGGAGTCAGTGTGCGTAGAGGCAAAGCGCAGCAGTTTGGCGATCGCTTCTACGTTCGCGGTATCTTCCGCCGGGCCTTCTTTCAGCACCAGGCCAAACTGCTTCCAGAAGGTCTGGTATTTTTCCGCGTCGTCTTTCGCCAGTTTTTCCAGCATCTGCAGCGTACGTTTGGTCAGCGCGTTACGCAGGTTGCGGGTCACGGTGCTGTCCTGCAGAATTTCACGGGAGACGTTCAGCGGCAGATCGTTGGAATCTATCAGGCCACGGACAAAGCGCAGGTAGTTCGGCATGAACTGCTCGGCGTCGTCCATGATGAAGACACGCTGAACGTAAAGCTTCAGACCGTGCTTGTGATCGCGGTTCCACATATCCCACGGTGCCTGCGACGGGATATACAGCAGGCTGGTGTACTCCTGCTTACCTTCCACACGGTTATGGCTCCAGGTCAGCGGATCGGTAAAGTCGTGGGCGATGTGTTTGTAGAACTCGTTGTATTCGTCGTCCTTGATTTCAGCCTTATTGCGCGTCCACAGGGCCTGCGCCTTGTTGATTTTCTCCCAGGAGACCACGGTTTCACCGTCTTTCTCTTCCTGTTTTTCAATCTCAACCGGCAGGGCAATGTGGTCGGAATATTTGCTAATGATGGAGCGCACGCGCCAGTCGTTCAGGAAATCGTCTTCGCCTTCACGCAGGTGCAGGGTGATTTCGGTGCCGCGATCCGCTTTGGTGATGTCATCAACGGTGTATTCACCTTCACCTTTAGATTCCCAGAACACGCCGTTTTCCGCGCTGTCGCCCGCCGCACGTGTACGCACGGTCACTTTGTCCGCCACGATAAACGCCGAATAGAAGCCCACACCGAACTGGCCGATCAGCTGGCTGTCTTTCGCCTGGTCAGAGCCCATAGATTCCAGGAACGCTTTGGTCCCGGATTTGGCGATAGTCCCGAGGTGGTCGATCACCTCGTCGCGGTTCATGCCGATGCCGTTATCGGCGATGGTCAGGGTACGGTTCTCTTTATTGAAAGAGACGCGCACGCGCAGCTCGCCGTCGCCTTCATACAGATCCGGGTTAGACAGCGCGCGGAAACGCAGCTTGTCCGCCGCATCGGAGGCGTTGGAAATCAGCTCACGCAGGAAGATTTCTTTGTTGGAATACAGGGAATGGATCATCAGGTGCAGAAGCTGTTTTACTTCTGACTGGAAACCACGGGTTTCTTGTCCTTTCATCTAAGTCGACCTCAACAATGCCATTTAATGGGGTTGTAAAACGTTGAGGGAGAGATGGGGATAAGCAGGGAAATTTTCAAGCGGAGGCTGCGAATGCCGCCTCCGTTTGGTCAGAAAATAATCTTGTGACGTCCGGCCAGAGAGTGCGACAGCGTGGTGCCGTCAACCATCTCCAGCTCGCCGCCAACCGGCACGCCGTGAGCGATACGGCTGGCGTCAACGCCGTACTGCGCGCACAGCTCGGCGATGTAGTTGGCGGTTGCCTCCCCTTCCACCGTGGGGTTGGTGGCGAGGATCACCTCTTTGATGGTCTCGGACTCCAGACGCTGTTCAAGGCGATCAAGACCGATATCATCCGGGCCAATACCGTCCAGCGGGGAGAGATGCCCCATCAGCACGAAATAGCGGCCAGAAAACTGCCCGGTTTGTTCGATGGCATAGATGTCCGCCGGACTCTCCACCACGCAAATCTGACCGTTCTCCTGACGACGCGGATTCGAGCAAATATTACAGACGTCCTGCTCGGTAAAAGTACGGCAATCCGCACAGTGACCAATTTCTGACATGGCGCGGGTCAGAGCCTGCGCCAGGCGCATCCCGCCGCTGCGGTCGCGCTGCAATAGCGTAAACGCCATACGCTGCGCCGACTTCGGGCCTACGCCCGGCAGGCAGCGCAACGCTTCCATTAACTGCGTGAGCAGCGGACTGGTTTGCATCAGAACGGCATCTTGAAGCCCGGCGGCAGTTGCATACCGCTGGATACAGAGGCCATTTTCTCTTTCTGGGTTTCGTCGATACGGCGAGCGGCATCGTTGAACGCGGCTGCAACCAGATCTTCCAGCATCTCTTTGTCGTCTTCGAGCAGGCTTGGATCGATTTCAACGCGGCGGCAGTTATGCGCACCGTTGATGGTCACCTTGACCAGACCGGCACCGGATTCACCCGTGACTTCCAGCTGAGCGATCTCTTCCTGCATCTTCTGCATTTTTTCCTGCATCTGCTGAGCCTGCTTCATCAGGCCACCCAGACCGCCTTTTCCACCAAACATAGGCTTCTCTCTCTTTCACGTTTAACGATGACAACCGTAAGTCAGACTCACGATCAAATGGGGCGAATACTCTCTTCATCCAGATCGGCGTCGAAGAACCGGCGCAGGGTCTGGATGTTGTTATCCGCAATAATCGACTCACGCGCCTGCGCGAGTTTCTCTTCATAAATGGCCTGGCGCCACTCCAGTGGCGTTCGCACCGCCGGATTATCATCTTCAATGATAGTCAATTCAACCGGTGCACCCTGCAATGTGGCGAGCGCCTCCGCCAGTGCTTTTTGTGCGCCGGGGGAGTTCAGGTGCCGTTGACCGGGACGCAGATGCAGACGCACCTGATTACCGTCCTGCTCTTTCCAGGCATTCAGCGCGACCTGCTCAACCAGCTTAGGCAGTTGCAGTTTACTGACCTCAGCGGCCCAGGCGTCACGCGCGATAGACTCTTCCGCGAGCTTCGCGGAAAGCTCCGGTGTTTTTTCATGCTCCAGCGCTTTCTTCAGCGCTTTTGGCGTGGCGACCTCTTTCTTAACCTCTTCGACGATGGTCGTCGACTTCCAGCGGTAAGCCTCTTCTTTCACCGGGGCTTTTTGCTCGAGCGCGGACGGTGCCGGGCGCGCCTGTACGCGCTCCGTTACCGAGGCCAGTCGTTCAAGCGCGGCGTTGTTAACCGGCCGCGCTCTTCCTGGCGCTGCCGGTTCACTCTTTTTTGGTTTGGTTGCTCCCTGCGCTCGCTGCAACTGGCTGCGGGCGGCAAGCACCGAACTGGTGGCATCCGACAGCGGTACATTTTGCGGCGGCGCTGCCGGCTGTGCTGGCACCTGCTGCGGGGACATCACTGCCGTTGGAGCAGTCGGGGCGAATGACTGCCGGGGCACTTCAGGCTCTGGCAGCGGCATACGCGGGTGGAACGCCAGCGCACGCAGCAGCGTCATTTCAACGCCCATTCTAGGATCCGGCGCAAACGGCAGCTCTTTACGGCCAATCAGCAAGGTCTGGTAATAAAGCTGTACGTCAGCAGGCGGCACGGTTCGCGCAAGTTCACGCATCCGCTGTTCAATGGCCGCCATATCCGCCCCCATTGCTGACGGAGAGAGCTGAAGCATCGCTACACGGTGCAGCAGGCTAAGCATCTCGACCAGCAGGGCTTCCCACTCGACGCCACGTGCTGCAGCGGCGTTCACCAGCGACATGACGCGCTCACCGTTCGCGGCGATCGTGGCTTCAATCAGGGACAGCGCCTGGTCGTCGTCCAGCGTGCCGAGCATGGTGCTGACCGCCTCCGTCGACAGTTTACCGTCACCGCTGGCAATGGCTTGATCCGTCAGACTGAGCGCATCGCGCAGGCTGCCGTCCGCTGCACGGGCCAGCAGTTGCAGGGCGCGCGGCTCGTGGACAATCTTCTCTTCGTCGAGAATGTGTTCCAGCTGAGTACGGATCTGTTCAACGTCCAGCGCCTTCAGATGGAACTGCAAACAGCGCGACAGAATCGTCACCGGCAGCTTTTGCGGATCGGTGGTCGCCAGCAGGAATTTCACATGCGCAGGCGGCTCTTCCAGCGTTTTCAGCAGGGCGTTGAAGCTGTGACGTGACAGCATGTGCACTTCATCGATCAGATAGACCTTGAAGCGGCCACGCGCCGGGGCGTACTGCACGTTATCCAGCAGATCACGGGTATCTTCAACTTTGGTGCGCGAGGCGGCGTCGATCTCGATCAGATCGACAAAGCGCCCCTGCTCGATCTCACGGCAGTTGTCACACACGCCACACGGCGTGGCGGTGATCCCGGTTTCGCAGTTCAGACCTTTTGCCAGCAAACGGGCAATAGAGGTTTTACCGACGCCGCGGGTACCGGAGAAGAGATAGGCGTGATGGATACGACCTAGCGACAAGCCGTTCGCCAGGGCCGTCAGCACATGTTCCTGACCGACAACGTCGGCAAAGGTTTGTGGTCGCCATTTACGGGCTAACACCTGATAACTCATGGGCAGGCTCTGCAACGCTGGAAGGTGAATTAATGGAGGGGAATGCTATCACAACCTCACCCATTGAGCGAGGTTGTGAGAAACGGGATTAATGACCCGGGAAAGGCACCAGGCTGTAGCTGGTAATACCCTGTTTTTCCAGGCGCTGTTCGCCGCCCAGATCGAACAGATTGATGATGAAGGCCGCATCGGTCACTTCACCACCCAGGCGACGAATCAGCTTCACGGTCGCTTCGATAGTGCCACCGGTTGCCAGCAGATCGTCCACCACCAGCACTTTGTCGCCAGGCTTAATGGCATCGACGTGGATTTCCAGCTGATCGGTGCCGTATTCCAGCTCATAGCTCTCCGCGATGGTTTCACGCGGCAGTTTGCGCGGCTTACGCACTGGCACAAAACCTACGCCCATTGCCAGCGCCACCGGTGCGCCAAACAGGAAGCCACGGGCTTCGGTACCTACTACTTTGGTGATCCCGGCGTTTTTATAACGCTCTACCAGCAGTTCAATGCTGAGCGCGTACGCTTTCGGGTCTTCCAGCAAGCTGGTGACATCACGGAAAAGAATGCCAGGTTTTGGATAGTCCTGGATGCTTTTGATGCTGTTTTTCAGATATTCAAGCTGCTGTGCAGTTGCGGTCATCGGTTTGTGCCTAAATGAAACAGTGTTACTCACAGCGCGCAAAGAGGCGGTAAAGGTAACAATTGTTTAACCTTTAACCAGGCGCGCCTGTGCTCGAAAACGGTCGAATTTACTGGCTGCGCGCAATAATTGCAACAGCCATTATAAGGCTTCAGTGCTTTTGTTGCTTTTCATCAACCACGGGGATCCGCCACATGAAGATAAGCAGGCAGGTCAGGATAACCAGCAGCAGGATCCGCACCCACATCATTTTCACCAGCCATAATGAAATGGCGAAGGTGATGAGGATGACTGCAATCGCACGCGGCTTTGCGCCAGGCGGCATGGCCCGGTGTTTCTGCCAGTGGCGCAGATAGCCGCCAAACCACGAGCGATACAGCAGCCAGTGATGAAAACGCGGGGATGAGCGGGCAAAACACCAGGCTGCCAGCAGAATAAACGGCGTCGTGGGCAAAAGTGGCAAAACCACGCCCAAGGTGCCTAACACTACCGCCAGCCAGCCAATGATGATTAAAATAGTACGCTGCATAATGCGAATCGTTATCAAACTGAACGGCTACTTTACCACTGGAGCGCGCCTTGAAAATAGCCCTGCTTTTAGAGACGCTGCAAAATCAGCTCGTTGCCCTGCGCACCCAGGCGTCACCGTTGATGCAGCATGCGACGCTCAAACCGCGCTTTGACCGGCAGTTATTTCATACGCGTAGTACGCTGATGAAAGACTATCTTGATGAGGCGCAGACCAACCTCGACGAACTGCGACAGTCCGTGAATGACGGAAAACATGAGCAGGTGGCCTGGCTTGCGGAGCATCTCACCAGTCAGATCACCGCCCTGCACCGGGAGATCGCAGCCTGGCCCCTGCGTACCTGGGACAGCGCGTCGCCCGGCCTCGGTAAATGGCAGCGCAAACGGCTGGAGCACCAGGAGTTTGAACGCCGTCTGTTTGAGATGAAGCGCGAGCGGGAAGCACGTCTGAACAACAGTGAAACGCTGGAAGAGCAGCAGTTATTGATGCGCGAAATCGACGCGCTGGATGGACGTCTTGTCCGCTGCCGTCAGGCGTTGGATGAGATCGAACGCGTCATTGAACGCCTGACCCGTTAAAAGGAGCCACACATGTCGCTGGAAAATGCCCCCGATGAGGTCAAACTGGCCGTCGATTTGATTATGCTGCTGGAGAATCATGAGATCCCGGCTGAGACGGTGCTGAAGGCACTGGAGATTGTGCGGCGGGATTTTGAGGGAAAGGTGAAGGCCGGTTGCCCTCACCCTAACCCTCTTCCACAGGGAGAGGGAAAATAGTTCAGGCGGGAGTCGGATCGTCACCCTTAATCTCACGCTTCACTTCCGTATGCTCGTCACCTTTCTCGTTATGCAGGTGAACCTCAAGCTGGTTGAAAGCAATATTGATATTGTTTTCACGGCACAGACGGTCGATGGAGCGGTTCAGTTCATCCACGGTGTAGCTGCGATCGCGAAGCTCACGCACGTATAAACGCAGCTCGTGATCCAGCGTGCTCGCCCCAAAGGTGGTGAAGAAGACGTCTGGCGCCGGCTCGTGCATAACCTTTGGATGCTCTTTTGCGGCCTTCAGCAATACCTCTTTCACCTTATCCAGATCCGAACCGTAGGCTACGCCGAGGCGGATCACCACACGCGTCGTCGTATCAGAGAGCGACCAGTTGATCAAACGCTCGGTCACGAACGCTTTGTTAGGGATGATCACCTCTTTGCGATCGAAGTCGGTAATAGTGGTCGCACGAATGCGGATCTTGCTGACGGTACCGGAGAAGGTCCCGATGGTCACCGTATCGCCAATTCGCACCGGACGTTCGAACAGGATGATCAGGCCGGAAACGAAGTTACCGAAAATCTCCTGGAGGCCAAAACCGAGACCCACAGAGAGCGCTGCCGCCAGCCACTGCAGTTTGTCCCATGACACGCCCAGCGAGCCGAAGACTGTCATCGCCCCGACAATAATAATGACGTAGTTGAGGATGGTGGTAATGGCATAGGACGCCCCCTGACGCAGGTTCAGGCGCGACAGCACCAGCACCTCCAGCAGACCCGGCAGGTTTCGAATCAGCGCCCAGGCCACCATCGACGACACCACCGCAAACAGCAGGCTGCCCATGGTGACGCTCTTCATCACCGCAGCGCCTGCTTCGGTCCCGCTGTACTGCCAGAGAGTGATACTGTCGAGATACGCAAAGACAGTAATCAAATCAGACCAGATGGCCCAGAACATCACCGCGAACAGGGCGATCATCACCAGCATGGTGATACGCAGCGTCTGCTGGTTAACCTGCTCCAGCGCGATGGTCGGCTCTTCCTGCGGCTCCGCGCCTTCGGCGCCCTCTTTCACCTGATGCTGACGACGCGCAATGGCGCGGCGATAAGCGATACGGCGAGCCGCCACGCTCAGGCCGCGCAGCACGGTCTGGTAGAGAAGATTCCAGACAATCACCAGATAGACGGTTTCTATCCAGCGGCCGGACAGACGCAGCGTGGTGTAGAAGTAGCCCGTCGCCGTGAGCACCATCAGCGCCAGCGGAATGATTGCCAACACCGTGACGGTGGCGAGGCGCAGGTTGTGGGACTCTTTATCACGCCAGCTATCGCGGCACATCGGCCACATCAGGATGGCAATCAACAGCAGGTTCAGCAGAATGACCAGCTGACCCAGAACGTCATCCATCAGATGCAGCGGAGAAAGCTCGGAAACCACCGACCAGAAGTGCAGCGGCAGGAGCGCCAGGCTGATGCGGACAATCTGACGACGCCAGTGGCTGGTCAGTTGCTGTGGCATATTGAAGTGACGCACCGCCACGCCGTCTTTTTCCAGCACCTTCCAGCACAGACCAAACACCAGCCAGAACAGGGCCAGCTTTTTACTGAAAGCCCACAGCAAATCGCTGACGTTGAGCTGCATGGTGAGCAGGATCAGGCCAACAGCCAGGATGATCAGGCACACCGGCAGCGCGCGAATGAGATCGATCAGAATCGCTTTTGGCGTATGCAGCTGGCTGTCATTTCGCAGTTGCCCCACTTCTGAGGCCAGCTTCGCCTGATAGTTCTTCAGCCATCCCAGACGCCAGCGGATCACGCCCGCAATCAGCAGCAGCGGTAATCCCGCCAGGAAGGCAATCATCACCGCGGGCCAGGCTTTCTCCCAGTTCCCGGTGATTTTCATGCTATTAATCTGCGTTTTCAGCGTTTCGGGGAAGGATTTAACCCAGTCCCAGTCCATCGGCTTGTTGCTGTTAACCCAGAAAATCTGCTGGGTTAAAATCTCCTGCAGACTTTTAGAAACGCTCACCAGCTGCTGCTGGTTGATCTGCAGGTTAATCGCCATCATCAGCTGGTTACCCAGCTGTTTATTGAGCTGGTCAAGCAGCTCGCGGCGCATATCCACCACCTGCAACAGTGCGTCGTGCACTTCCGGGTTCACTTCACTGGAGTGGCCCTCTTCTATTTTGGCGACAAAGGTATCGCTCTGGAAAAGGGCATCGCGCTGCTGGTTGACGTCAAACTGTTCCAGACGTAAATCCGCAATGCGGTTGGTCATGTCCTCCAGCTCGTCGGCAGAGGGCAGCGTCTGCTGTTGCTGGTAAAGAATGCGTGACAGCAGAAGGCTGCCTTTCAGCACCGCAATTTGCTCTTTGATGTTACGTTCCGCCTGGAGCGCGCGGTCCAGCCAGTTTTTAACTTTAATGTTCTGTTGAACCAGCGAGTTACCGTTTTCGGTCGCCTGAATCAGGCGCTCGCTCAGCTGATGGTTCGCGTCGAGCTCCTGCTTCACCAGCGGATTGGCCTGGATGCGGGCGGTTTCGTCCGGCGATACCGCCTCCTGGGCGGTTTTTTCCGTCAGCGTCAGGCGCTTGCTGTTCACCGCCTCCTGCAACAGCTGAAGCTGGTGTTCCAGACGGTTAATGTTGGCGGTCACGTAATCACGCTGTTTTTGTAGCGTGTCCTGCAGCACCGTATTCCCTTCCAGGCTTTTACGCTGCTGTTCAATTTGCGCATTCAGTAACGACTGCTGAACCAGCAGCAGCGTTTGCTGCGTCGGGCGCAGCGTGCCTTCACCCACCGTGGTGCCGTTCAGGCGGTTACGGATTTGCTGCAGCTGCTGAGACGCGGCGTACATCGCGTTTTGTACGCGCTCGGGCTGAGTCTGCAAAGAGACAAGCTGACTGTTGTAGGTGGCGAGATCCGACTGTGCGGTTTGCAGGTCGTCGAGCAGTTGTGCGACGCGTGACTCCAGCTGACGCAGCGACAGCGTTGCCAGCGTTTTGCGCGTTTCGTCGTCGTTATCCACGTCGCTCAGGGCATTTAGCGAATCCGTTGCTTTACGCATGTTTTCAGGCGCCTGCGCCACCTTCTGACGAAGCTGGGTGGTTTCCGCTTTGACGCGCTCAATTTTATCCAGTGATTCCAGCGTTTCCGTCAGATCCTGCTGAACGAGTTTGTCCTGAGGCGTGAGATCTTTTTCTTTATTCAGGGCGTCGAGCTGCGACTGAACATCAGCACGTGATGGAATGTCATTGCCGTTATCGGCGCGGGCCCAGGAAAGCGGTGCCGTTGCGAAGAAAAACAGCGTCGCGAAGAGTAGTGCAAGAACAGGATGTTGCGAGCGATTGGTGTGCAGCATAGTCGTGAGTGATGTCAGAAGATGACCGAAAATAGTCCGGCGTGCAGAATATCACGCTCGCCTGAAGCAGAATAGCGCGAACGTGAGCCTCTGAGATAAATCCTGGAAATGGCTCAGGCAGTGAGCGAAGGCGCGTCGCTGCGCAGCGTCGGGCAGAGCTGTAGCATTTCCAGTAAAATCGCCACGTAGCTGCGGGCCTCCGCTTTTAAGTCAAAGGATTGCGGGGCAAAAAGCCAGTTTTCCATCAGGCCCGAAATGTAGCTGCGCATCAGAATAGCCGCCCGGCGGGTCAGGAGATTGGCCGGTAGCAGTTTAGCCTGCATGCACTGGTTCAGGTTCTGTTCAATGCGGTCATAGCTTTCCAGGCTAAGGCTGCGTTGCGCCTGCTGCACAACAGCCATCTCTCCCACAAACTCACATTTATGGAAAATAATTTCCATCATTAACCGACGGCGCTCTTCAACTACCGTCGCTTCAAGGATATATACTAATATTTCTCTTAATACTGAGAGTGGATCGTCAGGGAATTTTGCCCGATACTCACTCTCGAGATCGCTAATGCTGGACTCTGAAAGCTCCCAGATTTCACTGAACAGATCTGACTTGTCTTTAAAATGCCAGTAAATCGCTCCCCGCGTAACGCCAGCGGCCTGAGCAATCTGTGCCAGCGAGGTTGACGAAACACCTTGCTGAGAAAATAAGCGGATTGCCACATCCAGAATGTGTTGTCGGGTTTCAAGCGCTTGTTGTTTGGTTTTTCGTGCCATAAGTGGGTGAATTTACAGGCGTCAGATTTACATACATTTGTGAATGTATGTACCATAGCATGACGATAATATAAACGCAGCAATGGGTTTTTGGACTCAGGACCATTGATCAATTTGAAATCGGACACTCGAGGTTTACATATGAACAAAAACAGAGGGTTAACGCCTCTGGCGGTCGTTCTGATGCTCTCAGGCAGCTTAGCGCTTACAGGATGTGACGACAAACAGGCTCAACAAGGAGCGCAGCAGATGCCAGAAGTTGGCGTTGTGACGCTCAAATCCGAACCTCTTCAGATCACCACCGAATTGCCTGGCCGCACAAGTGCTTATCGCATTGCAGAAGTTCGTCCTCAGGTGAGCGGCATTATCCTGAAACGTAACTTTACCGAAGGCGGCGATGTGCAAGCCGGTGAGTCTCTGTATCAGATTGATCCCGCAACGTATCAGGCGTCGTATGAAAGCGCGAAAGGCGACCTGGCGAAAGCGGAAGCGGCGGCCAAAATCTCTCAGCTGACGTTGAATCGTTACAAAAAACTGCTCGGTACGCAGTACATCAGCCAACAGGACTACGACACAGCCCTGGCGGATGCACAGCAGGCTAACGCGGCCGTTGTGGCAGCAAAAGCGGCTGTCGAAACCGCGCGCATCAACCTGGCCTATACCAAAGTGACCTCCCCTATCAGCGGTCGTATTGGTAAATCCTCCGTGACGGAAGGGGCGCTGGTACAAAACGGTCAGGCCACAGCGATGGCAACCGTGCAGCAGCTTGATCCGATCTACGTTGACGTGACGCAGTCCAGCAACGATTTCCTGCGACTGAAACAAGAGCTGGCAAACGGCACCCTGAAGCAGGAGAACGGTAAAGCCAAAGTGGAGCTGGTCACTAACGACGGCATCAAATATCCACAGGCGGGTACGCTGGAATTCTCTGATGTGACGGTCGACCAGACCACCGGTTCCATCACCTTACGTGCGATCTTCCCGAACCCTGACCACACCCTGTTGCCAGGTATGTTCGTTCGTGCCCGTCTGGAAGAAGGCACTAACCCAACCGCACTTCTGGTTCCACAGCAGGGTGTGACCCGTACGCCACGCGGCGATGCGAGCGCACTGGTTGTTGGCGCTGGTGACAAAGTCGAAATGCGCAATATCACTGCTACGCAGGCGATTGGCGATAAGTGGCTGGTGACGGACGGTCTGAAAGATGGCGATCGCGTGATTGTTACTGGTTTGCAAAAAGTTCGTCCTGGCGCGCAGGTTAAAGCACAGGAAGTGAAGTCTGACGATAAACAACAAGCTTCGGCCGCTGGCCAGTCAGAACAAACCAAGTCTTAACTTAAACAGGAGCCGTTAAGACATGCCTAATTTCTTTATCGATCGCCCCATATTCGCATGGGTGATCGCCATTATTATCATGCTGGCCGGGGGACTTGCGATCCTGAAGCTGCCTGTTGCGCAATATCCGACCATTGCGCCACCGGCGGTGACGATCTCCGCAACCTACCCGGGGGCGGATGCGAAAACGGTGCAGGATACCGTTACGCAGGTTATCGAACAGAACATGAACGGTATCGATAACCTGATGTACATGTCCTCAAACAGTGACTCTACCGGTACGGTTCAGATCACCCTGACCTTCGAGTCAGGTACTGATGCTGACATCGCGCAGGTTCAGGTACAGAACAAACTGCAGCTGGCGATGCCGCTGCTGCCGCAGGAAGTACAACAGCAGGGTGTGAGCGTCGAGAAATCGTCCAGTAGCTTCCTGATGGTTGTTGGCGTTATCAACACCAACGGCACCATGACGCAGGAGGATATTTCCGACTACGTGGGCGCCAACATGAAGGACGCCATCAGCCGTACTTCAGGTGTGGGTGACGTTCAGCTGTTTGGTTCCCAGTACGCGATGCGTATCTGGATGGACCCGAACAAACTGAACAACTTCCAGTTGACGCCGGTTGACGTCATCAACGCCATTAAAGCACAGAACGCCCAGGTTGCAGCCGGTCAGTTAGGCGGTACGCCGCCGGTGAAAGGCCAGCAGCTTAACGCGTCCATCATCGCGCAAACCCGTCTGACCTCCGCCGATGAATTCAGCAAAATTCTGCTGAAAGTGAATCAGGACGGTTCGCAGGTTCGCCTGCGTGACGTGGCAAAGGTGGAGTTGGGTGGCGAAAACTACGACATCATTGCGAAGTTTAACGGCAAACCGGCTTCCGGTCTGGGTATCAAACTGGCGACCGGTGCTAACGCCCTGGACACCGCAACGGCTATCCGTGCTGAACTGAAGAAGATGGAACCGTTCTTCCCGTCAGGTCTGAAGATCGTTTATCCGTATGACACCACGCCATTCGTTAAAATTTCGATTCACGAAGTGGTTAAAACCCTGGTAGAAGCGATCATCCTGGTCTTCCTGGTGATGTATCTGTTCCTGCAGAACTTCCGCGCGACGCTGATTCCAACCATCGCCGTACCGGTCGTCTTGCTCGGAACCTTCGCCATACTGGCAATATTTGGCTACTCGATAAACACCCTGACGATGTTCGGGATGGTGCTCGCCATCGGCTTGCTGGTGGATGACGCCATCGTGGTCGTAGAAAACGTCGAGCGCGTCATGGCGGAAGAAGGTCTGCCGCCTAAGGAAGCAACCCGTAAATCCATGGGCCAGATCCAGGGCGCGCTGGTCGGTATCGCGATGGTGCTGTCCGCCGTATTTATTCCGATGGCCTTCTTCGGGGGCTCTACCGGTGCGATTTACCGTCAGTTCTCCATCACTATCGTTTCTGCGATGGCGCTGTCGGTGCTGGTGGCGTTGATCCTGACGCCTGCGCTGTGTGCAACCATGCTGAAACCGATTCAGAAAGGCGGTCACGGCGAGCACAAAGGGTTCTTCGGCTGGTTTAACCGCATGTTTGATAAGAGCACGCACCACTATACCGACAGCGTGGGGAACATTCTGCGCAGCACCGGTCGTTATCTGCTGCTATATATCATCATCGTGGTGGGCATGGCCTATCTGTTCGTTCGTCTGCCAAGCTCGTTCCTGCCAGATGAAGACCAGGGCGTATTCCTGACGATGGCGCAGCTTCCGGCGGGTGCATCGCAAGAACGTACCCAGAAAGTGCTGGATGAAGTGACGGATTACTACCTCACCAAAGAAAAAGCGAACGTTGAATCCGTGTTTGCGGTTAACGGCTTTGGCTTTGCGGGTCGTGGCCAGAACACCGGTATCGCCTTCGTTTCACTGAAAGACTGGTCTGAACGTCCGGGCGAAGAGAATAAGGTTGAGGCGATCACCGGCCGTGCAATGGGCACCTTCTCGCAGATTAAAGATGCGATGGTCTTCGCCTTTAACCTGCCAGCGATCGTTGAACTGGGTACGGCGACCGGTTTCGACTTCCAGCTGATTGACCAGGGCGGTCTGGGCCACGAGAAACTGACTCAGGCGCGTAACCAGCTGTTTGGCGAAGTGGCTAAACACCCTGACCTGCTGGTCGGCGTGCGTCCTAACGGCCTGGAAGATACGCCGCAGTACAAGATCGACATCGACCAGGAGAAAGCGCAGGCGCTGGGTGTATCCATCAGCGACATCAATACCACACTGGGCGCAGCCTGGGGCGGTAGCTACGTTAACGACTTCATCGACCGCGGTCGTGTGAAGAAAGTGTACGTGATGTCTGAAGCGCAATACCGTATGTTGCCGAACGATATCAACAACTGGTACGTTCGCGGCAGCGATGGCCAGATGGTGCCGTTCTCAGCCTTCTCGACGTCGCGCTGGGAATACGGTTCACCGCGTCTGGAACGTTATAACGGGCTGCCATCCATGGAAATTCTGGGTCAGGCCGCGCCGGGTCGAAGCACCGGTGAAGCCATGAACCTGATGGAAGAGTTAGCCAGCAAGCTGCCTGCGGGTATTGGCTATGACTGGACCGGTATGTCCTATCAGGAACGTCTGTCCGGTAACCAGGCCCCTGCCCTGTACGCCATTTCACTGATTGTGGTGTTCCTGTGTCTGGCGGCACTGTATGAGAGCTGGTCAATTCCGTTCTCCGTTATGCTGGTGGTGCCATTGGGGGTTATCGGTGCGCTGCTGGCCGCAACGTTCCGTGGGCTGACCAACGACGTGTACTTCCAGGTAGGCCTGCTGACAACCATTGGCTTGTCGGCGAAGAACGCGATACTTATCGTCGAATTCGCCAAAGATCTGATGGAGAAAGAAGGTAAAGGCCTGATCGAAGCCACGCTTGAAGCTGTTCGTATGCGTCTGCGCCCTATTCTGATGACCTCACTGGCATTTATCCTCGGGGTACTGCCGCTGGTTATCAGCTCTGGTGCGGGTTCCGGCGCACAGAACGCGGTAGGTACCGGGGTAATGGGCGGTATGATCACCGCGACCGTACTGGCTATCTTCTTCGTACCGGTGTTCTTCGTGGTGGTTCGCCGCCGCTTCAGCCGGAAGAATGAAGATATTGAACACAGTCATTCGGTAGAACCTCACTGATACCGGTTTCACATGATAAAAAGGCCGCATTAGCGGCCTTTTTCATTTATGAAAAAAATCATAAAATACGCTTATTGTCGTTTTATTTATTTTATGCCATGTTTAAAGGGCATATCATAATTAGCAGAAAACTTAATGGGCGAACTCAGGATTGTTTTAATTCCATTTCGCCGCTTAACTTATTAGGAATATTCCTAATAACAAGTCCATACAAAGAAAATTCTGAATCCGGACTTTTTCCGCGTGTTTACGCTAAATCAATGAAACGTAAGGAAGCGAAAAAAAACCAGCGTTAATTTGGATAAAAGTGTTCATCTTAGGATGTACTATTGCGTAAACGCTCGCAGACTCTGATTTTAATTGTAATTTTTCGTAATAGCGCGGTGAAATCCTGATCAGAGTGGCTTATAGTTAGAGTGAACAGGAGCACAGCACCCGTAGAGCTAAGTAGGTTGTATCCATCCCGACAATGATGTTCGGTGAGTAAGAAATCACTCAGAAGGGGATGCGCTATGGACGAGTACTCGCCAAAAAGGCATGATATCGCGCAGTTGAAATTTCTCTGCGAATCCTTGTACCATGACTGCCTTGCCAATCTTGATGAAAGTAATCATGGCTGGGTGAACGATCCAACATCGGCCATCAATTTGCAATTGAATGAGTTGATAGAGCATATCGCGACCTTCGCACTTAATTATAAAATTAAGTACAATGAAGATAATAAACTGATTGAGCAAATTGACGAATACCTGGATGACACCTTTATGTTGTTCAGCAGCTACGGCATTAACGCGCAGGATTTGCAGAAATGGCGTAAATCTGGAAACCGGCTATTCCGCTGTTTCGTCAACGTGAGCAGAGCTAACCCGGTTAGCCTTTCCTGTTAAAATTATTACAATGACTAAGGTGAATTTATGTCTGATAAACCACTCACAAAAACCGATTATTTGATGCGCTTACGACGTTGTCAGTCAATTGACACACTCGAACGCGTGATTGAAAAAAATAAATACGAGCTTTCTGATAATGAACTGACCGTATTTTATTCAGCCGCTGACCATCGCCTTGCCGAGCTGACCATGAATAAACTGTATGACAAAATTCCGCCTTCCGTGTGGAAATTTGTCCGTTAGTTGTTGAAGTGTGTCTGTAGAGGTTCTACGCCACTCTCTTAGTTGTTTATACCTTTCGAATTACGATCCCGGTGTTAAAGCCAGGTCTCCGTGTAAAACGTGATCATTAGCAACAATGTTGTGACTTTAGTCACACGCGCTTTTCGGGAACGTTCCCTTCCTGGCTTATCCCGATTACCCTGCGGTAATCGAACCCAGAGAGGCATCCTATGAGCGTAGAAAAACAGAAAATGATTGCGGGTGAACATTACCGTCCTGGTGATGAAACATTACGGGCCGACCGACTGCGTGCCCGCCATCTGGTTCACCGCTATAACCACTCCGCCCCCGATGAGAAAACAGAACGCCAGAAGATTCTGGCGGAACTGCTGGGGCAAAGTGAAGGGGCTTATATTGAGCCAGCTTTCCGTTGTGACTATGGCTATAACATTTTCCTGGGCAAAGAATTTTACGCTAACTTCGACTGCGTGATGCTCGATGTCTGCCCTATTCATATTGGTGATAACTGTATGCTCGCGCCTGGCGTGCATATTTATACGGCCACCCACCCGCTGGATGCCGAAGAACGCAACAGCGGAGTGGAATACGGTAAACCCGTGCGCATTGGCAATAATGTCTGGATCGGCGGACGGGCGGTGATTAACCCGGGCGTCACGGTGGGGGATAATGTGGTGATTGCCTCCGGCGCTGTGGTGACAAAAGATGTCCCGGCCAATGCCGTCGTCGGGGGTAATCCGGCGAAAATTATCAAAATGCTGTGAGGATGTGGGGAGTCAACTGTTATGGTCTTTCGGCGCGTAACTGTTACTTTTTTCAGTCAAATGGCTCCCCTAAAATAGGCAGATCCCCTGTATTCAACAATCATGAAGGCAAAAAATGACCGAAATACAGCGCCTGCTTACCGCCACCATCGACGATCTCAACATCCGCGAAAAGCGCGATAATCGCCCGCGCTTTAGCATTAGCTTTATTCGCAAACATCCAGGCCTGTTTGTCGCAATGTATGCCGCCTGGCTGGCAACGCTGATTGTCATGCTGAAATCCGAAACGCTGGTGGACTCCGTCTGGCTGCTTGTGGTGCTGTTTGTGGTATTTAACGCGTTTTTCTTTTTTGACGTGCATCCGCGCTATCGTTATGAAGATATCGACGTGCTCGATTTCCGGGTCTGCTATAACGGCGAGTGGTACAACACCCGTTTTGTCCCGCCGGAACTGATCGACAGCATTCTGCACTCCCCTGCGGTAGAAACCGAACAAAAAGAGAAACTGCAAAAAATGGTCTCAACCAAAGGCCAGCTCTCTTTCTATGATGTCTTTACCCTTTCCCGCCCTGCTGTTGCGTGATGAGTATCTGTATGCGTCGGATAGCCGACGCATACAGTGAAGCGGATGTGTTCCCGTAGCCTAATACCAGACCGCTCTGCCCCTGTTTTGTATCAAGGTAATACCCGCTCAATGCCGCTGGAGCCAGCTGATACGCCCTGGCCTGTTCCACCAGTTGCCTGTCGTCGATTCCGTCAATCGCCACCGTCAGATGCATGCCCCCTTCCCCCGCCAGAATCCGGTGTGGTACATGAAGCTCCGCATTCAGAGCCTCACGCAACTGCCGGTAGCGTTTACGATAGAGACGACGCATGGCTGCCAAATGGCGGGCATAGTGACCCTCTTCAATGAACAGCGCCAGGGTACGCTGCTCGGCGCGATGCCCACCGCGCAATAACGAACCGATGGCCGGGCGTGCCGCTTTCGCCAGCGCCGGGGGGAAAACCATAAACCCCATTCTGAGCGACGGGAATAACGTTTTGCTGAATGTACCCAGATAAACAACGGGCGCATGGTTAATCATTCCCAGCATCGCCGGTACCGGCTCACCGCTATAACGAAACTCGCTGTCGTAATCATCCTCGATAATCCAGGCGTTATGTTGTCGCGCCACATCCAGTAACGCCAGACGCCGCCGCGCGCTGAGGACACTTCCGTACGGAAACTGATGTGAAGGTGAAGTAAAAATAAGCGAAGGGGACGGCGCCTCTGTTCCTTCCCAGCACATGCCCTCTCCATCAACCGGTATTCCCGTTATGGCTAAACCCGCTTTCACAAAGGCGCTTTTTGCGCCGGCATAGCCGGGATCTTCCACCCAGGCAACATCGCCCGGCTCACTCAATAGCAGGGTGCAGAGGTTCACACCTTCCAGTGCGCCTTCGGTGATCACAATCTGGCTGGCGTCGCAGTCAATCCCGCGGGAAAGCGCAAGGTGGCGGGCAATGGCCGCCCGCAAAGCAGGTTCCCCGGCGGGATCGCCGTAGCCCAACAGGGCACTTCCCTCCTCCCGCAACACGCGATCGTACAGGCGCCGCCAGAGCGGCAAGGGAAAATAGTTGATGGCCGGTGTCCCCGGCGTAAAGGCCAGAACCGGCGTGCTACGCGGTACAGGGGCAGGCAGTGCGCTAACCCGCCCGGCAAGCGCAACCGCAGGTGCCGGTAAATCCTGCGCGAGCTGACGGGCCGCCAGCGGTGCCACCCGCGTTCCCTGGCGGCTACGCAACAGATACCCTTCGAGGGTGAGCTGTTCCAGTGCCCCATTAACGGTGTTTCGGGAAAGGGAGAGGTGCCCGGCCAGCGTCCTGGAACCAGACAGGCGACTACCGGACTGTAACCTGCCGGACAATATGTACTCCCGCAATGAAAGATAAAGCGTGCGCTGCAGCGTCTCTTGTCCGCGGTTTTTCAGCGCCGTATTCAGCAAGGTATACAGTTCATCGCCAGGAATATTCATCGCCCCTCCTCGTGGTACCACCAAAACATAGCCTGTTGGTCCTTTTTAAGGAACCACTTCTTCACTAGTCTGGAACTCTTTACAACGTCACGGAGATGAAGATGAATACTTTCAATCAGTTTGGGCAGCCGGTGGGCGAAGCGCTAATCGACTGGCAGCCCCGTCAGCCCCCTTCCCGGGTGGTCCTTCAGGGCCGCTACTGCTGGCTTGAGCCGCTGCAGGTGGTGCATGCCGGTGCGCTGTTTGCCGCTTATTCGCTCGCCGGGGATACCCGAAGCTGGACATGGCTTCTGCGTGAACCCGATGCCACCGCCGGTGAATTTGCCGCATGGGTGGCAAGCGTGAGTGAATTATCAGACCCGATACACTTTACCGTCTTCGATAATCAGACCCGCTCCCCGGTGGGAACCCTGGCCCTGATGCGTATCGACCCCAAAAATGGCGTTGTGGAGGTGGGACACGTTCATTTTTCCCCGCTGTTGAGCCGCACGCCGATGTCTACCGAAGCGCAGTTTCTGCTGATGCAATACGTGTTCGATACCCTGGGCTACAGGCGTTATGAGTGGAAGTGCAACAGCCTGAATGAGCCTTCCCGCAAGGCTGCGCTGCGTCTGGGCTTTTTGTTTGAGGGGCGTTTTCGCCAGGCGCTGGTCACCAAAGGCCATAACCGGGATACGGACTGGTTTTCGATTATCGACAAAGAGTGGCCAGCGCTGGCGAGCGCCTTTGAAAGCTGGCTTGCCACCGACAATTTTACTGCCGATGGCAAACAGAAAAGATCCCTGGAAAGCTGGCGTGAAACGGGCGTCTAGCGTCTTTTTTTACGTCCCTGAACTGCTTTAAAGCGCGGGTTTGATTTGCAAATCACATACAGGCGTCCCTTACGTTTGACTATCTGGCAATCCGGGTGACGCTGTTTCGCACTCCGCAACGAGTTAAGTACCTGCATGATCACCCCCGCTTCGCATTAAGAAAGCCGCCAAAACGTTTACGGAAGCGCGCCGCGCTGCCATCCGTCGAGAAGGTTTTCTGTTTGCCGGTATAAAACGGATGCGATTTTGAAGAGACCTCGATGGTGATGTAAGGATAGGTTTCACCGTCGAGTTCAATTTCGCGGTCAGTCTTGATGGTTGAACCAACTTTAAAGTATTCATTGGCGCTGGTGTCGTGAAACACCACGGTGCGATAGGCTGGATGGATATTGGGTTTCATCGTGAATCACTCATGTTTTGTTATAACATAACAAAATAATATCCAGGCTCTGCGGTAAAAACAACCCCCGAGAGTGCATCACATTTCCGACGATATTTTTTGATTTCGCTGCTGCGGAACGAAAACCATGACGCTCACGTGCTATAACTATATCATTTCGCGGTAAAAAATTTCTCCTCTGGCAAGCGTCTCAGTGCCCTGGAGTGGGCATATGAGGAAGGACACGGCAGCATGAAAACCCGACATCTGGTCAGCCTGGTGACTGGCATACTGATCTTTTCTGTGCTGATACCGATTTGCCTCAGTATCTGGCTGGCGCATCGCCAGGCGGAAGAAAAATTTGTCGATGCGCTGGACAGCTATGCCTCACGCGTGCTGTTGCGTACGGACAGGGTTGTTGGGCAGGCCAAGGAAGCGCTCACGCAGCTGCAGACCTTTAAAGGCCCTCCCTGTAGCCATTTGCATTTACGGGAAATGCGCCGGATCGCCTTCTCGTGGCTCTATGTTCAGGAAGTGATCTACACCGATAACCTTAAACCACTGTGCTCGTCGCTGGAACAGGTCAGCAAAGCGACCGCGTTCCCGCCGCCCATGCGCATTACGGAAGATGGCTATAGCGCGTGGCTTACGAGGCCAAATGAACTCGGTTTCAACCGCAACATGGCCGTGCTGGGGCAAGGACATTATCTTGTACTGGTCGATCCCGCCTCGCTGGTGGATGTGATCCCCTTCGCCGATATTTCTATCGATGCCGCCCTGGTAGCGAACGCAACGCATCTCGTGTTCTCCAGCAGCAGCAAACTGGATCCGCATATCCGCGACATGATTAAAGATCAGGAGATGGTCAGTGTTGAGTACAACGGTGCAATGTACGTCATGAAGCCCGTACCGGAGCTGGGAATAAACGTTGTTGCATGGGCTGCGCTGAAACCGCTGGCGGAAACCTGGCACCGGCAGCTCCTTTTCTGGCTGCCGTTTGGCATGCTGATAAGCCTGCTTGCCGCCCTGTTTGTTCTGCGGATATTGCGTCGCATCCAGTCACCGCGTAACCGCCTGCTTGATGCCATCAATAACCGCGAATTCGAGGTTTACTACCAGCCTATTGTGGCGCTCTGTAGCGGGAAAATAGTGGGCGCAGAGGCGCTAACGCGTTGGCCTCAGCCTGACGGGAGTAGCCTGTCGCCTGACAGTTTCGTCCCGCTGGCGGAACAAACGGGGCTTATCTCGCGCCTCACGCATCTGGTGATCGAAAAAGTGTTCGAGGATATGGGCAACTGGCTGCATCTCCATGCCGATCAGCATATCTCCGTCAACCTCGCGCCTGCAGATTTAACCTCCGGCAAGCTGCCGCCGCTTCTGAGCCAGCTACTAAATAAATGGCAAGTCCGCCCGGAACAGATAGCGCTTGAATTAACCGAACGCGGCTTTGCCGATCCCAAAATCAGCGCACCGGCCATCGCCGCTTTTCGCCGTTCGGGCCACGCCATTTACATCGATGATTTTGGCACGGGCTATTCCAGCCTGAGCTATCTGCAGGATCTGGACGTCGACACGCTGAAAATTGATAAGTCGTTCGTGGATGCGCTGGAGTACAAAAACGTAACGCCACACATTATAGAAATGGCGAAATCACTGAAGCTGGCGATGGTTGCTGAGGGCGTGGAAACCGCAGGGCAGCTCGCCTGGCTGCACCGTCACGGCGTGCAATACGGGCAAGGCTGGTACTACAGTAAGGCGCTGCCAAAAGCGGAATTTATGGCATGGGCAGAAAATAACCTTAACGCCCCATCTACTTCAGATAAGATTTGATCACCTGTAAAACCACGCCAAGATCGGCCTCACGCTGATCTTCCTCAGGCTCTTTGACGACGTGATCGGTTAAATGGCCTTCGATCACCTGCAGCATCATGCCATTCACCGCACCGCGGATCGCGGCCAGCTGCTGTAATACCTCGGCACACTCATGCTCGTCGTTACTGAGCATTTTTTCCAGCGCGGTGCTCTGCCCCTGAATTTTCTTCAGGCGAGTCAATAACATCTTCTTGTGACGAACCGTATGTGACATCTCTGCATCCTTCTTCTTCTGGCGGATAAAGCATAACACGCCCTACTCCCCCTGAGTATTTTTCTACTGGGGGGTAGTATTCAACTACTGGGGGGGAGTACTATCTGCGCACCTTTTCCAGTGCGGATTTTGTAATGAACGATTTTGCTTCTCTTCTGCAACAGGGCAACGCATGGCTATTCATTCCCAGCGCGATCCTGCTCGGTGCCCTGCATGGTCTTGAGCCGGGCCACTCTAAAACAATGATGGCGGCCTTTATTGTGGCGATCCGTGGCACGCTGAAACAGGCGGTATTATTGGGGCTGGCGGCCACGCTTTCCCATACCGCGGTGGTCTGGATCATTGCCATGGCGGGATTATGGTTTGGTCGCGGCTGGGATGCGCAAACCTCTGAACCCTGGTTCCAGCTTATCTCTGGGGTATTGATCGTTTTGATCGCACTGTGGATGGCGTGGCGTACCTGGAAGGAGAATCAGCCGCACGATCATCATCATCATCATCATCACCATCACCATCACCATGACCATGACCACCATCATGATCATCATGAACATCAACTGGTTGCAGAGGAGTGGCAAGACGCCCACCAGCGCGCCCATGCGCAGGATATCAATCGTCGTTTTAACGGACAAAACGTCACCACCGGGCAAATTGCGATGTTTGGACTGACCGGCGGGTTGATCCCCTGCCCGGCGTCAATCACCGTCCTGCTGATCTGTCTGCAGCTCAAGCACTTTGCCCTGGGTGCCACGCTGGTATTTAGCTTCAGTATTGGTCTGGCGTTAACGCTGGTGGCATCGGGCGCGATTGCCGCGTTAAGCCTTAAACATGCCACAAAACGCTGGCCGGGGTTCAGCGAGTTTTCTCGCAAAGCACCGTGGTTCTCTGCGGCACTGATTATCCTGGTGGGGGGTTACATGATCCTGCACGGGTTAGGCGGTATCCTGGCCTGAACCAGGCGGCCAACGCGTGGCCGCCACCTAAGGTCAGTTGAGGTTCTGACGCCAGCTAAAGCGATAGCGAAGCTGGCGATTTTGCAGGATAAATTCCGGCGAGACGCTGGGGCTCCAGGAGTCATCTCCACCCACGCCCATATGGAACGCATCAAGATTGAGCCAATACCCCGGCTCGTCACGCAGCAGATGGTGATGGGTTGTCTCACGCAGCTGTTGCTGGCTGTAGCGGCTCACAGAGAAATGGAACTGCCCGTTCAACTGATGCGTCCCCAGCACCAGTTCACGGGTATCGCACCGCAAGCCGTTTTCCGTCGGGAAGATGTACGGCGTATGCATTGCCTGCAGCGGCAACGTCCAGCGCCCCTGCTGTGCTGCCAGCTTTCTGTCCGGGTAGTTTTCATGCGGCCCCAGCCCCAGCCAGTGAACGGCTTCCGGCGGCCGGGCAAGATGCATGCTCAGGCCAATACGCGCAGGCTCCGGAATATCAGACGCAACCTCTACTTCAACCTCACCGTGCAGCACACCCTGATCGTCCACTCGCCAGACTTTACGGCTCAGGAACAGCGCTTTGCCGAGATGTTCCCAGGCATGCAGCGTCGTGACTACCGCCTCGCGGGCATGCTGCTCTCCTTCACAACGCAGCAACCGCGGGGTGACGTCGTACATCCCCGCCGCCTTCCAGCGCTCCACCCATGCATTTGGATCGATACGCGTGGCCTCGCTGACCCCGATATCATTGTCCAGCGGCGCGCGGGTAAAGTTATCCGTCAGCGGCGAGAGCAGCGTTTCAACGCCATTGTTCAGCCACTGCGTCAGGTGTCCTGAGGTACGGTCAAATATCCATCGCTGCTGCTGGTGCGTCAGGGTCAGCATCACATCGGTTTGCGTCAGTACCGGGGGCACACCCACCGGTGCGGGCGGGGCGATAAACAACGGTGCCGGGAGTGGCCACTGATCCCACGCGCAGCGATGGTTTTCCGGTGACCACGGTGTTGCCTTCAGCTGGTACACCTCTACATTCAGCCAGACCTCGCCCGGCTCTGCCGTCAGCGCGGGCAGCGAGATGTCCAGACGCTGACTCTCCTGAGGCGCGATGCAGAGCGTAACCTCCCCCTTAGCCAGCACCGTTCCGTCACGGGTCACCGACCATCTGAGCACCTCGTTATCCGTATGACGGAACAGGTAATCGCTTTGCACGTCCACCACCAGCGGAGAAGTGCTTACCCGCGTAAAGGTAAAGAACTGCTGCGCGCGCTGAGCCTCATACAGTGCCGGGTGCGGCGTGCGATCGGGGAATACCAGCCCGTTAAGGCAGAACTGTCGGTCATTGGGTGTATCACCAAAATCGCCGCCGTAGGCCCAGAACGGGGTGCCATTTTCATCTTTCTTCGTCAGCGCCTGGTCGACCCAGTCCCAGACAAATCCTCCCTGCAGACGCGGATGGCTACGAAACGCCTGCCAGTATCTGGCGAAGCCGCCAAAGCTGTTGCCCATTGCGTGGGCGTATTCGCAGAGGATCAGCGGTCGGGTTTCATCCGGCAACCCGATCCATTTTTTAATGGACCACTTCGGCACCGCCGGGAACGGCTGATCCTGATCAACACGGGCATACATCGGACAAATGATATCGGTCGCCGCCGTGTTCGCCCCACCGCCTTCATATTGAACCGGGCGCGTCGGATCGGTGGTTTTTAGCCAGCGATACAGCGCGTCGTGATTTGCACCGTGGCCAGACTCATTGCCCAGCGACCAGATGATAATGGACGGATGATTACGATCGCGTTGCACCATGCGGGTCACGCGCTCGCTCATGGCGGGCAGCCAGCGGGGATCGTCAGCGAGACGACTCATCGGCACCATGCCGTGGGTTTCGATATTGGCCTCGTCAACCACATACAGGCCGTAGCGATCGCAAAGCCGGTACCACATAGGATGGTTTGGGTAGTGTGAGCAGCGCACGGCGTTGAAGTTGTGCTGCTTCATGATTTCGATATCGCGACGCATCGTCGCTTCGTCCATCACCTGGCCGTTTTCCGGGTGATGTTCATGCCGGTTGACCCCGCGGATCAGCAGTGGCTTGCCGTTGAGCTTCAGCAGGCCATTGCTGATTTCAACGCGGCGGAAGCCCACGTCACAGGCTTCAATCTCCAGCACCTCACCCTGCGGGTCCAGCAGTGCGATCGTCAGCCGATAAAGCGCTGGGGTCTCAGCACTCCATAAGGCGGGTGACGCAACCGGGAGCGCCACCGTCAACCGCTCGGCCCAGTTGCCGCGTTCATCCACAATGGCCGAGCCTGGCTGCCGGGTGGCGCTGGCACAGCGTTCACCGTTGCGCCAGAGCGTTATTGCCACCTCGCACTCCGTAAAGTGAGCGCCCGCCAGGGCGACATCCACCTTCAGCACGGCGCGATCCAGCTCCACATTGAGGTCGGTGACAACCTGATAATCCGCGATGTACGTCTCCGGCTTATGCAGCAGCGACACATCGCGGAAAATCCCGCTCATGCGCCACATGTCCTGATCTTCCAGATAGCTTCCGTCGCACCAGCGCAAAACCATCACGGCCAGACGGTTCTGACCAGCACGCAACACGTCCGAGAGATCGAATTCGGCCGGCAGACGGCTGTCCTGGGAATACCCCACCCACTGACCGTTGCACCAGAGATGAAACGCCGAGTTCACGCCATCAAAGATAATGCGGGTTTGCCCGCCCTCGAGCCACGCGTCCTCCACTTCAAATGTGAGCGAGTAACAACCGACCGGATTCTCTGCCGGAACAAAGGGCGGATTGACGGGAATGGGATAGGTAACGTTGGTGTAAACAGGTGTATCAAACCCCTGCATCTGCCAGTTTGACGGCACCGGCATCGCAACGGCATCCGGGCAATCTTCGCCTGTCCATGCCTGCGGAACCTGCTCAGGTGCAGAAAAGAAGCTAAATCGCCACTCCCCATTCAGGGAACGTCGGCTGATGGATGCCGCGTCCTCTCTGGCGGCGTGTTCATTACGCCAGCTGTGAAATGGCGCATGCGCCGCCAGCCGGTTCCACTGGGTGACGCCGGGATTTTCCCAGTCCCGACGGGCCAGAAGTGCGCTGAGAGTCAGCGAGACAGTATTGGACATGTTTTCCTCTTTGCGAAGCGCTCACAATTTCACTCAACATGCCCTGGCAAACTGCCGCGGTAAAGCGCGGGATCGCCGTGTAGCGAGTCAGATCACAAAAGTGTTACTGGCGGGCAAGTAGCTCTGCCAGCAGGGCCAGGCTTCTGAGCTGCTGCGCAAGATCCTCACGATCGGCCTGCTGCGGGGTGCGACGGGCACTGGATTGTCGGCTAATCAACGTGACGGGCAACTGAACCTGCCAGCAGGCTTCATGGCGGGCGGGAGCCAGCAGCCACTCCACACTTTGTTCACCTGCCTCGCGAAATGCCTGACGGATGGTGGTAAGCGGAGGTGAAAACCAGGCGCTGTCGGCGGTATCGTCAAACCCCACTATCGATATCTGGCCCGGGATCGTCACCCCTTTTTCCGCGCAGGCCCGCATCACCCCCAGCGCCATTTGATCGTTAGCCACCAGAATGGCATCCGGTAACGTTGCAGCAGACAACAGCGCATGCCCCTTCTCATAACCGCAGGCTGCGCTCCAGTCGCCGTAGGCCACCGCCGCCGCCTCAAGGCCGGCTTCCTCCAGCGCGGCTTTCCATGCCGCCAGACGGGCACGAGCGGAAACAGAGCTTTCCGGCCCGCTCAGCAATGCAATACGCTGATGCCCGAGCGACAGCAAATGTTCAACGCCCAGACGAGCGCCCTGTTCCGCATTGAACACCAGGCTGTTGACCGCTGCCGACGGAGAGACATCCAGAAACAGCACCGGCACGGGCGACGCCAGTGCCTTGAGTTGTTCGGCATGGGGATCGTCAAGCGGCACGTTCACCAGCAGGGCTTCCACGCGCTGCGCCAGCAGCTCCTGAAGCGCGGCCTGGCACTGTTGCGGATGTTCCACCATTGAGATCAGTACGCTCGCCCCCTTTTCTACCGCCCGGGATTTGACCGCAGAGACAATTTGCGAAGGCGCATGCAGCGCCAGATCGGTAGTGATCAGTCCCAGCGTACGGGTGCGCTTGCCCGCCAGCTGCTGCGCGCCACGGTTAGGAACATAGTGCAGCTCCGCCATGGCCTGCTGCACCTTTTCCCGTGTCCGGGCAGAAACATGCTCCGCGTCGTTAATCACACGGGAAACGGTTTGATAAGACACCCCCGCAAGGAGGGCAACATCATAGAGGGTAATGGCTTTCATGCGTTCCGGCCTGGTGTTAACAGAGCCGTCTATTGTGGCACAGCGCGGCCATTAATACCTGTGAGCGCTTCGCAAAATTAAACAACCCGCTCTGGCTGAGGAACGTTATCCGTACGCGGCTTCTGACGGAACCACGGCAAACAGAGCTGGATAAGCGGGCCGATGGTCAGGGCATACAGTACCGTCCCGACGCCAAACGTTCCGCCAAGGACGCAGCCAATCAGCAGAACACTCACTTCAATTGAGGTTCGAACGCTGCGGATTGACCACCCCAGCCGGGCGTGAATGCCGGTCATCAGTCCATCGCGTGGGCCCGCCCCGAACCCGGCACCGATATACATACCGGTTGCTATCGCGTTCAGCACAATGCCCCCAACCAGCAGAGCAATCCGAATGGGGAGAAGATCCAGCTCGGGGATAAGGGCCATCGAGGCATCCGCCGCCAGGCCAATACAGACTACGTTACTGAGCGTTCCCAGCCCAGGCATCTGACGCAGCGGGATCCACAGCAGCAGCACCGCGGCACCGGTCAAAATAATCACCGTACCGATGGTCATCCCCAGCTGTAATCCCACCCCAAGGTGAAACACATCCCATGGGTCAACCCCCAGATCCGAACGAATAAACATCGCGGTTGAAAGCCCGTACAGGCCTAAACCAACGTACAGTTGCAGCAGACGACGTACCATTTTAGCTTCTCCAGTGAACCAGGCTTTCATCTTGTTCGAAAATGGCACTATGATTAATGTCCAGTTTTCAAATAGTGGACTGCATATGTCATCACGCCGTTTCGGAAGTCAGTCGCTGGTTCGCCTTTTGGGCCACTGGCAACAAACCCCGTCCCGAACCCCACTCTGGCGACAGCTGGCCGACGCGTTGCGCCTGCTGATCCTAGACGGCAGGCTGGCGTTGAGCACGCGCCTGCCCGGTGAACGTGAACTGGCCACGGCGTTAGATGTAAGCCGGACGACCATCAGCAGCGCGCTGGCCCATCTGCGAGAGGAAGGGTATCTGGAGAGCCGCCACGGCAGCGGTTCACGCGTGATCCTGCCCGATACCCGTGCCATACCGACGCTTTCAGCGGCAAGCGCAGCGCTGGATCTCTCCACTGCCGCCCTGAATGCCGGGCCAGAGATCCACCAGGCTTACACCTGGGCGCTCACCGCGATCACCCAGCATCTTACGCTGACCGGTTACGATCAGCTCGGCCTGGCGGCTCTGCGCGACGCCATTGCCGCTCGCTATACCGCACGCGGGCTGCCGACCCGCGCAGACGAAGTGATGGTGGTCAATGGTGCCGTCAGCGGTTTTGCGCTGGTACTGCGGATGATGGCCGGCCCGGGCGATCGCGTCGTGGTCGATCATCCCACCTATCCGCTGGCGATTGCAGCCATCCAGGGGGCATCGTGTCGGCCGGTGGGCGTGTCGCTGCCGGAAAGCGGTTGGGATACGGATGGCTTTGCCGCCACGCTGGCACAGACGGCACCGCGCCTGGCGTACCTGATGCCGGATTTTCACAATCCAACAGGGCGATGCATGGATATCGCCACCCGTCAGGCAATAACCGACATTGCCGCTCGCACCCGTACCACGCTGGTGGTCGATGAAACGATGGTCGATCTCTGGTTTGAAGCACCGCCCCCGCCGCCGCTGGCGTCGTTTAATTCGCAGGCTACGGTGATCACCCTGGGTTCGGCGGGAAAAAGTTACTGGGGTGGGCTGCGCCTCGGCTGGATCCGCGCCTCGTCGCGCACCATTGCCACACTTGCCCAGACGCGGGATACGCTGGATTTAGGCTCGCCGCTGCTGGAACAGCTGGCCACGCTGTGGCTCATCAACCATAGCGAGACATTTCTGCCTGCGCGCCGGAAAATACTGAAGGAGCGACGCGACCGCTGCGGTGAACTGCTGCGCGAACATTTTCCCCAGTGGCGGTTTCAGGAGGCGGAAGGCGGGCTATCCTACTGGATCGAGTTACCGGGCATGCTGGCGACACAGCTCGCCGCACGTGCAGAAATGCTGGGGATTAATCTGGGAACCGGCACACGCTTTGGTTTATCGGGTGCGTTTGACCGCTACTTACGCATGCCCTTCTCGCTTGAGTCGGCAGAGCTTGAGCAGGCGTTGCTACGAATCAAACCGGTTTGGCTCGCATTAAATAAAACGGCGCCGTCGGTAAAACGCAGTCTTGTTTAATATAAAAGTTTGAAGTGGATCATAAAATAAAAACTGCTGACTGTCATACGGCAGTCAGCAGTTTTCACCAGTCAGGAATCAGTGCTGAGGAGGAATAGGAAAACCCTTCAGTGAAATAACAAAACTTTCACCGTCTTTCTTTATTTTTGCGCCGGTATCACACCAGTCAGACGCAATACGAAAGAACTCATCACTTCCTACATTCCAGCCAAGACGGACATGCTTCACGTAGCCTGAACGCAACAGATCGCAGGCTTCTTTGTAGTCACTGGCGGTCGATAGTTGTTGTTTCATTTTCTCTTCTTCAGAAGTTTACGTAGAGCTTTGATTTCTTTAGGAGTAAAAGGCGTTACACTCTCTTCTTCCGTATGCTGATTATCAATATCCTCTTCCGATACTCCCACCTCGTCTGCGGCTTCAAATGCCAGCAGCAGCAACTTCTCTGTGGTCACGCTTAAGTTTTCGTTATTCACTTCCGCATAGTGGCGAAGTCTTTCTTTTAGCGCTTCGTCAATCTTAACGTTTAATACCGCAGTAGCCATGATTGTCACTTCCCTTCGGAATAAGTGCTTTATTTAATACACGATGTTAACAATGTAATCCAGATATATATTTTTAACTTATGACAGAAAAAAGACGCCCAGAAATAAAATGACAGTCTATTATTACAGGTTTATGACAGTAATATTTCAGCGCGATGAAATATATATTACACCACGAATTAAACCCTGTTAATTCTGTGGAATAGCCATGCCGGAAGGAAGTAAAAAACGGGGAGATGTTGCCAGAAGCACAAATGGGTGGGGGCCCTGCCAGCTACATCCCGGCACACACGTCGTCTGCCCTGGCTGCTTCCTTCCGGACCTGACCTGGTGAACAGAGTAGCGTTGCGGGAGAACCAACAGAGCCCCCATTGTGAGCGTTGTTACCCAACGCGCTGGCGCATTATCCCTGTGCTAACGGTCAATTGCAAGCTGCCAGCAACCGGATGGTGGTTTCTTGCGCAAACAGGCACAGCAATCGGCGCAATCTTCGTTTAACATGACACTTCACTCATCCCCACAGGTGTACTGATGGACGAACACGACTCCTTTCCACAGCGAGTGTGGCAAATTGTGGCCTCCATTCCGGAGGGCTACGTGACAACCTATGGTGACGTCGCACGTCTTGCTGGCTCCCCCCGCGCGGCGCGTCAGGTGGGTGGCGTGCTAAAACGGCTTCCTGAAGGCAGTACATTGCCCTGGCATCGGGTTGTGAATCGTCATGGTGCCATCTCGCTCACCGGGCCGGATTTGCAGCGCCAGAGGCAGGCATTACTTTCAGAAGGGATACAGGTGTCCGGGTCAGGGCAGATTGATTTGCAGAAGTATCGCTGGGTGTATTGACCCCCTCCCCCGAAAGAGAGGGGAACACATTACAGCTGAGTCGGTGGGGTAGGTACAGACGGTTGGTTCGTCTGTGGTGCGATCGGCACTTCGGTTTGCTGCACCGGCACCAGGTTCAGGTCGATTTTCGTCCCACCGTTGTTGATGGCTTCCTGAACCGTATCGGTAATAAACACCAGCTTACCGTTGATGGTTACCGCAGCGCTCAGAAGGATACGGGCGTTCGGCTGTACGTCTGCCGGGTTATACGGCAGCACGAAGCTAAACGGTGCCTGCTTACCTTCGGTACGAACAGCACGCTGGGCCACCACTTTCGACGGCGCGTCGGCCAGAGAAGCATCAGACAGCGTGACCGTTAATACCGCATCCGGTGGTAAAGCGACTCGCTGTTTGATCCAGATAGTACCGGAAACATTAGGTTGCTGAATGGATTGCTGTGAGAGTGTATTAATCCCATTTGGATCTGCTGCTGGCACCGGCACCTGGGCGCTCTTACCTGCACAGGCGGACAACGCCACCGCAATAGCTACACCACTTAGCATGGGCACGAGTTTCATTGAAGTCTCCTTATCATCAATGCACCAGCGGGATCGATCCCATCCGATGTCGTTTCAAACACATATCGTATTCAAGTGTGGCACAGATCACTGATTAATGCCTAAATTCTCCCTGATATTCAGATAATTCTACCCGTCGGACCACTTTCATTTCTGCGTTATACTCTGCCTATCTTTCGCCACGGCGTTTATTGAGGACAACTATGAGTCAGGCACTGAACAATCTGCTGACATTACTGAATCTGGAAAAAATTGAGGAAGGACTCTTTCGCGGACAGAGCGAAGATTTGGGCTTGCGTCAGGTCTTCGGCGGGCAGGTCGTCGGACAGGCACTGTATGCTGCCAAGGAGACCGTCCCGGCAGACCGTCTGGTGCACTCCTTTCACAGCTATTTTCTGCGTCCTGGCGATAGCGCAAAACCCATTGTGTACGACGTGGAAGTGCTGCGTGACGGCAACAGCTTTAGCGCGCGCCGCGTGGCAGCCATTCAGAATGGCAAGCCCATCTTTTACATGACCGCCTCTTTCCAGGCACCGGAACCGGGTTATGAGCACCAGAAAACGATGCCAGCGGCACCGTCGCCGGACGATCTCAAATCGGAGACCGATATCGCCCGCGCGCTGGCCCACTTGCTGCCACCGCAGGTCAAAGAGAAGTTCCTTTGTGATAAACCTCTGGAGATCCGCCCGGTCGAATTCCATAACCCGATGAAAGGCCATACGGCCGAGCCGAAACGCCAGGTCTGGATCCGCGCCAACGGCACCGTACCAGAGGATTTCCGCGTGCATCAGTATCTGCTGGGCTATGCGTCAGATTTTAACTTCCTGCCGGTTGCACTGCAGCCACACGGCGTGGGGTTCCTTGAAAAAGGGATGCAGGTTGCGACGATCGATCACTCGATGTGGTTCCATCGTCCATTTAACATGAATGACTGGCTGCTCTACAGCGTGGAAAGCACCTCGGCGTCCAGCGCTCGCGGGTTTGTACGTGGAGAGTTTTATACGCAGGACGGCGTGCTGGTCGCCTCGACGGTGCAGGAAGGGGTGATGCGTAATCGCGGGTGATGTTGCCCTCACCCTGGCCCTCTCCCACGGGGAGAGGGAATAAATACTAAAAACGGCAATCAGGGATTGCCGTTTTGCTTTTACCTTGTGCGGCCTGATGCCCTCACCCTGGCCCTCTCCCACGGGGAGAGGGAATAAATACTAAAAACGGCAATCGGAGATTGCCGTTTTGCTTTTGCCTTGTGCGGCCTGATGCCCTCACCCTGGCCCTCTCCCACGGGGAGAGGGAATAAACACTAAAAAAGGCAATCAAGGATTGCCGTTTTGCTGTTTATTAGGCGTTATACGCATTCTCGCCGTGGCTGTTGACGTCGAGACCTTCGCGCTCCTGCTCTTCCGGTACGCGCAGACCCACAGTCATGTCCGCCAGTTTGTAACCAATGAAGGCCACCACAGCAGACCACACAACGGTAATGGCGATACTTTCCAGCTGCACCAGCACCTGGTGAACCATGTCAACGCCCTCAGCGTAACCCACTCCGCCCAGCGATTTCGCGGCGAAGATACCGGTCATGATACAACCGACGATACCGCACACGCCGTGCACGCCAAAGACATCGCAAGGGTCATCCACGCGCAGAAGACGTTTCAGCGCCGTCACACCCCACAGACCCGCCAGACCTGACACCAGACCGACAAGCAGCGCACCACCGACACCGACGTAACCACATGCTGGGGTGATCCCCACCAGACCGGCAATGGCACCCGAGCACGCGCCCAGCAGAGAAGGTTTACCGCGTACCGCCCACTCACCAAACACCCAGGAGAGGATTGCACCCGCCGTGGCCACCACGGTATTCACGAAGGCCAACGCAGCGATTTCGTTAGCAGCGCTCGCAGAGCCGGCGTTGAAGCCGAACCAGCCAAAATAGAGGATTGCTGTACCGGTAAAGACCATCGGCAGATTGTGTGGTTTGAACGCTTCTTTGCCAAAGCCCACGCGTTTGCCAATCAGGTATGCACCCACCAGACCCGCTACCGCGGCGTTGATGTGAACAACGGTACCGCCTGCAAAATCCAGCGCGCCGTGCGACGCCAGCAGACCACCACCCCAGACCATGTGTGCAATCGGCACATAGGAAAGCGTCAGCCAGACCACCACAAAGATCAGAACGGCAGAGAAGCGAATACGCTCAGCCAGCGCACCCACAATCAGCCCCACGGTGATACAGGCGAACGATCCCTGGAACGCAACGTGGATGTACTGATAGAAACTGCCCATCACCGCGGTCAGTTCAATATTTTTCAACATGGCCCAGTTGAAGTTGCCGAAGAAAGCGTTACCTTCACCGAAGGCCAGAGAATAGCCATAGACCACCCACAGCACGCAAACCAGCGCGAACGTCACGGCAACCTGCGTCAGCATGGAGAGAACGTTTTTGCCACGGATCAGGCCGCCGTAAAACAGCGCGATGCCCGGAATAGACATGAACAGCACCAGCGCGGTGCTGATCATCATAAAGGCGTTATCGGCTTTGTCTGCCACCGCAGGAGCAGCCATTGCCAGGCCCGGCAGCAGTGCCAGCGAACCCAGACCCGTTTTGATTGTTGCTATCTTCATTTTCTCGATCCCTATCACTGTGTGCCAGGAGTTACTTACAGTGCCGCTTCGTCAGATTCGCCGGTACGGATGCGAATGACGCGCTGCAGTTCGGCAACGAAAATTTTGCCGTCGCCAATTTTGCCGGTATAGGCCGCTTTGCTGATCACATCGATGACTTCATCAAGCTGGTCATCAGCAATCGCGACATCAATTTTTACTTTTGGCAGGAAGTTAACGCTGTATTCCGCCCCGCGATAAAGCTCGGCATGACCCTTCTGACGACCGAAGCCTTTCACTTCGGTGACAGTCAGTCCCTGAATACCCATTGAAGACAACGCTTCACGCACGTCTTCGAGTTTGAATGGTTTGATTACCACCGTAACCAGCTTCATAGATCCCCTCCAGTCAGAATTCGGTAATGGCCGCAGCTAACACGCAGGAGACATTGCAAGGGGTGTGCCAGAAATGAAAACGGAAGGGAAAAGCGGCGCAATGCGCGTTAAAAGACCATTCATGATCAACAGGTGAAAAAAAACGCACCATGGCAGTGCATGGCGCGTTTCGGTTTTGCACCAACAGCGGTGACTGTTAGCACGTTGCCTGTTTTTGGTGCATCAGGCGCTAAGCGACTCTTCCTCACGGACGCTGGCCGCCAGCTCTTCACCCGCTAGTTGCAGTTGATACATCTGCCAGTAGCGGCCTTTCGCCTCCAGGAGCGCCCGGTGTGTACCGCGTTCAACGGCCTGTCCGCGATGCAGCACCAGAATGGTATCTGCGTCGACAATCGTTGAAAGACGGTGCGCGATAACCACCAGCGTCGTGTGGTCACGCACGGCGGCCAGTGCCTGCTGGATAGCCTGTTCAGTACCGGAGTCGATGCTGGCCGTCGCTTCATCCAGAATCAGCACCTGTGGCGTTTCAATCAGCACACGCGCCAGCGCCAGAAGCTGTTTTTGCCCGACAGAAAGATTATTCCCCTGCTCGCCCAGCCGGGTGTTGATTCCGTCGCTGAATCCGCGTGCCAGCTCCGCGAGCTGCACTTTTTCCAGCACTGCCCAGACCTGCTCCTCGGTATAATCACGCCCCAGGGTCACGTTGGCGTAAAAGGTATCGGCCAGCACAACCGGATCTTGCTGCACCATCGCTACACCTTTACGCAATACGCTGTGGCTGAGCGACGCCAGCGGACGTCCATCCAGACGAATTTCGCCTTTCGTTAACGGGTAGTAGCCCATCAACAGGCTTGCAAGCGTACTCTTGCCGCTGCCGGTATGCCCCACCAGCGCCACAAAGCCGCGCGACGGCACATCAAGATTGATGTCCTGCAACACCAGCCTGTCTTCACGGTAGGCAAACGAGACATGGTCAAACGTAATCGCCCCGCTTTGCAGCGGTGCTGTATCCTCACCATAGGTTTGACGCGGTCTGTCCATCAACTCAAAGACGCGCTCGCCGGCAACCACCGCCTGCTGCAACATGGATTGTTGGGTTGTGAGTTCAATCAGCGGCTCGTTCAGGCGTCCCAGATAGCTGATAAAAGCATACAGAACCCCCACTTCAATCGTTCCGCCCGGACTCAGGCCAAAGAGCATCAGCAGGCCGCAAAGCACCAGTGCCGAGAAGAGGCTCAGCAGCGGACGCAGCAGAAAACCATCAAGGCGCAGCGTCTGCATACGCGCCATATAGTGCGAACGGCTGGCTTCGCCCATGCGCTCGCCAAAGCGAGCCTGCTGGCGGAACTGCTGGATGAGGCTCATGCCGTTGATCACTTCGTTAAAGCCATCGTTAATATCGGCCAGGTAGGTCCGCACCCGACGTACAATAGGCGTGCTGTAGCGCTGATAGATCACCATCACAATCAGCACCGCCGGGAAAATCGCGATCGCCACCAGCGCCATGCGCCAGTCAAGGCTGAACATCGCCACCAGCATGGCGCCAATCAACGCGGCACTGCGCAGCACGGTCGCCACGACCGTCACGTACAGATCGCGGATCACCTCGGTATCGTTGGTCACCCGCGAAATCACCTGCCCGACCGGCTGGATATCAAACTCGCTCAGCGGCTGGCGCAGCGCAGCATCCATAACGTCGGTACGCAGCTTCTGAACCACACCCACCGCCGCCCGGTTAAAGAGTAGCGACTGCGCATAGTGCAGGCCAGCCGCTGCCAGCTGTAGCCCCACATAGGCCACGCCTAACCCCGCCACCAGCCCCAGCGGCAAATAGCTTTTCGCAACCATATTGTCGATGAAATAACTGATGAGCAGCGGACCACTCACTTCTGCAATCGCCGCAATCCACAGCAGCACGACGGCAAGAGCAAGGGGTTTTCGCCATGGCGAACCGTAGGCCAGCAGGCGTTTTAGCGTCGGCCACTGCGTTTTTGATTTACGCATTAGCGTCCTCCTCTTCCTGTTCCGGGGCATCGTCAAGTGCCGCTTCAAGCTGCTGATAGCGATACATATCGCGATACCAGCCCGGTTGCTCCGCAAGCTGGTCATGCTGCCCGCGCTGGGCAATGTGCCCGTGCTGCAACACCAGAATTTCACTGGCTTCCGTCAGCGCCGACAAACGGTGGGCACTGATGATCACCGTCCGTCCGTCGCTCCACTGGCGAAGGTTATGCAGGATTTGGTGCTCGGTTCGACCATCCACAGCAGAAAGCGCATCATCCAGGATCAGGATTTCAGCATTGAGCAGCAGCGCACGGGCAATGGAAATTCGCTGTTTTTGCCCGCCAGAGAGCATAACGCCACGTTCACCCACCTCCGTTTCATACCCCTGCGGCAGACGCAAAATATCGTCATGTACGCTGGCTAAGCGCGCCACATGCTCTATCTCTTCCTGCGTGGCCGATGGACAGCCAAGGGCTATGTTGTTCGCCACGGTGTCAGAAAAGAGAAACGGCGTCTGGCTGACCACAGCCAGTCGGCGACGCCAGTCGTCAAGTTGCAGTGTCGTGAGAGGAAGATTGTGGAAACGAATATCCCCCTGCGTGACATCAAAGTGACGCTGGAGCAGCGAAAGAACGGTACTTTTACCGGATCCCGTCGGGCCACAGATCCCGAGCATTTGCCCCGGTTGCAGCGTAAAGCTGACGTTTTCCAGCACCGGATGTTCCGTCTGCGGATAAACAAACGTACGGATGTCGACGTTCATCACCCCACGCCCTTCCGGTACCGGTTCGGTACCGTCGTTGACCACTGGCGCTTCAGACAGCATGGCGCGAATGCGGCTATAGGCGGCACTGCCGCGCTCCACGATGTTAAACATCCAGGCCAGCGCCAGCATCGGCCAAATCATCAGCCCCAGGTACATGGCAAAACTGGTTAACTGCCCCAGGGTCAAGGTGCCCTGCACCACCATCCAGCTCCCGCCACCGACGGCCAACAGGTTGGCCATGCCAATAGCGATATAGATGGTCGGATCAAAGCGCGCATCAATACGCGCAACGCGCATGTTTTTTGCGCCGGTGTCTGCGGCATCGGCCGCAAACAGGGCAGATTGCCGATCCTCCAGACCAAAGGCTTTGATCATGCGGATACTGGTCATACTCTCCTGCGTGCGATCGTTTAGCGACGAAAACGCCGCCTGCGCCAGCTTGAAACGCTCGTGCAGTTGTTCGCCATAACGGTTGATCGCCAGCGCCATCAGCGGCATCGGCAGCAATGCCAGCAGGGTAAGTTGCCAGCTAATCTGAGTGGACATCACAATCAGAACCGCGCAGCCCATCACCAGCGAATCCACCAGCGTTAACACCCCTTCCCCGGCGGCGAACACCACGCGATCGACGTCGTTGGTGGCGCGGGCGATGAGATCCCCGGTGCGATGGCGCAGGTAAAACTCGGGGTGCTGGCGACTCAGCTGACGGTAAAAATCCTCGCGCAGCTCAACGGCGAGTTGATAGGACGCGCCAAACAGCAGCACGCGCCAGACGTAACGCAGCAAATAGACGATGACGGCCGTCAGCACCAGCGTGCCAACCCACATCAACACCCGTGCGGTGGTGTAATGCTGTTCCGTAACGCCATCCACGACGTAGCCCACCACCTTCGGCGGGATCAGCTGCAAAATGGCAATGATGATAAGCAGGAGAACTGCGCCGAGGTAGCGCTGCCACTCCCGACGAAAGTACCAGCTTAGTTGGGCAAATAATCGCACGCGGTTTGTTCCTGAAGGTATTTTATGGAGTTATTCAATGGGTAACGCTGTGGTGTATTTAATCTGTTCCATGGCGAAGCTTGATGTGACGTCCGACAAGCCCGGTACGCTATTCACCAGCCGCTTGTAGAAATCATCATAGCGCTTCATGTCTGCCACCTGGACACGCATCAGATAATCGTACTCCCCGGCCATACGCCAGAAGCCGAGGACCTCCGGCATGTCAGAGACCTGGTTTACGAAGCGGCAATACCATTCGCTGCTGTGGTGCTGCGTTTTTATCAGGACAAAGGCCGTCAGGCCCAGCCCAAGTTTTTCGGGATCTAATAACGCGACACGCCCCAGCAGAATGCCGTCATCTTCCAGCTTCTTGAGGCGCTTCCAGCACGGTGTGGTGGTCAGATTAACGGCATCTGCCAGCGCCTGCAAAGAGAGGGTGCAGTCACTTTGCAGCAATGAAAGCAGCTTGCGGTCAATTTTATCTAGCATACCCACCTCACAGAGAAAATTTTTCTCCCTTCATTCTATTTTAAAGGCCAGATAGCAACAATTTTTTCTGTGCTTTTCGCTATGCTGGGCACAAAATGACAAACGGATAATTACGATGAATAGCAACTGGGTTAAACATGCCATCAGCGAAATCAATGCCGACTACCAGCGCTCGGCCGACACCCATTTAATCCGCCTCGCCCTGCCGGGGTTTGCGGGGATTCAGCTGTATCTGAAAGATGAAAGCACCCATCCTACGGGGAGCCTGAAGCATCGTCTGGCGCGTTCGCTGTTCCTGTATGGCTTGTGTAACGGCTGGATTAAAGAAGGTACGACAATTATTGAATCGTCATCCGGTTCAACCGCCGTCTCCGAAGCCTATTTCGCCCGTCTGCTGGGCCTGCCGTTTATCGCCGTCATGCCCTCCTGCACCGCGAAACGCAAAATCGAACAGATCGAATTTTATGGCGGACGCTGCCACTTTGTAGAAAGCGCCTGCGAAATTTACGCCGCCTCGGAAATGCTGGCCCGTGAGCTGAACGGCCACTATATGGATCAGTTCACCTTCGCCGAGCGTGCAACCGACTGGCGTGGCAATAATAATATTGCGGACAGTATTTTCCGCCAGATGACTCATGAGCCTCATCCGGTTCCGTCATATATCGTCATGAGCGCCGGTACGGGCGGAACCTCGGCCACCATTGGCCGCTATATCCGTTGTCAGGGCTACGATACGCAACTGATGGTGGTTGATCCGCAAAACTCGGTCTTCCTCGACTACTGGCAAAGCCGCAATGCCGACCTGCGCAGTCCGGTGGGCAGTAAAATTGAAGGGATTGGCCGCCCGCGCGTTGAGCCGTCGTTCATTCCTGATGTGGTGGATGAAATGCTCCGCGTACCGGATGCCGCCAGCGTCGCGACGGCCCACTGGCTGGAGACGCAGCTGGGCCGCAAGGTGGGTGCCTCTACCGGTACCAATATGTGGGGTGCGCTGCAGCTGGCAGCACGCATGCGTGAAGAGGGCCGCACGGGCTCTATCGTCACGCTGCTGTGCGACAGCGGGGAGCGCTACCTGGAAACCTACTACAACGCGGAGTGGGTGCAGGCAAACATCGGCGATATTGCGCCGTGGCAAGCGCAAATCGCACAGCTGGTGAAATAAAAAAAAGCCAGACCGAAGTCTGGCTTGCTGGAAGGGTCTCACTATTCGGGGGAATATGGGAGGGTGTTGTTGTCCAGCCAATGTGTTAAAAAATGGGACACCGCTTCATTACGGCAGTGTCCGATAACCGGCAGATGAGGAAGCGCAGAGATCAGCTGCGGCATAGCATTCCCCATAATCAAACCGCGCCCGACGCTGCCCAGCATCTCGCGGTCGTTCATGGCGTCACCAAACGCCATACACTCCTGCAACGTCAAGCCCAGGTGGTCGCTCAAAACCGCCAGGGCAGAACCTTTGTTACACCCCACCGGCAACACTTCCAGACAATCCACCGCCGAAAAGGTCAGATGGGCCCGGTCGCCTAACGCCTCATTCAACTGAATACGTAAGCGGCAGAGATCGTCGTGATCGCCACAAAAGCAGATCTTGGTCACCGCGTGGGCAGGGATGCGGCGCAGATCCATCAGCTGATAGCGAAAACCGCTGTAGACATGCGCAAGGAGAAGTTGAGGGATTTCACGCCCGGTAAACCAGCCGTTATCGTTAAAGACATGAACGCTGGCCTGGGTATCCCAGGTACTGTGCAGCACGATATCCGCCACTTCCGGGTTGAGATCCTGACGGTGCAGCACCTCCCCTTCGACCGAATGAATTCGTGTTCCGTTGCCGGTAATCAGAAATGCATCCAGGGAAAATGCGCCCAGCAGATGGCGCATCTCCAGCACATGACGGCCAGTGGCAAACGTCAGGGTTACATCACGCTCACGCAGGCGCTTAAGGGTGTTCAGGGTTTTCTCCCCTAAACGGTGATCCGGCATTAACAACGTGCCGTCCATATCAAATGCAGCGAGCCGAGCCATCATAACTCCCGAAATGTGATGCGATTAACTTGTGCATCAGTATTGCGTGAGATATACGGAAGTAATAGTGAATAGATGAGAATTATTGTTCCGGGTTTATTATGCGCCAGCTCAACCGCCTCAAACAGTATCAACGCCTGTGGCAGCCCTCCGAAGGGGCACCGCAGCAGGTCACCATTGCGGAGCTCGCCAGCCGCTGTTTTTGCAGCGAGCGGCATGTTCGTACCCTGCTGCGTCAGGCGCAGGAGGCTGGCTGGCTGAACTGGCATGGACAGTCTGGTCGCGGCAAGCGCGGCGAGCTCAGGTTTTATGTCAGCCCGGAATCATTGCGCAATACGATGATGGAAGAAGCGCTGAAACATGGGCAGCAGCATAACGCCCTGGAGCTGGCCCAGCTTGCGCCGGAAGAGTTGCGGGAGTTGCTGCATCCCTTTTTGGGCGGACAGTGGCAAAACGATACGCCGACGCTGCGCATTCCCTATTACCGCTCGCTGGATGCGCTGCAGCCTGGCTTTTTACCCGGCCGGGCGGAGCAGCACCTGGCAGGCCAGGTTTTCTCCGGGCTGACGCGCTTTAACGGCAACAACAGCGAACCAACGGGCGATCTTGCCCATCACTGGGAAGTCACGGATGGCGGCCTGCGCTGGCATTTTTATATCCGCTCGACCCTGCACTGGCATAACGGCGACAAAATTGAGACAGCGCAGTTGCAGCGGAGCCTGAAGGCCCTGCTTATGCTGCCAGCCCTGCGCAAACTGTTCCAGAGCGTATTAGACATCGAGGTCACTCACCCGCAGTGCCTGACGTTTACCCTGCATCAACCGGACTACTGGTTGCCCCATCGTCTGGCGACCTACTGTAGCCGTCTGGCCCACCCCGATCAGCCCATGACGGGCAGCGGCCCTTTCAGGCTGAGCGTGTTTGATTCCGAGCTGGTGCGTCTGGAAAGCCACGAGCAGTACCATCTTAGTCACCCGCTGATCAAGGCGATTGAATACTGGATCACGCCGACGCTATTTGATTACGGACTGGGGACCAGTTGTCGTCATCCGGTCCAGATTGCCATTGGCGAGCCTGATGAACTGGAGAGCCTGCGGCTGGTAAGTAACAGCACCAGCCTGGGCTTCTGTTATCTCACCCTGAAACAGAGCGACCGGATGAGTGAACTGCAGGCTCGACGGCTAATCAATATCATCCATCTCTCAACGCTGCTGCATACGCTCCCGCTGAACGAAGGGTTGATTACCCCAACAGAAGAGCTGCTTCCAGGCCTGCCTATTCCCCGGTGGCCGGATTTAACGCACGTTCCTTTACCGGCAGCGTTAACCCTCGTTTACCATTTGCCCGTTGAGTTACACACCATGGCAAACCAGCTAAAACAGTACCTTGCGCAGCAGGGCTGCGAACTGACCGTTATCTTTCACGATGCGAAGACGTGGGACGGGTGTCCGCAGCTTGCCGATGCGGACATGATGATGGGAGACAGGCTGATTGGCGAAGCGCCGGAGTATACACTTGAACAGTGGCTTCGGTGCGATACCCTCTGGCCGCATCTGCTAAGCGCGCCGCAAGTTGCGCATCTGCAGGCCACGCTGGATGCCGTTCAGACTCAGGCCGATGAGCAGGCAAGACACGCTGGCCTGAGAGCCATCTTTACCCGGCTGATGGATAATGCGGTGCTGACGCCGCTGTTTAACTACCAGTATCAAATCAGCGCGCCACCGGGAGTAAACGGAATACGACTGAATACCCGTGGCTGGTTTGATTTCACAGAAGCCTGGCTTCCAGCCCCCCGGTCGTGAAGAAGCTGGTCGTCGCCGAAGTCAGACGGTAACATAATGTTTTTACCGTAACTGTCGAGATGATTTATGAAACGTGCCGTCGTCGTGTTCAGCGGAGGACAAGATTCCACTACCTGCCTGGTTCAGGCGCTTCACCAGTACGATGAAGTGCATTGTGTCACTTTCGATTATGGCCAGCGCCATCGCGCTGAAATCGACGTTGCCCGCGAACTGGCGCTGAAACTGGGCGCACGCGCGCATAAGGTGCTGGACGTCACGCTGTTAAACGAACTGGCCGTCAGCAGCCTCACTCGCGACAGTATTCCTGTTCCTGATTACAAACCTGACGCCAGCGGTATTCCCAATACCTTTGTGCCGGGCCGTAATATTCTTTTTCTGACCCTGACGGCCATCTACGCCTACCAGGTGCAAGCCGAAGCGGTGATCACCGGCGTTTGCGAAACCGACTTCTCCGGTTACCCGGACTGCCGCGACGAGTTTGTAAAAGCGCTTAATCATGCGGTAAATCTGGGGATGGCCAAGGAGACGCGCTTTGAAACGCCGCTAATGTGGCTTGATAAAGCGGAAACCTGGGCACTGGCGGACTACTGGGGCAAGCTGGATCTGGTTCGCAGCGAAACCCTGACCTGCTACAACGGCATCAAGGGCGACGGATGCGGCCAGTGCGCCGCCTGTAACCTGCGTGCCAATGGCTTGAATCACTACCTGGCAGATAAAGCCGGTGTGATGGCCGCGATGCAGAAAAAAACCGGGCTGAAATAGGGTTATTTGACCGTGCTGTCGAACAGTTTTACACCGGCAGCACGCGTGACTTTCATTAGCGTCGTCAGTGTTGGATTGCCATTATCAGACAAGGTTCGGTATAGCTGCTGGCGGGAAAGACCTGCTTTGGCAGCAATTTCACCTATGCCGCCGCGGGATTCGATGACCTGGCGGAGTGCAATGAGATAGGCAGGGATCCCCTGATCCTCATAAATTTCTTCCAGTGCTATTTGCAGGTAAAGTTGAGCGTAGGAAGGGTTTTCACGAAGCATTTTTACAACCGCATCGTGATGGTTAACAGAACTTGAATAGTGTCGTTTAGAAGTGCTCATCTGTTTTTCCTTTAGATAGATGATCTTTCAAGAAATCTACAGCCTGTTTAACATCTTGTTTTTGACTCTTCTTGTCACCACCGATGAGTAACAACAAGACCCTCTGATGCTCTACGGCAAAATAGATCCTGTAACCGGGACCACTATCAATTCGCATCTCCCAAACACCTTCTCTAAGGTATTTGTAATCACCAAAATTATGCTTTATTGCACGGTTAATACGCATAAGGATCCGTAAAACAATCTCCGGATCCTTTCTACGCATCCTGGTTATCCACTCCTCAAACGGCACTTTGCCATCACGGGTCCGATAACGCTCAACAACATAGTCCCTGTCCATTATTCTATCCCTGGAAAAACACTTTGTCTTTTATAAAAGACAAAAATTCACACGATCATCAGCTCCAGCTTTTCCCGCAGCTCCCCTTCCAGCGGCAGTGCTTTCTGCGTTTTCAGATCGATACAAACGAAGGTGATCAGCGCATCGGCTACCACCTGCCCTTCCGGATCCAGCGTCACGATCTGACTGAGCACGCCGCTCTTCCCGTTTAGCTGTTGCACCTGGCTGGTCACTGTAAGCACATCCCCCAGCACGGCCGGGCGACGGTAGTTGATATTGATGTTGACGACCACGAACGCGATGTTGTGCGCGGTCAGCCATTGGAAGCTTTCGCTGTTTTCCAGCCCATCCCAGCGCGCCTCTTCAAGAAATTCGAGATAGCGGGCGTTATTCACGTGCTGGTAAACATCAAGATGAAAACCGCGTACTTTGATTTTTGTCTGCATAGCGCAATAGCCTTTACTGTTGTTATAGGATAAGAGGTCAAGACTGGTATGACCTCTTTATCCTGGCAAACTTTTGCTGCTGTGCAAGTAAAACTGAGATTACAACGTCAGGTGTGAGAGGTTGCGCTCAACCAGTGAACTGCCCATCCCCGGAACCTGCCTGAGGTCGTCAACCGTTTTAAACGGGCCGTACTCTTCACGGTAGCTGACGATAGCCTGCGCTTTTTTGAGCCCTACGCCGTTCATCACGCGGGCGAGATCTTCAGCCGAGGCCGTATTAATGCTGACGCGTGTACCGTCGTCCTCTGTGCTTTTTCCAGGTTCAGCGGCTTTGGTTTGAGCAGATGCCTGTGCAGCGGGGTCAGTTTTGCTCTGTACAGACTGCGTTTTGGCTGCGGGGGCTGCCGCCAGTGCGCCTGCGCTCATTCCGGTGGTGGCAATAGCCAGTGTGATTAGCAGTGCTTTGATTCCACATTTCATGCTGTTATCTCCTTGTTTGTTGACAGCCATGTCACCATAGCCGTCAGCCAAAAGAGGCTCAAACATGCATTTGCAGAAATGGAAAAGGCCGCGAAAGCGGCCTTCAGGGTTTGCAGAGCGTTACGAAAATCTGCGAGCAGATACGTAATTATTGCTGCTGAGTGATGGCATCGCCCAGCTTGATTTTGGCTTCTTTACGCAGGTTGCTCATCATCGCTTCGAAAGCAATCTGGGCATTGTTCTGGGTGATACCCTGAACCATTGCTTTCTTTTGCGCTTCTGGCATGGTGCCGGCTTTCACTTCATCCAGCGCCAGCAGAACGACGTTCCCCTGCATGTCGGTTGTTGTCCCGAAGCTCGGTTTGTCTTTCGCTGGCAGGCTCAGACCAAACACAGCCTGGCTGATTGGATCCTGACCGGTACGGCTCAGCGTTTTCGCGTCACCGAAGCTCAGACCCGCCGCTTTCAGGGCGTCTTCTTTACCGGCTTTCAGGTCAGCCAGGATCTTCTCAGCATCCAGTTTTGCCTGCTGTTCCGCTTTGCTATGTTTAACCTGCGCCACAACCTGATCTTTCACTTCCGCCAGCGGTTTTACCGCTTCAGGCTTGTGCTCGCTCACGCGCAGAACAAACGCACGGTCACCGTCAACGGTAATGATATCGGAGTTGCTGCCCGGCGTACCGTTCTCACCCACGAGACCACCGTTGAAGATGGCATCCGAAACCGGTTTGAAGTTCAGCTCTTCCGGCAGGTTGTCACGGCCAAACCAGCCGGTCTCAACCGCTTTCACGCCAGCAGCCTGCTCTGCACCAGCCAGAGATTCGTTATCGTTGCTCGCCGCATCGCTCACTTTCTGCTGCAGAGCATAGTACGCATCGAGCGCTTTTTCCTGCTTCACTTTGGCGGCGATATCATCACGCACCTCAGCCAGAGGTTTGGTTTTAGCGGCTTCGATATCATCCAGACGCGCAACCAGGAAACCAACGGACGATTTAATCACACCCGACAGCTGGCCCTTGTCTTTCAGACCGGCATTTTTCAGCTCATCCGGCGTAGTCGCCGCTTCCAGCCAGCCCATATCGCCGCCATTTTTGGCAGAAATGATGTCGGTGGATTTTGCTTTCGCAACGGTGGCGAAATCTGCGCCTTTGTTCAGCTCATCCAGCACCGCTTTGGCATCGGCTTCGGTTTTGGTCTGAATCACGCTGTAGCGGTTACGCTGCGGCTGAGTGAACTGATCCTGATGCTGATCGTAGTAAGACTGGATTTCTGCATCAGTCGCGGTTTCCTGCAACGCAGCAGCATCCAGTTTGATATAGCTCACGCGGAACTGCTCAGGTGCAACAAAGCTGTTTTTATTCTGCTCGTACCAGGCGTTAACCTCTGCGTCGCTCACCTGCTGCTTCGCCGCGAGCGCATTCACATCGATGGTCGCCTGACGCACAACACGCTGCTGTGCCACCAGGGCTGCCAGTTCGTCAGTTTCACCTTTGAGCATGAAATCAGTACCAACCACCGCATTGATGAGCTGTTGCGTCGTCAGCTGGTTACGCAGCGCCTGCGCGTATTGATCGGCCGTCATGCCCATCTGATTCACAATGCTGTTATAGCGAGCGTTGTCGAACTTGCCGTTAGACTGGAAAGCCTGAGTCGAGAAGATGGCTTTTTTAACCTGCTCATCGCTGATACCCAGACCCAGTTTTTTGGCATATTGATCGAGGAGCGCTTCGTCAATCAGGCGGTTCAGCGTCTGCTGGCGCAGGGTTTTCATGTATCCTTCGTTCGCAGCCAGCTCAGAGAATTGGTCGCCCAGCTGTTGCTGCATACGGTTACGTTCACCGGCAAACGCGTTCTCGAACTGACCGCGGCTGATTTCCTGGCCGTTCACTTTTGCGGCATAGTTTGCGCCACCGCCGATAAGGTAACTGCTCACGCCGGTCAATATGAACGACACGATAATGATACCGAAAATAATTTTGAGCACGAGACTGTTAGCAGCCGTGCGTAAGCTGTCCATCATGGTGTAACAACACTCCGCTGTAGGTGACTGGTTACCTGACGCTAACGGAAAATCCTGACCGTCGCGCGTAAAGGCGTATTGTGACAAGAAAACGGGGCGATTGTCAGCCCACAACTCGCATAAACTCGCACAAATCAGGTCTGGACAAATAAAAAAGGCACATCAAATGATGCGCCCTTGTACTTTTCGGCTTCCCTGAAACGGGAAAGCAATCAGTTTACTGCGTCTTTCAGCGCTTTACCTGCACGGAAACCCGGCACTTTAGCGGCAGCAATGGTGATCTCTTTACCGGTCTGAGGGTTGCGGCCAGTACGGGCAGCACGCTCTTTAACAGCAAAAGTACCGAAGCCTACCAGTGCAACGTCGTCCCCAGCCTGCAGAGATTCAGTAACAGAAGCAATTAATGCATCTAACGCACGTCCAGCTGCAGCTTTAGAAATATCAGCACCAGCAGCAATTTTGTCAATCAGTTGAGATTTATTCACTGTTCTCTTCCTCTCTTTATAATTTATATCGCGCCTGAATCCTTCACAACGCGACCGCGCAGCAGTTATATCAGGCCTGCCATGACCTTACAACACCCGTTGTTGATGGCTGACCTAATCAGCAATCTAAATTAGCTATACAAAAAAAGGCTGGCAAGTGCGAAATGACTTACCAGCCTTGTTTTTATTGACGCTCTTTGCGCGAGGTCACTATTTTGCGGTCACAACCTGCATTCCGGAGGGTTCATTCTGCAATGCGAGAGTGAGAACCTCCTCAATTCGCTTAACAGGATGAATCTGCAGATCGGCAATCACGTTGTCAGGAATCTCTTCCAGATCGCGTTTATTTTCGTAAGGAATCAATACGGTTTTGATCCCACCACGATGTGCCGCCAGCAGTTTTTCTTTTAACCCACCAATTGGCAGAACCTGACCACGCAGGGTAATTTCACCGGTCATTGCGACATCAGCGCGCACCGGGTTACCTGTGAGACAGGAGACCAACGCGGTACACATCGCGATACCGGCGCTTGGGCCATCTTTCGGCGTTGCCCCTTCCGGGACGTGAACGTGAATGTCGCGTTTTTCGTAGAAATCCGGGTTGATCCCCAGTTTCTCCGCACGTGCGCGAACCACGGTCAAGGCCGCCTGGATGGACTCCTGCATGACTTCACCCAGAGAACCGGTGTAGGTCAGCTTACCTTTACCTGGCACACAGGCGGTTTCGATGGTCAGCAGATCGCCGCCCACTTCCGTCCATGCCAGACCGGTGACCTGACCCACGCGGTTTTCGTTGTCCGCACGACCATAGTCGAAACGCTGAACGCCCAGATAGGCATGCAGATTGTCGCCGTTAATGGTGATGTGCTTCAGGCTCTTATCCAGCAGCAGCTGTTTCACCGCCTTACGGCACAGTTTAGAGATTTCACGCTCAAGGCTACGCACGCCCGCTTCGCGAGTGTAGTAGCGAATGATGCCGATAATCGCGCTGTCTTCGACGGTCAGCTCGTTGGCTTTCAGTGCGTTACGCTCAATCTGTTTTGGCAGCAGATGCTGCTTCGCAATATTCAGCTTCTCGTCTTCGGTATAACCAGACAGACGGATCACTTCCATACGATCCAGCAGCGGTGCCGGAATGTTCATGGAGTTGGAGGTCGCCACGAACATCACATCGCTCAGATCGTAATCCACCTCCAGGTAGTGATCGCTGAACGCCACGTTCTGTTCTGGATCAAGTACTTCCAGCAGAGCCGAGGCTGGATCGCCACGCATATCCGACGACATTTTGTCGATCTCATCGAGCAGGAACAGTGGGTTTTTAACCCCTACTTTCGCCATCTTCTGGATCAATTTACCCGGCATAGAACCGATGTAGGTACGACGGTGGCCGCGGATTTCCGCTTCGTCGCGTACGCCACCCAGCGCCATACGGATATATTTACGTCCGGTCGCTTTCGCAATGGACTGACCCAGAGAGGTTTTACCTACCCCTGGCGGTCCAACCAGACAGAGGATTGGGCCTTTCAGTTTGTTTACACGGCTTTGTACCGCGAGGTACTCAAGGATGCGGTCTTTAACACGCTCCAGGCCGTAGTGGTCGGTATCCAGGATCTCCTGCGCCTGACGCAGGTCTTTTTTGACCTTGCTGCGGGCGTTCCACGGCACCTGAACCATCCACTCGATGTAGCCACGCACCACCGTCGCTTCAGCCGACATCGGAGACATCATTTTCAGCTTCTGCAGTTCAGCTTCCGCTTTCTCTTTGGCCTCTTTCGGCATTTTTGCCGCGTCGATCTTACGCTTCAGCGCTTCGTTTTCGTCCGGCGCGTCGTCCATCTCGCCGAGTTCTTTCTGAATGGCTTTCATTTGCTCATTCAGATAGTACTCACGCTGCGATTTTTCCATCTGCTTTTTCACGCGGTTGCGAATACGCTTCTCAACCTGCAGCAGATCGATTTCAGACTCCATCATCGCCATCAGATATTCCAGACGTTCGTTAACGTCGGACATCTCCAGCACGGACTGTTTGTCCGCCAGCTTCAGCGGCATATGCGCTGCGATGGTGTCCGCCAGACGTGCGGGATCGTCGATGCTGTTCAGCGACGTCAGCACTTCTGGTGGGATTTTCTTGTTCAGCTTGATATAGCCTTCAAACTGGCTAATCGCGGTGCGCACCAGCACTTCCTGCTCGCGCTCATCAAGCTGAGGCGAATCAAGGTACTCTGCCTTGGCAGAGAAATGTTCGCCATTGTCAGACAGGGTGGTAATACGCGCACGCTGCAGGCCTTCTACCAGCACCTTAACGGTGCCGTCAGGCAGCTTCAGCATCTGCAAAATAGAGGCCACGGTCCCGACGGTGAAAAGATCGTTTACACCCGGCTCATCCGTCGAAGCTTCCTTCTGCGCAACCAACATGATTTTTTTATCATGATCCATGGCGGCTTCGAGGCAACGGATAGATTTTTCCCGCCCTACAAATAAGGGTATGACCATGTGCGGATAAACCACCACATCGCGCAACGGCAATACGGGGATTTCAATGCGTTCAGAACGCTCAGGATTCATAGAGCTCTCTCTTAGTTTAGTGTCCGCCAGGTAAACTGGTCATGTAACTGTGCTTCACACAACCATTAACATGTAATCCAGTATATGGGGATGTTTCCCACACATTCAACGCCATGAATACGGAAAAAGTAAAGGGGAGATAAAATCCCCCCTTTTTGATTAACTGCTTGTATGATTTGGTGAATTATTCGCCAGATGCCTGCTGCGCTTCCGGTTTCCCGTAAATCAGCAGCGGCTTGCTTTGACCACCGATAACGGACTCGTCGATAACCACTTTTTCGACATCTTCCATGGAAGGCAGGTCGTACATGGTATCAAGCAGCGCCGCTTCAACGATGGAACGCAGACCACGGGCACCGGTTTTACGGATCATCGCTTTCTTCGCAATTGCATCCAGCGCTTCATCACGGAATTCCAGCTCAACGCCTTCCAGGTTAAACAGCGCCTGATACTGCTTGGTCAGCGCGTTTTTCGGCTCTTTCAGGATCTGGATCAGCGCTTCTTCACTCAGTTCATTCAGCGTGGCCACAACCGGCAGACGCCCAATGAATTCTGGGATCAGACCAAACTTGATCAGATCTTCTGGTTCAACCTGAGACAGCAGTTCGCCTTCGTTCGCTTTTTCGGATTTGGCCTTCACCGTTGCGCCAAAACCAATGCCGGAGCCGGTTTCAACACGGTGGGAGATAACTTTATCCAGACCGGCGAAAGCACCGCCACAAATGAACAGGATCTTGGAGGTATCAACCTGCAGGAATTCCTGCTGCGGATGTTTACGGCCACCCTGCGGGGGCACTGCGGCAACGGTTCCTTCGATCAGCTTCAGTAATGCCTGCTGTACACCTTCCCCTGATACGTCACGGGTGATAGACGGGTTGTCTGATTTACGGGAAATCTTGTCGATCTCATCGATATAGACGATCCCGCGCTGGGCTTTCTGTACGTCGTAATCGCACTTCTGCAGCAGTTTCTGGATGATGTTTTCCACATCTTCACCCACGTAACCGGCTTCGGTCAGGGTGGTGGCATCCGCCATGGTGAACGGCACATCCAGCAGGCGCGCGAGCGTTTCAGCCAACAGCGTTTTACCGGAACCGGTTGGGCCGATCAGCAGAATGTTACTTTTACCCAGCTCTACGCCATTGCTGGTATCACCGTTACGCAGGCGTTTGTAGTGGTTATATACCGCTACCGCCAGCACTTTCTTAGCCTGCTCCTGACCGATGACATAGTCGTCCAGATGATGACGAATTTCATGCGGTGTCGGCAGCGCGCTACGCTCACGGTGAGGCGCTACTTCTTTAATCTCTTCGCGAATGATGTCATTACATAAATCAACACATTCGTCGCAGATATACACGGACGGCCCGGCAATCAGTTTACGCACTTCATGCTGGCTTTTGCCGCAAAAAGAGCAGTACAGCAGTTTGCCCGAACCATCTTTGCGTTTATCTGTCATGAGTCCAAACCTCTTTTTAAGTTCTTTGTGCCGCACATGACGACGCAAATGCCATTTTCAGACGCAAGCTGCTCTCAAGCAGAGTGCCGCTTTACCTTAGTATAGCGGCACACTCGCGTCGCGGGCATCAATTACGATGGGTCAAAATGGAGTCGACTAAGCCGTACTCAACTGCCTCTGAAGCAGAGAGGAAGCGATCGCGCTCGGTATCGCGCTCGATCTGCTCAAGAGATTGACCCGTATGCTGCGCCATAAGTTCATTCATGCGCGCTTTTACTTTCAGAATTTCGCGGGCGTGGATTTCGATATCCGTCGCCTGCCCCTGGTAACCACCCAGCGGCTGGTGAATCATCACGCGGGAATTCGGCAGGCAGAAACGTTTGCCTTTTGCCCCTGCGGTTAACAGGAAGGCACCCATAGATGCTGCCTGACCCATACAGATAGTGCTCACATCAGGCTTGATGAATTGCATGGTGTCATAAATGGACATACCTGCCGTAATCACGCCGCCTGGGGAGTTAATGTACAGGTAAATGTCTTTTTCCGGGTTTTCCGCTTCCAGAAACAGCATCTGCGCCACGATCAGGTTCGCCATGTGGTCTTCCACCTGGCCGGTCAGAAAGATAACGCGTTCCTTGAGCAGACGGGAATAGATATCAAAAGAACGCTCACCACGTGAGGTCTGTTCAATAACCATTGGCACCAGAGCCATATGGGGTGCAAAGTTATCTCGTTCGCCACTGTATGACATTTCCGTCTCCTGGATCAAAATTGAAAACACCTGCTGTACTGATTGTAACCTTACGGACGGATTATCAGCCAGTCTCATTCATCTGATTACACACTTATGGGGTTTACATTGCCCTATTTCAAGCATAACAACCTTTTGTTGTTACGCTAACACCGAAAGGGCGTTTTAGCACCCTTCCTGGGCTATTGGTGCGATAAAAAAAACCCGTTGCCGGAAGGCAACGGGTTTTTGTTCAAACTTTAAACCTTCGGGGCGAAATTACGCCTGCTGGTTCATCAGTTCGTTGAAAGAGGTCGCTTTTTCGGTCACTTTCGCTTTCGCCAGTACCGCTTCAACAGCCTGCTCTTCCAGGGCAACATTGCGCATGTTGTCCATCAGCTCTTTGTTCTTACCGTAGAACTCGATAACTTCTGATGGATCTTCGTATGCAGAAGCCATCTCTTCGATCAGGCCTTTCACACGCTCTTCGTCAGCTTTCAGCTCGTGGGTACGAATCACTTCGCCCAGCAGCAGACCAACAACAACGCGGCGTTTTGCCTGCTCTTCGAACAGCTCGCGTGGCAGTTCCATCGCTTGCTGCTGGTTGCCACCGAAACGCTGTGCAGCCTGACGACGCAGTACGTCGATTTCGCTGTCGATCAGCGCAGCTGGAACGTCGATTTCGTTCGCCTTCACCAGGCCTTCGATAGCCTGAGATTTCACACGGTTACGCACAGCACCGTTCAGCTCGCGTTCCATGTTTTTACGTACTTCGGTACGCAGACCAGCAACAGAACCATCTTCCACGCCGAAACGCTTGATGAATTCTTCAGTCAGTTCTGGCAGTTCGCGCTCTTCCACTTTCTTCAGGTTGATGACGAACTTCGCTGCTTTACCTTTCAGGTTTTCAGCGTGGTACTCTTCAGGGAAGGTCACGTCGATGGTGAACTCTTCGCCCGCTTTGTGGCCTTTGATACCGTCTTCGAAGCCCGGGATCATACGACCCTGACCCATTGCCAGTACGAAGTCAGTCGCTTTGCCGCCTTCGAACTCTTCGCCGTCTACAGAACCGGTGAAGTCGATGGTGACGCGGTCTTCAGCGTCAACAGCGCCTTCTTTCTCTTTCCAGTTAGCCTGCTGCTTACGCAGGGTATCCAGCATGCCGTCAACATCTTCGTCGGTCACGGAAACAATCGGTTTTTCAACTTCGATAGATTCCAGACCTTTCAGTTCTACTTCCGGATACACTTCGAACTCTACAGAGTAGGTGAAGTCTTCGCCCAGTTTGTATTCGCCTGGAACGTAGTTCGGCGCACCTGCCGGATTGATCTTTTCTTTGATGATCGCATCGATAAAGTTGCGGCTCATCAGTTCACCCAGCACATCCTGACGCACGGAAGCGCCATAACGCTGAGCAACAACATTCATTGGTACTTTGCCCTTACGGAAGCCGTCAATACGTACTTTTTTTGCTACGTTGACCAGCTCGCTTTTCACAGCAGTTTCGATGCTGTCAGCAGCGATAGTAATCGTTACACGGCGGCCAAGGCCTTGAGTGGTTTCAACTGAAACTTGCATCTTGTTACCTCAAAAAAATCACAGTGCTCGGTCAACTCTGAATCTGTCTGTTTTACCGGGATGCTCTCTTAGTGCAGATTCACATTCCCTGTCGCCAGAATCATCCCGAAGACATTCAATAAGACGCGGCATTATAGCGGCATCACTTAGGTGAGTCGAGAACGGTTGGGGCATGTTGCTGCGGCTTTTTTCACACTTTAAGGCTATTTTTAGCCTTAAAATCGCACCATCCGCTCAAAACTCAGACAAAACAAAACGGCCCGAAGGCCGTTTTGAGGAAATCTGTAAGCAACATACTGGAAAAACTCCAGCGGTTGCAAATCCGATTTATCAGGCGATGGTGCCTGCACCGCGACAAGGCGGGGATGCAAAAACCGTATCCTGCAAGCCTTCCCACTCCTTAATGGTGTAGGTATGCAATGCCAGCGCATGTACGGTTGTGGAGAGTTCTTCCGTCAAGGTGCTGTAGATCAAGCGGTGTCGGTTCAGGAAACGTTCTCCCGTGAAGCGATCGCTAACCAGAACCACTTTGAAGTGGCTTTCAGAACCTGCCGGCACGTTATGACGATAGCTTTCGTCGACGACTTCGAGGAACACAGGGTTGAACGCTGCCCTTAATTTATCTTCTATCTGCTCACGTATCATCATGAAATTACTCCTCCGACAACGCCAGGATGTCACCCATCCCTTTAAATGTTAGCCGCTTTTACCGGTTCCATTACAACAAGACAACAAATATTTAGCTTTCGTCTTATTTTCTCATTCAAACGAATGAAGTTCACTGTGAGGCTCATACGTTTTGTCACACACAGGTTGAGAAAAAGGGCGAACTGGTCAGTTTTCAGACAAGGCGATGAATTTACATGCGTTGACCACTTCCCCTGGCCGTTAGCGATGTTATGATGGCGGCAATTTTTCTCTCTATATGCTTACGATTCGTTGAGAACCCGAAAATGTTAAAAAAACTCTTCTTTCCGTTGGTAGCCCTCTTTATGCTGGCAGGCTGCGCTACCCCGCCAACAACTATTGATGTCTCACCAAAAATCACGCTGCCTCAGCAGGATCCAAGCCTGATGGGCGTGACCGTGAGCATTAACGGTGCCGATCAGCGTCAGGATCAGGCCCTGGCGAAAGTGACCCGCGACAACCAGCTGGTGACGTTGACCGCTTCTCGTGACCTGCGTTTCCTGCTGCAGGAAGTGCTGGAGAAACAGATGACCTCTCGTGGTTACATGATTGGCCCAAGCGGCGCGGTTGATCTGCAGATCATCGTTAACAACCTGTACGCTGACGTTTCCCAGGGTAACGTGCGCTACAACATCTCCACCAAAGCGGACATCGCCATCATCGCTACCGCGAAGAACGGCAACAAGATGACCAAAAACTATCGCGCCAGCTACTCCGTAGAAGGTGCTTTCCAGGCCTCTAACCAGAACATTGCTAACGCCGTAAACAGCGTGCTGACCGATACCATCGCCGATATGGCGCAGGACACCAGCATTCACGACTTTATCAAGCAAAACGCGCGTTAATCCTGCTGACTGACCCGGTGTTTTATCGGGTCAGTTTTTAAGAACATGTCCAGTCATTACTTACGCATTTTCCAGCAACCCAAATCAGCCATTCTGCTGATCCTTGGCTTTGCCTCCGGTTTACCCCTCGCGCTCACTTCCGGCACATTGCAGGCCTGGATGACAGTTGAGAATATCGATCTCAAAACCATTGGCTTCTTCTCGCTCGTCGGCCAGGCGTATGTCTTTAAGTTCCTGTGGTCGCCGGTGATGGATCGCTACACCCCGCCGTTCCTGGGCCGTCGTCGTGGCTGGCTGGTGATGACGCAGGTCCTGCTGTTGCTGGCCATTGCCGCCATGGGATTCCTTGAGCCGTCGACACAGCTTCGCTGGATGGCGGCGCTTGCGGTGGTAATCGCCTTCTGTTCCGCGTCACAGGATATCGTGTTTGATGCCTGGAAAACGGACGTGTTACCCGCAGAAGAGCGTGGAGCCGGTGCAGCCATCAGCGTGCTGGGCTATCGCCTCGGCATGTTGGTATCTGGTGGGCTGGCGCTGTGGCTGGCTGACCGCTATCTGGGCTGGCAGGGCATGTACTGGCTGATGGCCGCCCTGCTGATCCCGTGCATTATTGCCACCCTCCTCGCCCCTGAACCGAGCGACGTGATCCCGGTCCCCCGTTCTCTGGAGCAGGCCGTTGCCGAACCGCTGCGTGATTTCTTTGGCCGCAACAATGCCTGGCTGATCCTGCTGCTCATCGTCCTTTATAAGCTGGGTGATGCCTTCGCGATGAGCCTGACCACCACGTTCCTGATCCGCGGCGTCGGGTTCGATGCCGGTGAAGTGGGAGTGGTTAACAAAACCCTCGGGCTCTTTGCCACTATCGTCGGCGCACTTTACGGCGGGGTGTTGATGCAGCGCCTGACCTTGTTCCGGGCGTTGCTGATCTTCGGCATTCTGCAGGGGGCGTCTAACGCGGGTTACTGGCTGCTGTCGATTACCGATAAACATATGATTAGCATGGCGGCAGCAGTGTTCTTTGAGAACCTGTGTGGCGGAATGGGTACCGCGGCGTTTGTCGCCCTGCTGATGACGCTCTGCAACAAGTCGTTTTCTGCAACGCAGTTCGCCCTGCTCTCGGCGCTTTCTGCCGTGGGCCGCGTATATGTGGGGCCGATTGCCGGTTGGTTTGTTGAAGCGCACGGTTGGCCAACGTTTTATCTCTTCTCCGTGGTTGCAGCCGTGCCAGGCATTTTATTGTTGCTGGTCTGCCGCCAGACGCTGGAATATACCCAGCGAACAGAACACTTTATGCCGCGAACGGAATATCAGCGCGCCTACCGTTTTGCGCTACGCCTGTTAATGGTGGGATGTCTGGCGCTGGGGTTATGGCTCGTGGTGCTTATCATCAATGCCACTACCCCCCTGGTGCTTCCTCTTGAAGCCCTTCTCCTTGATGTCGGCGCCCTGCTGGCGGTCGTCGGGATCCTGCTCGGTGGGCTGCTCGATTTTCTGGCTCTGCGTAAAACGCAGACAACCTGAAGATAAAAGCGAAAGGTTATTTCCCGTTGTAATCACCGGCCGAAATTATAACGGTGAAATAACCGACAAACGCTAAAAAAAATATTTGTTGTTTTGTGCGGGATAGGATTCGGAAATTATTGGAGCCATTTCTTTCAGGCTATTTTTCATTAAACGATTCAGCTTGGGAAAGATTGAATTTTCGTTTTTTAATTGTCTTTTTATTGATAATTAATTGTTAATTTTTTGTTTATTTTTAACAATGGTTATACCAATTGCCCCTTTTAGGGTATGCTTGGGGGTCCTTTCGTTATAAAGCCCATGCCATGCGGCTTCGGTCATAAAAACCGACATAATTTGCAACACTTGTGACATGTGCGGCAGAACCCGGTAACACCTTCCTGACACAGGCCTAATGATGTTTACAGTAATGTAACCTTCCCGTAAAATGCCCCCACACTTTAAACGCCACCAGACTCCCGTGGAATTGAGGTCGTTAAATGAGACTCAGGAAATACAATAAAAGTTTGGGATGGTTGTCATTATTCGCAGGCACTGTATTACTCAGTGGCTGCGATTCTGCACTACTTGACCCCAAAGGACAGATTGGACTGGAACAACGTTCACTGATACTGACGGCATTTGGCCTGATGTTGATTGTGGTTATTCCAGCCATTTTGATGGCTGTTGGTTTCGCCTGGAAGTATCGTGCGAGCAATAAAGATGCGAAGTATAGCCCTAACTGGTCACACTCCAATAAAGTGGAAGCTGTGGTCTGGACGGTTCCTATTCTGATCATCCTGTTCCTCGCTGTGCTGACCTGGAAAACCACTCACGCACTTGAGCCAAGCAAACCGCTGGTTCACGATGAAAAACCAATTACCATCGAAGTGGTCTCCATGGACTGGAAATGGTTCTTCATCTATCCAGAGCAGGGCATTGCTACCGTGAATGAAATCGCCTTCCCGGCGAACACTCCGGTTCAGTTCAAAGTGACCTCCAACTCCGTAATGAACTCCTTCTTCATCCCACGTCTGGGTAGCCAGATTTACGCGATGGCCGGTATGCAGACCAACCTGCACCTGATCGCGAATGAAGCAGGCACCTATGATGGTATCTCCGCCAGCTATAGCGGCCCGGGCTTCTCAGGTATGAAGTTCAAAGCTATTGCGACGCCGGACCGTGCCGCTTTCGACCAATGGGTTGCAAAAGCGAAGCAGTCTCCAAACACCATGTCTGACATGGCGGCGTTCGAAAAAGTGGCTGCACCTAGCGAATACAACAAGGTGGAGTACTTCTCTAACGTGAAACCTGATTTGTTCAAAGACGTTATTGGCAAATTTATGGATCACGGCAAGAGCATGGACATGACCCAGCCTGAAGGCGAGCATAGCGCGCATGAAGGTATGGAAGGCATGGACATGAGCCACGCGGAAACCGCTCACTAAGGGGCCGAGGAAGAAAATGTTCGGAAAATTGACACTGGATGCAGTGCCCTACCATGAACCGATTATCATGGTTACGGTGGCTGCCATTATCATCGGTGGTGCGGCCTTACTGGCCTTGATCACTTACTTCGGTAAGTGGAGCTACCTGTGGAACGAGTGGCTGACTTCGGTTGACCACAAAAAACTCGGTATCATGTACTGCATCGTCGGTATCGTCATGTTAATTCGTGGCTTTGCGGATGCGATCATGATGCGTAGCCAGCAGGCACTCGCGTCTGCGGGTGAAGCCGGCTTCCTGCCACCGCACCACTACGACCAGATCTTTACCGCTCACGGCGTTATCATGATCTTCTTCGTGGCGATGCCGCTGGTTATCGGTCTGATGAACGTTGTCGTTCCGCTGCAAATTGGCGCGCGCGACGTTGCGTTCCCGTTCCTGAACAACCTGAGCTTCTGGTTTACGGTTGTCGGCGTTATCCTGGTTAACCTGTCACTGGGCGTGGGCGAATTCGCTCAGACCGGTTGGCTGGCTTACCCACCGCTGTCAGGAATTGAGTACAGTCCGGGCGTTGGCGTTGACTACTGGATTTGGGCGCTTCAGCTCTCCGGTGTCGGTACCACCCTGACCGGTATCAACTTCTTCGTGACCATCCTGAAGATGCGTGCGCCTGGTATGACCATGTTCAAGATGCCGGTATTTACCTGGGCATCTCTGTGCGCCAACGTACTGATTATCGCATCCTTCCCAATTCTGACCGTCACCATCGCGCTGCTGACCCTGGACCGCTACCTGGGCACCCATTTCTTCACGAATGACATGGGTGGCAACATGATGATGTACATCAACCTGATTTGGGCCTGGGGTCACCCGGAAGTGTACATTCTGGTTCTGCCTGTCTTCGGTGTGTTCTCCGAAATCGCAGCAACCTTCTCGCGTAAACGTCTGTTTGGTTACACCTCTCTGGTGTGGGCAACCGTCTGTATTACCGTTCTGTCGTTCATCGTTTGGCTGCACCACTTCTTTACTATGGGTGCGGGCGCGAACGTAAACGCCTTCTTCGGTATTACCACCATGATTATCGCCATCCCTACCGGGGTGAAGATCTTCAACTGGCTGTTCACCATGTACCAGGGCCGTATCGTGTTCCACTCAGCGATGCTGTGGACCATCGGCTTCATCGTCACCTTCTCCGTAGGTGGGATGACCGGCGTACTGCTGGCGGTACCGGGTGCTGACTTCGTACTGCACAACAGTCTGTTCCTGATTGCGCACTTCCATAACGTTATCATCGGTGGCGTGGTCTTCGGCTGCTTCGCTGGCGTAACCTACTGGTGGCCAAAAGCGTTCGGCTTCACGCTGAACGAGAAATGGGGTAAACGCGCGTTCTGGTTCTGGATCATTGGCTTCTTCGTAGCATTTATGCCGCTCTACGTGCTGGGCTTCATGGGTATGACCCGTCGTCTGAGCCAGCAGATCGATCCGCAGTTCCACCCAATGCTGATGGTTGCAGCGGGCGGTGCCGCGCTGATTGCCTGCGGTATTCTGTGCCAGCTGATTCAGTACTACGTGTCCATCCGTGACCGTAACCTGAACCGCGACCTGACCGGTGACCCATGGGGTGGCCGTACGCTGGAGTGGGCGACCTCTTCTCCACCTCCGTTCTATAACTTTGCCGTAGTGCCGCACATTCACGAACGTGATGCATTCTGGGAAATGAAAGAAAAAGGTGAAGCGTACAAGCAACCTGACCATTACGAAGAGATCCATATGCCGAAAAACAGCGCAGCGGGCATCGTGATTGCCGCTTTCGCAACGGTATTTGGTTTCGCAATGATCTGGCACATCTGGTGGATGGCGATTGTTGGCTTCGCTGGCATCGTAATCAGCTGGATTGTGAAGAGCTTTGACGAGGACGTGGACTACTACGTACCAGTCCGTGAAGTTGAAAAGCTGGAAAATCAGCATTTCGACGAGATTTCTAAAGCGGGGCTGAAAAATGGCAACTGATACTCTGGCGCACTCGACTGCCCACGCGCATGAACATGCGCACCACGATACAGGACCGACGAAAGTCTTCGGGTTCTGGATCTACCTGATGAGCGACTGCATTCTGTTCTGCTGTCTGTTCGCAACCTATGCCGTTCTGGTGAACGGCACAGCGGGCGGCCCGACCGGCAAGGACATTTTTGAACTGCCGTTCGTTCTGGTTGAAACCGCACTGCTGTTATTCAGCTCCATCACCTACGGCATGGCGGCTATCGCCATGTACAAAAACAACAAGAGCCAGGTTGTCTCCTGGCTGGCGTTGACCTGGTTGTTTGGTGCTGGATTCATCGGGATGGAAATCTATGAATTCCATCACCTGATTATGGAAGGCTTCGGGCCGGATCGTAGTGGCTTCCTTTCTGCGTTCTTCGCGCTGGTCGGTACCCACGGTCTGCACGTGACCTCCGGTCTGATCTGGATGGCGGTTCTGATGTTCCAGATCTCCCGTCGCGGCCTGACCAGCACTAACCGTACCCGTATCATGTGCCTGAGCCTGTTCTGGCACTTCCTGGACGTGGTGTGGATCTGTGTGTTCTCTGTTGTCTATCTGATGGGGGCGATGTAATGAGTCATTCAAACGATCATGGCGCTTCCCACGGTAGCGTAAAAACCTACATGACAGGTTTTATCCTGTCGATCATCCTGACGGTGATCCCGTTCTGGATGGTGATGAGCGGTTCTGCGTCTAAACCGGTTATTCTGGGTGCAATCCTGGTGACCGCGGTGATTCAGATTCTGGTGCATCTGGTTTGCTTCCTGCACATGAACACCAAGTCCGATGAAGGCTGGAACATGACGGCTTTCATCTTTACCGTGATTATCATCGCTATCCTGGTAGTCGGTTCCATCTGGATTATGTGGAACCTTAACTACAACATGATGGTTCACTAAGAGCGGCGAGTATGTTTAAGCAATACCTGCAAGTAACGAAACCAGGCATCATCTTTGGCAACCTGATCTCCGTGATCGGAGGGTTCCTGCTGGCCTCCAAAGGCAGCATTGATTACACCCTCTTTATCTACACGCTGGTCGGTGTGTCACTGGTTGTTGCGTCCGGTTGTGTATTTAACAACTACATCGACATGGATATCGACAAGAAGATGGAAAGGACCAAAAATCGGGTGCTGGTGAAAGGCCTGATCGCCCCTTCCGTCTCGCTGGTGTACGCCACCTTGCTGGGTATTGCTGGCTTTATGCTGCTGTGGTTTGGTGCTAACCCGCTGGCCTGCTGGCTGGGGGTGATGGGGTTCGTGGTGTATGTGGGCGTCTACAGCCTGTATATGAAGCGTCACTCCGTCTATGGCACGCTGATTGGTTCTCTCTCCGGCGCTGCGCCGCCGGTGATTGGCTACTGCGCCGTCACGAACGAGTTCGACAGCGGTGCGCTGATCCTGCTGGCTATCTTTAGCCTGTGGCAGATGCCGCACTCCTATGCCATCGCGATTTTCCGCTTTAAGGATTATCAGGCAGCGAACATTCCAGTTCTGCCGGTCGTGAAAGGTATTTCCGTTGCCAAGAACCACATCACGCTGTACATCATCGCCTTTGCCGTGGCAACGCTGATGCTCTCGCTGGGAGGTTACGCCGGGTATAAATATCTGGCGGTGGCCGCAGCGGTAAGCGTCTGGTGGCTCGGTATGGCCCTGCGCGGTTACAAAGTGGAAGATGACAAAGTCTGGGCGCGCAAACTGTTTGTGTTCTCGATTGTTGCCATCACCTCGCTGTCCGTGATGATGTCCGTGGACTTTATGGTGCCGGATTCGCATAACCTGCTGACTTACGTCTGGTAAGCCACAACAGGTGAATAAAGGGGTGCTTCGGCACCCTTTTTTATTCACTGAATCTATCAATAACGCATGTAATATTTGTTAAATAACCCTTTATTTACCCCGCCCCTTCCCCGCACTACACTATGGCCTGCTTTTGAATTGAGGTGGCAATGAACGATTATAAAATGACACCGGGCGAGCTGCGTGCGACCTGGGGTTTAGGGACTGTTTTCTCGCTACGGATGCTTGGCATGTTTATGGTCCTGCCTGTTCTGACCACATACGGCATGGCATTGCAGGGCGCCAGCGAAGCGCTGATTGGCCTGGCGATTGGTATTTATGGTCTGGCTCAGGCGGTATTCCAGATCCCGTTTGGTCTGCTCTCTGACCGCGTCGGCCGCAAGCCGCTCATTGTCGGTGGTTTGCTGGTTTTTGTGCTCGGTAGCATCATCGCCGCCCTCTCCCACTCCATCTGGGGAATTATTCTTGGCCGCGCCCTGCAGGGCTCCGGCGCGATTGCCGCCGCCGTGATGGCGCTGCTGTCGGATTTAACCCGTGAACAGAACCGTACCAAAGCGATGGCATTTATCGGCGTGAGCTTTGGCGTCACGTTTGCGATTGCGATGGTGCTCGGCCCCATTATTACCCACACGCTTGGCCTGCACGCCCTGTTCTGGATGATTGCCGTGCTGGCGACCATCGGTATTGCCTTAACGCTGTGGGTGGTACCGGACAGCAAAAACCACGTCCTCAACCGTGAATCCGGGATGGTCAAAGGCTGCTTTAGCAAGGTACTGGTTGAGCCACGCCTGTTGAAGCTTAACTTCGGCATTATGTGTCTACACATTCTGCTGATGTCGACCTTTGTCGCCCTGCCCGGTCAACTGGCTGCCGCAGGTTTCCCGGCGGCAGAACACTGGAAAATCTATCTGGTGACGATGGTGATTTCGTTCGTCTCGGTGGTACCGTTTATTATCTATGCCGAAGTGAAGCGCAAAATGAAGCGCGTTTTCATTGGCTGTGTGGCGGTATTGCTGATTGCCGAGATCGTGCTCTGGGGCGCTGGCCCCCACTTCTGGGAACTGGTTGCCGGTGTGCAGCTCTTCTTCCTGGCGTTTAACCTGATGGAAGCCCTGCTGCCGTCACTAATCAGCAAAGAATCCCCTGCCGGTTATAAAGGCACGGCGATGGGGATTTACTCCACCAGCCAGTTCATCGGCGTGGCCATTGGCGGTGCCCTCGGCGGCTGGGTCGACGGCCTGTTTGATTCCCAAACCGTCTTCCTCGCAGGCGCACTGCTGGCGACGGTCTGGCTGCTGGTTGCCGGTACCATGAAAGAGCCGCGCTACGTCAGTAGCCTGCGGGTAGAAATTCCTGACGACGTTGAGATCAACGATGCGCTGAAACAGCGTCTTGCATCGACAGAGGGCGTGAGTGAAGTGCTTCTCGCGGCAGAAGAGCGCAGCGCGTATGTCAAAATAGACAGTAAGGTGACAAACCGCTTTGAAGTTGAACAGGCGCTGAAAGCCTGAAAAAAAGCCCGGTTAAACCGGGCTTTTTCGTTTTAATCGCGGAAGTTTTTAAACTGGAACGGTTGTCCCAGATCGCCGCCGCGCACCAGCGCCATGACGGACTGCAGATCATCACGGGATTTTCCGGTAACACGAATTTCTTCACCCTGGATCTGCGCCTGAACCTTCAGCTTGCTGTCTTTGATGAGCTTAACGATTTTCTTCTGAACCGCGCTCTCAATGCCCTGCTTCAGTTTGGCTTCAACAAACCAGGTTTTACCGCTGTGCACGAACTCTTCCGGTACATCCAGCGAGGTCCCTTCAATGCCGCGTTTTAACAGCTTGGCACGCAGAATATCGAGCAGCTGGTTGACCTGGAAATCAGATTCGCTCAGCACCTTAATGGTCTTATTGGCATCGTTCAGCTCAAACGAGGCTTCAACGCCACGAAAATCGAAACGTGACTCAACTTCGCGGGTTGCGTTTTCTACGCCGTTGCGAACTTCCTGGATATCAACTTCGGAAACAATATCGAAAGATGGCATCTTTTCTTCTCCCTTCATTTTTGTTGCGTTGCATAATACCCGCTACGAGGCATAACTCAACAGAAGCTTAGCTGACGGCGCTATACTTAGGCCGTAACACCTGGCGCAGTTGCAGGTGAGGAGGAACAATGAAAATTACAGTGCTCGGATGCGGAGCCCTTGGTCAACTCTGGCTGACCGCACTATGCAAGCACGGACACGAAGTTCAGGGCTGGCTGCGCGTACCTCAGCCCTATTGCAGTGTAAACCTGATTGGTGAAGACGGAAGTATCTTTAACGAATCCCTCACCGCGAACGATCCTGATTTCCTGGCGCATAGCGACCTGCTGCTGGTGACGCTCAAAGCGTGGCAAGTTTCAGATGCAGTAAAAGCGCTGGCCGCCCAGCTTCCCCCCACGTCGCCCGTTTTATTACTGCATAACGGCATGGGGACGATTGATGAACTGAAAAGCATTGTGCAGCCGCTGCTGATGGCCACCACCACGCACGCCGCACGCCGTGACGGCAATATCATTGTGCATGTCGCCAGCGGCGTCACGCATATTGGACCTGCCCGGGACCAGGACGGCGACTACAGTTATCTGGCAGACACCCTGCAAACGGTGCTTCCGGACGTGGCCTGGCACAACAACATCCGCCCTCAGCTGTGGCGTAAGCTGGCCGTTAACTGCGTGATCAATCCGCTGACGGCGCTGTGGGACTGCCCGAACGGGGAACTGAAGCACCATCCGCAGGAGGTTGCCACCCTATGTGCCGAGGTCGCCTCGGTGATCGAGCGTGAAGGCTTACACACATCGGCGGATGATTTACGCTATTATGTTGAGCAGGTTATTGATAGTACGGCAGAAAATATCTCATCCATGTTGCAGGATGTTCGGGCGCTACGCCACACGGAAATCGACTACATCACCGGCTATCTGCTAAAACGCGCCCGCGCACACGGTATCATTGTGCCGGAAAACGCCCGCCTGTATGACCTGGTAAAACGTAAGGAGAGTGAATATGAGCGCGTCGGCACTGGTTTGCCTCGCCCCTGGTAGCGAAGAGACAGAAGCGGTCACCACCATCGATATCATGGTGCGTGGCGGCATTCAGGTCACCACCGCCAGCGTCGCCAGCGATGGCAACCTGGCTATTACCTGCTCCCGAGGAGTGAAACTCCTCGCGGATGCGCCACTGGTACAGGTGGCCGACGGGGACTATGACATCATCGTGCTGCCCGGCGGCCTGAAAGGGGCGGAGTATTTTCGCGACAGCACTCTGTTAGTCGAAACCGTCAGACAGTTTCATCTGTCGGGACGTATCGTTGCTGCCATTTGCGCCGCCGCCGGTACCGTGCTGGTTCCGCATAATATCTTTCCCATCGGTAACATGACCGGTTTCCCGGGGCTGAAAGAGACCATCCCGGAAGAGCAGTGGGTGGATAAACGCGTCGTCTGGGATCCGCGCGTCAACCTGCTCACCAGCCAGGGGCCAGGTACCGCGATAGACTTTGGCTTAAAGATTATTGACCTGCTGGTCGGGCGAGAGAAAGCCTACGAAGTCGCCTCCACGCTGGTGATGGCGGCGGGGATTTATAACTACTATGAAGAGTAGTGCAAAGAAAAGCCGGGTGGCGCTAGGTAAAAGCAAAACGGCAACCTCAGGTTGCCGTTTTTAATGTTTGCGCCCTCTCCCCTTGGGAGAGGGTCGGGGTGAGGGCATCAAGCCACACACACACCCGCAAAAAACTACGGGCGATACACCTTCACATTCGCAAAGCCCTGCTCACGCAGGTACAGCGCCTGCAGGCGACTCATCACCCCACGCTCACACCACAGCAGGTATGTTTTGCTCTGGTCGAGGTCACCAAATTTGGTGCTCAGCTTATAGAACGGCAGAGAAACCACTTCCACCCCTTCCACCTGTAGCGGCTTGTCGTCCTGCTCATCAACGGAGCGGATATCCAGAATCGCGTCGTTGGCACCGAACCCGCTCACGGTTTCAACTTCAACCACTTCCTGCTCGGTCTGCTGGGCAATTTCACGGATGTCGATGTTGGAGGCTTCTTCCACCACTTTATCCAGAATGCTGAAATCGAAGTTCTCTTCTTCCGCTTCGATCTTCGCTTTTACCGCTTTAACCGTCGGGCTCTTCGAAATCACGCCGCAGTACTCTGGCATGGTACGGGCAAAATCTTCAGTGCCGATTTCGCGGGCCAGATCGATGATGTGCTCTTTGTCGTGAGAGATCAGCGGACGCAGGATCAGGGTATCAGAAACATTGTCGATGAGACGCAGGTTGGTCAGCGTCTGGCTGGAAACCTGACCCAGCGCTTCACCGGTGACCAGCGCCTGCACACCGTAGCGTTCCGCTACTTTAGAGGCCGCACGCACCATCATACGCTTGAGGACCACGCCCATCTGACCGTCGTCCACTTTCTCCAGGATTTCGCCAACCACTGGCTCGAAGTTGATCGCCACAAAGCGCACGCGGTGCGAGCTGCCAAAGCGATTCCACAGATAGTGTGCCACCTGACGCACGCCGATTTCATGCGCCGCGCCGCCCAGATTAAAGAAGCAGTAATGCACACGGCAGCCGCGACGCATCAGCATGTAGCTGGAGACGCCAGAGTCGAAACCACCGGAAATCAGGGACAGCACATCTTCCTGAGTACCGATTGGGAAGCCGCCGATACCTTCGTAACGCCCTTTCACCAGCAGCAGGCGATCGTTTTCGATCTCCAGGTTCACGGTGACATCCGGGTTGGTCAGACGCACGCGCGCCGTTTCAACATGCTGGTTCAGACCGCCGCCAACGTAACGTTCCACCTCGATAGAGCTGAATTCGTGCTTGCCGCGACGCTTCACGCGCACGCAGAAGGTTTTGCCTTCGATCTGGTCGCGATACTGCACCAGCGCTTTTTCGAAGATGTCATGCAGTGAAGTGAACGGAACATCTTCCACTTCCAGAATATGGTGAATACCCGGAATACGGGTCAGCGCGTCGCGAATGTCCTGACGTTTGTTTTCATCTTTCGCGCGAACTTCAACGTGATCCCAGTGGCGCACCACGGCGAGGGTTTCGTCGTAGTGTTTTAAAACGTTACGAATGTTCCCGGTGAGAATTTTAATAAAGCGCAAACGCACAGATTGGCTTTTGATGGTGATTTCAGGGAACAATTTAATGATAAACTTCATGGCGGCAATGTTTCTTAGGCAAGCGTATTAAGGCTTGTAATGGAAAATAATATTACAGCCCACACCCGTGGCTGCATCCAGGCGCGCAAGTATACCACCATCGCGCCGTTCCTGTGCACATTGCGCGTTATTTGATAATTGCCCCGAGTCCGTTACCATGTCGGGGCTGAGAATATAAGAGTCAATTCACTATGCCGAAGAAGAACGACGCACCGGCCAGTTTTGAAACTGCGCTGAGTGAACTGGAGCAGATCGTCACCCGCCTTGAGAGCGGTGATTTACCGCTGGAAGAGGCGCTCAATGAATTCGAGCGTGGCGTGCAGCTGGCGCGCCAGGGGCAGGTTAAACTGCAGCAGGCCGAGCAGCGTGTGCAGATCCTGCTTTCCGATAGCGAAGATGCTAAGACAACGCCTTTCACACCGGACGCCGAGTAAATGGATTTTGCTAACGAGCTTCAGGCGCGAGTCATACGCGCCAACGACGCCCTGCGCCGTTTTATTGCGCCACAACCTTTTCAGAACACTCCACTGGTTGAGGCCATGCACTATGGCGCACTCTTGGGTGGAAAGCGCCTGCGCCCGTTCCTCGTCTACGCCACAGGCAATATGTTTGGTATCAGCGATACTACGCTGGACGCCCCGGCTGCCGCCGTTGAGTGCATCCATGCCTACTCGCTGATCCACGATGATTTACCGGCGATGGATGATGACGATCTGCGTCGCGGTCAGCCAACCTGCCATATTAAGTTTGGCGAAGCGAATGCCATCCTGGCGGGGGATGCTCTGCAAACGCTGGCATTCTCTATTCTGAGCGATGCGCCGATGGCAGAAGTCAGCGATCGCGACCGTCTGGCAATGGTTTCCGAGCTGGCGATGGCCAGCGGCGTTGCCGGCATGTGCGGCGGGCAAGCGCTGGATCTGGAGGCAGAAGGACGTCAGGTTAATCTGGAACAGCTGGAGCGTATTCACCGGCATAAAACGGGCGCACTCATCCGTGCCGCCGTACGCCTGGGCGCACTGAGCGCGGGTGAACAGGGGCGCAAAGCCCTGCCGATTCTGGACAGATACGCAGAAAGTATCGGTCTGGCGTTCCAGGTTCAGGATGACATTCTGGATGTGGTGGGCGATACTGCAACATTGGGTAAACGTCAGGGTGCGGATCAGCAGCTTGGCAAAAGTACCTACCCCGCCCTGCTGGGTCTTGAGCAAGCCCAGCGTAAAGCCCGGGATCTGATAGAGGAAGCCCGCCAGTCGCTGAATGAACTGGCCGCGCAGTCTCTCGATACCTCGGCACTGGAAGCGCTAGCGGACTATATAATCCAGCGTGATAAATAAACACACTATCTCGATGAGCCTTTGATGAGTTTTGATATTGCCAAATACCCGACACTGGCGTTAGTTGACTCCACCCAGGAGTTGCGTCTGTTGCCGAAAGAGAACCTGCCGAAGCTGTGCGACGAGCTGCGTCGCTATCTGCTCGACAGCGTAAGCCGCTCCAGCGGACATTTCGCCTCCGGGCTTGGCACGGTCGAGCTGACCGTTGCGCTGCACTACGTCTACAACACCCCGTTCGATCAGCTCATCTGGGACGTGGGCCATCAGGCCTATCCACATAAAATTCTGACGGGTCGTCGCGATCAAATTGGCACGATCCGCCAGAAAGGCGGCCTGCATCCGTTCCCGTGGCGCGGTGAGAGTGAGTACGATGTTTTAAGCGTCGGCCACTCCTCCACCTCCATCTCTGCGGGTATCGGTATTGCCGTGGCCGCCGAAAAAGAGAACAAGCAGCGCCGCACCGTCTGCGTGATCGGCGACGGCGCCATCACCGCCGGGATGGCCTTTGAGGCCATGAACCACGCGGGCGATATCAAGCCGGACATGCTGGTTATCCTGAACGATAACGAAATGTCGATTTCCGAGAACGTCGGCGCGCTGAACAACCATCTGGCACAGCTGCTCTCCGGCAAGCTTTACTCCACGCTGCGCGAAGGCGGCAAGAAAGTCTTCTCTGGCGTACCGCCAATCAAAGAGCTGCTCAAGCGCACCGAAGAACACATCAAAGGCATGGTCGTGCCGGGCACACTCTTTGAAGAGCTGGGCTTTAACTATATTGGCCCGGTTGATGGGCACGACGTGCTGGGGCTGGTCACCACGCTCAAGAACATGCGCGACCTGAAAGGCCCGCAGTTCCTGCATATCATGACGAAAAAAGGCCGTGGTTACGAACCGGCGGAAAAAGATCCGATCACTTTCCACGCGGTACCTAAATTCGATCCGACCAGCGGTTGTCTGCCAAAAAGCAGCGGCGGTATGCCGAGCTACTCCAAAATCTTCGGCGACTGGTTATGTGAAACCGCGGCGAAAGACAACAAGCTGATGGCCATCACCCCGGCCATGCGTGAAGGTTCCGGCATGGTCGAGTTCTCCAAAAAATACCCTGACCAGTATTTTGACGTGGCGATTGCCGAGCAGCACGCAGTCACCTTCGCGGCGGGTCTGGCGATTGGTGGATACAAACCGGTGGTGGCGATCTACTCCACCTTCCTGCAACGCGCCTACGATCAGGTGATCCATGACGTTGCCATCCAGAAGCTGCCGGTGCTGTTTGCTATCGACCGCGCAGGCATCGTGGGTGCTGACGGCCAGACGCACCAGGGTGCATTCGATCTTTCGTTCCTGCGCTGCATCCCGGACATGGTTATCATGACGCCAAGTGACGAAAACGAATGTCGTCAGATGCTGTATACCGGCTATCACTACCAGGATGGTCCAAGCGCGGTTCGCTATCCACGCGGTAACGCGGTAGGCGTTGAGCTGCAGCCGCTGGAAAAACTGGCGATAGGTAAAGGTCTGGTGAAACGTCGCGGTGAGAAAGTGGCAATTCTGAACTTTGGTACCCTGATGCCAGAGGCCGCTAAGGTCGCTGAAGCGCTGAATGCCACTCTGGTGGATATGCGCTTCGTGAAACCGCTCGATGAATCCCTGATCCTGGAAATGGCAGAAACCCATGAGGTGCTGGTGACGCTGGAAGAAAACGCCATCATGGGCGGCGCAGGTAGCGGCGTGAACGAGGTGCTGATGGCGAACCGTAAAGCCGTTCCGGTACTGAACCTTGGTCTGCCGGATCACTTCATTCCGCAAGGTACTCAGGACGAAGCCCGCGCGGCAATTGGCCTGGACGCCGCAGGTATTGAAGCCAAAATTCGTAGCTGGCTTGCCTGATCCTTCCCCTTTTCCGCTCCTGCTATGCTTAAACGTATTGTTTAAAAAAGCAGGAGTGGAACCATGCAATACACGACATTAGGAAAAACGGATCTTAACGTTTCCCGACTTTGCCTGGGCTGTATGACCTTTGGCGAGCCTGACCGGGGTAATCACGCCTGGACGCTGCCGGAAGAGAGCAGCCGCCCTATCATCAAACGCGCCATTGAAGGTGGCATTAACTTCTTTGACACCGCCAACAGCTACTCCGACGGCAGCAGTGAAGAGATCGTCGGCCGTGCCCTGCGCGATTTTGCGCGTCGTGATGAAATCATCGTCGCCACCAAGGTCTATTACCCGGTGGGCGATCTGGCTGAGGGGCTCTCTCGCGCCCAGATCCTGCGTTCCATTGATGACAGCCTTCGACGCCTGAACATGGACTATGTCGACCTGCTGCAAATTCACCGCTGGGATTACAACACGCCCATTGAAGAGACGCTTGAAGCGCTCAACGATGTGGTGAAAGCCGGTAAAGCGCGCTACATCGGCGCATCGTCTATGCACGCGTCGCAGTTCGCCCAGGCGCTGGCTCTGCAGGCGCAACATGGCTGGGCGCGCTTCGTCACCATGCAGGATCACTACAACCTGATCTATCGCGAAGAAGAACGCGAGATGCTACCGCTCTGCTATCAGGAAGGCGTGGCAGTGATCCCGTGGAGCCCGCTGGCACGTGGTCGCCTGACCCGTCCGTGGGGGGAAACCACGGCCCGCCTGGTATCGGATGAAGTAGGAAAAAATCTTTATTCCAGTACAGAAGCCAGCGATGCGTTAATTGCCGAACGGTTAGCCGGGATCGCCGACGATACCGGAGCAACCCGCGCCCAGGTCGCGCTGGCATGGCTGCTGGGTAAACGCGGCGTCGCGGCACCGATTATTGGCACTTCGCGGGAAGAGCAGCTTGATGAACTGCTGAATGCGGTGGATATCACGCTGACGCCGGAGCAAGTTGCCGAGCTGGAGACACCGTATCAGCAGCATCCGGTGGTAGGGTTTAAGTAATCCCTCTCCCTAACCCTCAAATACGTAAGCCGGGTAAGGCGAAGCCGCCACCCGGCAGTACAGATCGCACAACATCACCCGAAGTGATCGTACCCTTTCCAGTCCAGCGTAACGGGCGCACCATCTTTCACAAACTTCAGCCCTTCACTCTCCGGCATGATCTGGCCGATACAGGTAAATTTCGCGCCGAGATGCGCTAACGCCACGTCCAGCGTCCCACGGTTGAGCTCAGGCACGGTAAAGCACAGCTCATAATCTTCTCCACCGGAGAGCGCCCAGCGCAGCGCCAGTTCAGGCTCGACGTGTCGAAGCAGCTGCTCTGATAGCGGGAACAGATCCAGGTCAACGCGCGCGCCGACACCGCTGGCCTTCAGAATATGACCGAGGTCTGAGATTAACCCGTCCGAGAGATCGATAGCTGAGCTTGCCCGTTCGCGTAGCGCCTGGCCGTGAAGAATACGCGGCGTTGGCCGCAGATGGCGTTTGACCAGATACGCCGCGTCGTCAGTGTCATTCACGGTTAAGCGATCCTGGAGGATCGCCAGTCCCGCTGCGCTGTCGCCCGGCGTACCGGTGACGTAGATCCAGTCGCCAGGTTTCGCCCCGGAGCGTTTCAGCGCGCGCCCAGCCGGCACATAACCGTGGATCGCGAGCGTCATCGATAGCGGCCCCGCCGTGGTATCGCCGCCAATCAACTGCATGTCGTAGTAGTTAAGCTGCTCAAACAGAGCGTCACTGAAGGCTTCAAGCCAGGGTTCATCGACCTCTGGCAGCGTCAGGGCCAGCGTTAACCACGCCGGATCGGCCCCCATCGCAGCCAGATCGCTCACGTTGACCGCCAGCGCTTTATACGCCAGATCGGCAGGATCGATATCAGGTAAGAAATGGCGCCCGCACACTAAGGTGTCGGTGCTGATTGCCAGCGTCTGTTTTTCGGGAATATTGAGAAGTGCACAGTCATCGCCAATGCCGGTTTCAACATCAAGACGAGAGGTTCTGACACGGTCGAAATAACGGGCAATCAGGGAGAATTCGCCGCATGCCATACGTTATGCCTCAGCAAATAAAAGAAAAAACCGGAGCCGCACTGCCCGTCAGGCAATGCAGAGCTCCGGTTTGCGGATCACTTTTTGTGGGGACGGATCGCAGGTGCTGCTTTATCAAGAACGCCGTTTACAAACTTGTGGCTGTCTTCAGCGCCGAAGGTTTTCGCCAGTTCGATCGCTTCGTTGATGGCCACTTTGTACGGCACATCATCACGTTTAGACAGCTCAAACAGCGCAATGCGCAGCACTGCTTTTTCTACCTGACCCAGCTCTTCGAGCAGACGGGAGAGGTAGGGTTTCATCAGACCATCGAGATACGCGCTATTAGTCGCCACTCCCGACAGCAGTTCACGGAAGTACAGAACGTCAACATCTTTCACGTCCTGTTCTGACAGGAACTGGTATTCAACATCAGCGATGTCGTTCTGGGACAACTGCCAGGAGTAAAGTGCCTGAACGGCACATTCACGGGCGCGGCGACGAGCAGCAGGTTTCACGGAATTCCCCTTACAAAAAAATCAGGCCTTGATGGCTTTCAATACATTGATCATTTCAAGCGCGGTCAGTGCAGCTTCTGCACCTTTGTTACCGGCTTTAGTGCCAGCACGTTCGATGGCTTGTTCAATACTTTCGGTGGTCAGCACGCCGAACGCGACAGGAATTTCAGCGTCCTGTGCAACGTGCGCCAGACCATTGCTTGCACCGCCCGCAACGTATTCGAAGTGCGCAGTGCCGCCACGAATAACGGTACCCAGCGCAATCACCGCGTCGTATTTACCGGTTTTCGCCAGCGCACCCGCTGCCAGTGGCAGTTCGTAAGCACCTGGAACCCACACAACGGTAATGTTGTCATCTTTAACCTGGCCGATACGTTTCAGGGCGTCAACCGCACCTTCCAGCAGGCTATCGTTGATGAAGTTGTTGAAACGCGCAATGGTGATGGCGACGCGAGCGTCCGGGGTAGCTACAGCAGCTTCAATAATGTTCATACTCTTCCTTTACGGGTTCATTTGGCCCCGCAGGGGGGCGGATTTTATCATAATACTTTGCGCACTGCTTCCCTATTTCAGGAGCAATTACGCTGTCGTTAAATGGAGGCAAACATCCGGACCCACCGGACGAATCTCGCTAAATTTGAGTTGTGGTGCATCGGCCAGTTTTTCAAGGCCGGGCAGCACAAACAGGCCACGCGCGTCGCTACCCAGCAGTTTAGGCGCAACGTACACAATCAGTTCATCGACCAGACCTGCCTGGAGCAGTGCGCCTGCCAGCGTCGGGCCGGCTTCCACCCAGATGCTGTTCACCTGCTGCTTACCCAGCAGCATCATCAGCACCACAAGATCCAGATGACCGTTGTGCTCCGGCACCATAATGCTGCGCACGCTTTCCGGCCAGTCGCGTGAATCTTCTTTTGTGCGGGCAATCCAGGTTTCACCGGGCTGCTGCACAATGCGGTGTTCAGGCGTGACGCGGTTCTGGCTATCAATGACAATACGCAGCGGCTGACGCAGGTTTTCCTGCGGATACAGCGCCTGGGTATCGGCATTCAGTTCGTTCCAGCGCACGGTCATGGCCGGATCGTCCGCGAGAACCGTTTCACTGCTGGTGAGGATAGCATGGCTTTGCGCACGCAGACGTTGCACATCGCGCCTTGCCTGCGGCGAGGTGATCCACTGACTTTCGCCGTTCGCCATCGCCGTACGGCCATCCAGTGAGGCGCCCAGCTTGAGCTGAATATACGGGAACCCGGTACGCATACGCTTCAGGAAGCCTTTGTTAATCGCTTCCGCGTCCTGCATCATCAGGCCGTGGCTAACATCGATCCCTTCCTGCTGCAGACGGTACAGACCACGTCCGGCCACCTGGGGATTAGGATCCTGCATCGCAGCGACAACGCGTGACACTCCCGCCGCGATCAGCGCTTCACAGCATGGCGGTGTGCGCCCGTGATGGCTGCACGGCTCAAGCGTCACGTAGGCCGTAGCCCCACGCGCTTTTTCACCCGCCATACGCAGGGCATGCACCTCAGCATGGGGCTCGCCCGCGCGGTAGTGGAAACCTTCGCCCACGATCTCGCCATCTTTAACAATGACGCACCCGACGTTGGGGTTGGGATGGGTGGTAAATCGACCGCGCTGCGCCAGCTTCATGGCGCGCGCCATGTACATCTCATCCTGCATGGACTCAATCCTGTAAGCGGGCGATCTCTTCGCCAAACTCTTTGATATCTTCGAAACTGCGGTAGACAGAGGCGAAGCGGATATAGGCAACCTTATCGAGCTTTTTCAACTGCTCCATCACCAGATTGCCGATCATCTTGCTGGGCACTTCACGTTCACCCAGACCACGAAGGTAAGATTTAATGTGGTTTAACGCCATTTCGACGTCATCCGCGCTGACGGGGCGTTTCTCCAGCGCCTTAAGCATTCCGCTGCGCAGCTTCTCTTCGTTAAACGGCTCGCGCACGTCGTTACTTTTTACCACGCGCGGCATGACCAGCTCTGCCACCTCAAAGGTCGTGAAACGCTCGTTACATACCAGACACTGCCGACGGCGGCGTACGGAAGACCCTTCGCCCACAAGACGAGAATCGATGACTTTGGTATCCACAGCGGAGCAGAATGGGCAATGCATACGGTATCCCTGTTATCTGGTTAACTGACTTTCATTTTACCCTGAACTGGCCTGACAACAAAGGAAGAGCTTTTTGAGACAAAGGATCTATGTCTGTCGGGATGATGCTGGCTACCATTACGGTGATCCGTTATTTCAAGGAATTAAACGCAATGACAAGACGTTACCTGAAAATTCTGCTGGTGGGGAGCCTCTTCACCCTTAGTGCCTGTGCACAGCAAACCGAAGTCCGCCAGATGAAACAGAGCGTGAATACGCTCAATACGGCAATGGACAAACTGAACAAAGAGACCGTGAAGATCACCCAGCAAAACGCGCTGAATGCAAAATCCACCAGCGGAGTGTATTTGCTGCCGGGGGCCAACACCCCTGCCCGTCTCAACAGCCAGGTTGGCACGTTAAAAATGTCGCTGGTGAATGTGGCGGCAAATGCGGATGGTACTCGCGCAACATTACGCATTCAGGGTGAGTCCAACGATCCGCTGCCAGCCTTTAGCGGCACCGTCGAGTGGGGCCAGATCCAGGGCACCACCGAGAATTACCAGGAGGTGAACGTGAAGAATCAGCTCTTCACCGCCCCGGCCAGTGTTTTAGCGCCGAGTGATGTGGATATTCCGCTGCAGTTAAGCGGCCTTACGCCCGATCAGTTAGGCTTTATCCGCATTCACGACATCCAACCCGCCGCACAGTAATACCCCCTCCTTTTGAGCGGAGTGAAATGTCACTCCGCTAACATTTACATTTCGTATGGATTGGCAACATAAATGATTGCCGCTACAATCCCGGCCGTTTAAAGTACGCAAACGTGAACGCAATCGATTACGCGCGTGAGAGATATGTGAAACAACACATATTTTTGTGAGCAAGGATTCCTATAATAGGCTCCGCAGAAACACGAAATATTTAGAAACGCAATTCGCGCATTTTTCACTCCCGGAAGGGAATTTCAATCAGTGGCATGATTATGAAAAAAACATTACTCGCAGCCGGCGCCGTGCTGGCATTGTCCTCCTCTTTCACTGTTAACGCAGCGGAAAACGATAAACCACAATACCTCTCCGACTGGTGGCACCAGAGCGTTAACGTGGTCGGCAGCTACCACACCCGTTTCGGACCTCAGATCCGTAACGATACCTACCTGGAGTACGAAGCGTTCGCCAAGAAAGACTGGTTTGATTTCTACGGCTATATGGATGCACCGGTCTTCTTCGGTGGTAACACCGACGCAAAAGGTATCTGGAACCACGGTTCCCCACTGTTCATGGAGATCGAACCGCGCTTCTCTATTGATAAACTGACTGGTACCAGCCTGGCGTTTGGTCCGTTCAAAGAGTGGTATTTCGCGAACAACTATATCTACGACATGGGCCGTAACAAGTCCGGTCGCCAGAGCACCTGGTATATGGGTCTGGGTACCGACATCGACACGGGCCTGCCAATGAGCCTGTCTCTGAACGTGTACGCTAAATACCAGTGGCAGAACTACGGCGCTGAAAACGAGAACGAATGGGATGGCTACCGTTTCAAAGTGAAATACTTTGTGCCAATCACCCAACTGTGGGGCGGCAACCTGAGCTATATCGGCTTCACCAACTTTGACTGGGGTTCAGATCTGGGTGATAAGAGCGGTTACGCTGAGAACGGTATTAAGCAGCGTACCAACGATTCCATCGCTTCCAGCCACATTCTGGCGCTGAACTACGATCACTGGCATTACTCTGTTGTTGCGCGTTACTGGCACAACGGCGGCCAGTGGAACGACGACGCTAAACTGGTATGGATGAACGAACACGTCCGTTCTACCGGTTGGGGTGGTTACCTGGTAGTGGGTTACAACTTCTAATCGTGTGATTGTTGCCGGGTGGCGCTGACGCTTACCCGGCCTACAAAACCTGTGCGGGCTGCCTCTCCCCGTGGCTTGTTACTGCTTCACCTTGCGCAAAAAATCCGCCAGGGATCGGTCTGCACTCTCACTAAAGCGTCTTTCCGTAAGGACAATTTTGAGGCATCTGTCGAGACGGAAACAGCGATAGTCATCGCGCAGTTCACACCATGACGCCAGTAGCCAGCGTTCTCCCCAGAAAAACAGCCCCAGCGGCTGAACCTCACGCGTTGAAAATTGCCCCGCTTCGTCACGATAATGCAGCACAAGCACGCGCTGGGCCGATATCGCCTGGTGAATGACATCAAAATCACTGCGGGAGTGGCTTTTCATGCCAAAATCCGGGGCGTAGATCCGCGTCTGCTCTGCCTTTCGGCGGCTCTCTTCGGGCAGGATCGCGAGCACTTTCTCCTGTGCCGACTCCAGTTCGCGCGACAGCGACTCCCCGCCCCAGGTGGTAAGCAGGCGAATAGCCACAATCAGCGCCTCAGACTCCTTGTTTGTCAGCATCAGCGGCGGCAGGTCAAACCCCGACATCAGCCGGTAACCGCTCCCCGCTTCGCCCTCCACCGGCACGCCGGAAAGCGACAGGTCGCGGATATCGCGGTACACCGTGCGCTCAGAAACGCCCAGCCGGTCCGCAAGATGCGCTGCCGTTGTCAGACGTCGGCCCCGCAGGATCTGTACTATCTGAAACAAACGGTCAGCGCGTCGGGTCATTTTTGCATACGCTCTCAGGCAGGTTGATGAAGGCCGACGCGATTACCTTCGCTGTCGGTAAATAAAGCAATAGTACCAATACCGCGCGGTAACTCCAGCGGGCCAAACACGCACTCGCCGCCCGCAGAGGCAATGCGATCGAGCGTTGCTGTCAGATTGTCAGTATGCAGGTAGATAATGGCCCCCTGCACCGAGGGAATAATCCCCTCAAATTTTGCCAGCGCGCCGCCGGTGGCCGGATCCTCATGCGGGAATACCGCCAGCTCGGCGCTGTCCATTTTCTCGCGCCTCAGTGAAACCTGCATCACCGGCTCATAAAATTTGATGGCGCGATCCATATCCGCGACCGGGATCTCAAACCAGTTAATCACACTTTTCATACATCCTCCTGCCTCTTGTTTGGGTTCAACAGGAGTCTACGACGGGCTCCTGACAGCATACTGTCAGGAGTGTTTGTCAGGAGCAGATAAAAAAAATCCCGGTCAACAGACCGGGATTTCGATAACGCGATAAACGTCTTACGGCAGAATAGACGGCTGATCCGCCCCTTCTTTCTCGACTTTCTGCTGGAGCAGGTGCTCGCGCTTCATGCCAAGTTTCAGTGCCAGAGCGGACGCCACGTAGATTGACGACGCAGTACCGATAGACACACCGATCAGCATGGTCAGCGAGAAGCCTTCCAGCACCGGACCACCGAAGAGATACAGCATCAGGATCACCATCAAGGTGGTACCGGATGTGATCAAGGTACGGTGCAGCGTCTGGGTCAACGACACGTTAAAGATTTCGTACGGCGTACCGCGACGGATCTTACGGAAGTTTTCACGAATACGGTCAGATACCACGATACTGTCGTTCAGGGAGTAACCGATAACGGACATCAGGGATGCCACAATTGTCAGGTCAATCTCAATATGGAACAGAGACAGTACGCCCATGGTGATCACCACGTCGTGCGCCAGTGCGATAACCACACCCGCCGCCAGTCGCCACTCAAAGCGGAAACCGACGTACACCAGGATGGAGATCAGCGCCACCAGCAGTGCCATCGCACCGGTTTGCGCCAGGTCCGCACCCACGCTCGGGCCGACGAACTCAATACGCTTAACCGTGGCGTTCTGGCTGGTTGTTTCGTTAATCACGCTAACAACCTTGCTGCCCAGCTCCTGGCTGCCGTTGGCATCGTGTACCGGCGGCATACGCACCATGATGTCGCGGCTGCTGCCGAAGTTCTGCAGCAGCGGCTCTTCAAAGCCCGCTTTCTGCAGTGACTGACGCATCTGGTCCATATCGACCGGTTTTTCCAGGGTGATTTCAATCACCGTACCACCGGTGAAATCCAGACCCCAGTTAAAGCCTTTTACGCCCATAACGACGATGGACAGAATCAGCAGTAAACCTGAAATGCCGAAGGCCCAGTAGTCCCAGCGCATAAAGTCCCAGACTTTACGGCCGTGGTTCAATTGTTCAACAGTATATTCCTGTGCCACAACGCACTCCTCAGATAGACAGCTTTTTGACGCGCTTGCCGCCGTATAGCAGGTTCACGATGGCACGGGTGCCGACAATAGCAGTAAACATTGACGTTGCAACACCGATACCGGTGGTAATCGCAAAGCCTTTGATTGCGCCAGTCCCCACTGCATACAGGATAAGAACCTTGATCAGTGTTGTTACGTTCGCATCGAAGATGGAGCTGAACGCGCCTTTATAGCCTTCATCAATCGCCTGCTGAACAGAGCGACCGTTGCTCAACTCTTCTTTGATACGTTCGTTAATCAGTACGTTGGCGTCGACCGCCACCGCAAGGGTCAGAACGATACCCGCAATCCCCGGCATGGTCAGCGTCGCCCCTGGCAGCAGGGACATAATGCCGATGATCAGCACCAGGTTCGCGATCAGCGCGGAGGTGGCAATCAGACCAAACTTCTTATAGAAGAAGATCATGAAGAGGATAGAGACCGCCAGACCGGCCAGACACGCTTCCAGCCCCTGCTGGATGTTTTGCATACCCAGAGTTGGACCAATGGTACGTTCTTCAACAATCTGAATTGGCGCAATCAGCGCACCGGCACGCAGCAGCAGAGAGAGCTGACGCGCTTCGTTCGGGTTGTTGATACCGGTAATACGGAAGCTGTTACCCAGACGAGACTGGATATTGGCGATGTTAATCACCTCTTCCTCTTTCACCAGCACCGCACGGCCATTAGCGTCTTTCTTACCGCTGTCTTTGTACTCCACGAACAGGGTCGCCATCGGTTTACCGATGTTGTCCTTGGTGAAGTTAGACATGATGTTACCACCCGCGCTGTCCAGCGAGATGTTAACCTGCGGCTGGTTGTACTCGTCCTGGCTGGAGGTGGAGTCGGTGATATGGTCACCGGTCAGGATCACGCGTTTGTACAGCACAACGGGCTGACCTTCGCGGGTCTCTTTCACTTCCGAGTCACCCGGAATACGGCCAGAAGCGGCAGCAGACTGGTCAACGTTGGTGTTCACCAGACGGAATTCCAGCGTTGCAGTGGCGCCCAGAATCTCTTTCGCGCGCGCGGTGTCCTGAATACCCGGCAGTTCTACAACGATACGGTCAGCACCCTGACGCTGCACCAGCGGTTCAGCCACGCCCAGTTGGTTTACACGGTTGCGCAGAATGTTGATGTTCTGCTGAACGGCATATTCACGCGCTTCTTTCAGACGGGCGTCGGTCATTACCGCGCGCAGCTGGTTGCTGCCCTGAGCGGTGATCACCAGGTCACGGTGACGTTGGGTCAGGTAATCTACAGCCTGATCGCGCGCCGCACTGTCGCGGAACGTGATGCTCATACCGTAGTTATCTTCTTTACGAACGGTGGTATACGCGATGCCTTTTTCACGCAGATCGCTGCGCAGGCTATCGATATTCTGTTCCTGCAGTTTGCCCAGCGCGGTATCCATATCCACTTCCATCAGGAAGTGCACGCCGCCACGGAGGTCAAGACCGAGTTTCATTGGCTCTGCGCTCAGCGCAGCCAGCCAACGTGGGGTAGCAGGAGCAAGGTTAAGCGCCACGACGTATTTATCACCCAGCACGCCCATCAGCGCTTCGCGAGCGCGGAGCTGCGTGTCGGTGGTGTCGAAGCGAGCAAGAATTGCGCCCTCTTCCAGAGCCACAGACTTAGCGGTAATTTTTTCTTCTTGTAACGTTTTCTGGACCTGGATCAGCGTTTGCTCACTGGCGGCGACACCGCGCGCGCCAGTGATTTGAACAGCCGGATCCTCACCATACAGGTTGGGAAGCGCGTACAGCAGGCCGACGAGAATCACGACGACCAGCATGATGTACTTCCACAAAGGATAACGGTTTAACACGGCAGTTCCCTTTGGGAAAAGTTGGGATTACAGCGCCTTCATGGTGCCTTTCGGCAGAACGGCAGCTACGAAGTCACGTTTGATAACCACTTCAGTGGTGTCGTTCAGGGCGATAGCAATGTAGCCACTTTCAGCCACTTTGGTTACGCGACCGACCAGGCCACCGTTAGTCAGGACTTCATCACCTTTCGCGATGGAGTCCATCAGCTTTTTGTGCTCTTTGGTACGCTTCTGCTGTGGGCGCAGGATCATGAAGTAGAAGATCAGACCGAACACAACCAGCATCAGAATCAGAGACATCGGGCTGCCCTGCGCTGGAGCACCTGTTGCCGCTACCGCATCAGAAATAAAAAAGCTCATTCAAATTCCCTCATTATTAATATTAATCAACGTTCAAAGGTGGAACGGTTCGACCCTGACGTTGGTAAAAATCGGTCACGAAGCTCTCTAATTTACCCTCTTCGATAGCCTTGCGTAAACCAGCCATTAAGCGCTGATAATAGCGAAGGTTATGAATGGTATTGAGACGCGCGCCCAAAATCTCATTGCAACGATCGAGATGATGCAAATACGCGCGAGAATAATTGCGACAGGTGTAGCAATCACACTCGGCATCGAGCGGACTGGTGTCACTCTTATGCTTCGCGTTACGGATTTTCACCACGCCATCGGTAACAAACAGATGACCGTTACGTGCGTTACGGGTTGGCATGACGCAGTCGAACATATCGATGCCGCGGCGCACACCTTCAACCAGATCTTCTGGCTTACCCACACCCATCAGGTAACGGGGTTTATCCGCCGGGATTTGCGGGCAGACATGTTCCAGAATACGGTGCATGTCTTCCTTCGGCTCACCCACAGCTAAACCGCCGACAGCGTAGCCATCAAAACCTATCTCTACCAGACCTTTAACAGAGATATCGCGTAAATCTTCGTAAACACTGCCCTGGATAATGCCGAACAGCGCATTTTTGTTCTGCAGGGAGTCAAAACGGTCGCGGCTACGCTTCGCCCAGCGCAGCGACATCTCCATGGAACGTTTAGCGTAATCCCAGTCCGCCGGGTATGGCGTACATTCGTCGAAGATCATCACGATGTCAGAGCCGAGATCGTACTGAATCTCCATAGACTTTTCAGGATCGAGGAAAATCGGATCGCCGTTGATCGGGTTACGGAAGTGGACGCCCTCCTCGGTGATCTTGCGAATATCACCCAGGCTGAAGACCTGGAAACCGCCAGAATCGGTCAGGATCGGGCCTTTCCACTGCATGAAGTCATGCAGATCGCCGTGAAGCTTCATGATCTCCTGACCAGGACGCAGCCACAGGTGGAAGGTATTACCGAGGATAATCTGGGCGCCAGTGGCTTCTACTTCTTCCGGCGTCATCCCTTTTACGGTGCCGTAAGTCCCCACAGGCATAAACGCGGGGGTTTCCACCACGCCGCGATCAAACACCAGGCGACCGCGACGCGCGCGGCCATCGGTGGTATCGAGTTCAAATTTCATTTTTATTCCTCTGTGCCAGAAAAACAGTCCAACACATTATTCCGGTGCCGCGGACTTATTCCCCGACACGCTCATTCAAAGCCAGCGGATTGTACGTGATAAACATCGCGTCCCCGTAGCTAAAAAAGCGATATTTTTGTTCTACCGCAGACTTGTATGCCGCCATGGTGTGCTGATACCCCGCAAAGGCGGAGACCAGCATAATCAGCGTTGATTCAGGCAGATGGAAATTGGTCACCAGAGCATCGATGACTTTGTACTGATAGCCCGGATAGATAAAGATCTGCGTATCGCCAAAGAATGGCTCGATCAGATCTTTTTGAGCCGCCTGGGCAGCGCTCTCCAGTGAACGTACGGAGGTGGTGCCTACCGCAACAACGCGGCTGCCGCGCGCTTTTGCCGCCAGAACCGCATCAACAACCTCCTGCGGCACTTCAGCATACTCAGAGTGCATGATGTGATCTTCAATGCTGTCTACCCGCACCGGCTGGAAGGTGCCCGCGCCGACGTGCAGCGTCACAAACGCCATCTCCACGCCTTTTGCGCGTAATTTTTCCAGCAGCGGTTCGTCAAAGTGCAGACCCGCCGTCGGCGCCGCTACCGCGCCAGGCTTCTGGCTGTAGACGGTCTGGTAGAGCTCACGATCGGCCTCTTCATCCGGGCGCTCAATGTACGGCGGCAAAGGCATGTGGCCGATGGCGTTGAGAATATCCAGCACCGTGCGCTCATCGTTGAACTCCACTTCAAACAGCGCGTCGTGGCGCGCGGTCATGGTTGCCTTGATGCTCTCGTCATCGCCCAGCAGCAGTTCGGCACCCGGTTTAGGTGCTTTAGAGGCGCGAATATGTGCCAGAATACGTTTATCATCGAGCATACGTTCGACCAGCACTTCAATCTTGCCGCCGCTGGCCTTGCGGCCAAACAGACGCGCCGGGATCACGCGGGTATTGTTAAAGACCAGCAGATCGCCAGGGTTGAGCTTGTCGAGCAGATCGGTGAAAGTACCGTGCGTCAGCTCGCCCGTTGGCCCGTCCAGTGACAGCAAGCGACAGCTACTGCGCTCAGGCATTGGATAGTGAGCAATCAGGGATTCAGGTAGTTCAAAGGAGAAATCGGCGACGCGCATGACGTATACTCGTGACTTAAAAACAGGCGGCATAGTCTAGTGCTCACACCCTTTTGCTGCAACAACTAGCCGCCCCCGGACAAATAAAACGCATGAATTTTCTCGCTCACCTGCACCTCGCTCACCTCGCTGACAGCTCCCTTTCCGGCAATTTGCTGGCCGATTTCGTCCGCGGCAACCCCGCCGAGACCTGGCCCGCTGAGGTTGTCGACGGGATTTTTATGCATCGTCGTATCGATGTCATGACGGATAATCTGCCAGAAGTAACCGAGGCCAAAGCGTGGTTTCGCCCCGAAACGCGCCGCGTTGCGCCAATCTCGCTTGATGTCATGTGGGACCATTTCCTGTCGCGCCACTGGGCGCAGCTGTCGCCGGAGATGCCATTGCCGGATTTTGTGCGTTATGCCCACCAGCAGGTGTCGATCATCCTGCCCGACTCGCCGCCGCGCTTTGTGAATCTGAATAATTACCTGTGGTCGGAACGCTGGCTGGAGCGCTATCGCGAGATGGACTTCATCCAGAATGTGTTAAATGGGATGGCGAGTCGCCGACCGCGTCTGGATGCGCTACGCGATTCATGGCATGACCTGGACGAACATTACGATGCGCTGGAAACGCGTTTCTGGCAGTTTTACCCGCGAATGATGACGCAGGCGAAAAACAAACAGCTCTGACAGAATTCGCATTGATAGGTAAAAGCTGGCGGAACGATTGTCACCACCTCTTTGTCTTATCCAGGAACACTCTCTATACTGGCTCGCGTTGCGTTCCAAATAACCTTAGTATCTACAGGAGAATCATATGGTTCTGGTAACTCGTCCGGCTCCGGATTTTACAGCTGCAGCAGTTCTGGGCAACGGTGAAATCGTTGAAAACTTCAACTTCAAACAGCACACCAACGGTAAAGCGACCGTTCTGTTCTTCTGGCCAATGGACTTCACTTTCGTTTGCCCGTCTGAGCTGATCGCGTTCGACAAACGTTATGAAGAATTCCAGAAGCGTGGCGTAGAAGTGGTTGGCGTCTCCTTCGACTCTGAGTTTGTACACAACGCATGGCGTAACACCCCTGTCGACAAAGGCGGCATCGGTGCGGTGAAATACGCAATGGTTGCGGACATCAAACGCGAAATCCAGCAGGCTTACGGTATCGAACATCCGGACGCTGGCGTTGCGCTGCGTGGCTCCTTCCTGATCGACGCGAACGGCATTGTGCGTCACCAGGTTGTGAACGATCTGCCGCTGGGTCGTAACATCGACGAAATGCTGCGTATGGTTGACGCGCTGCAGTTCCACGAAGAGCACGGTGAAGTGTGTCCGGCTCAGTGGGAAAAAGGTAAAGAAGGTATGTCTGCGTCCCCAGACGGCGTTGCGAAATACCTGTCCGAGAACGTATCCAGCCTGTAATCGGCACGGTTTACGAAAAAGGCCCGCTTATGCGGGCCTTTTTGTTGTGCACTGAAAACCCCCAGCTAGGCTGGGGGTTCCGGAAAGCTTTCAGCTTTAAGTCAGTTATAAAAACCCCTTTTGATTTG
>NZ_LOMM01000015.1:0-21905 GCF_001605945.1 Enterobacter sp. SENG-6
TTTTCTCTGCTGACCCGGCGGCGTGTGTGCCGTTGTTCCGTGTCAGTGGAGGCGCATTATAGGGAGTTATTCTGAAGTGACAAGCACAAAATACAAAAAACATTTCGTTCGCTCACTTTTCAAACTCCACGCTTAAATACGCCGCGATTCGGGTGATAAATGCGCGATTTCCCGGGCAAAACTGCTCACCTGCGTCCAGTCGGTATAAACCACTTCTTTACGCGTATCGGTTTCACCGCCGGTCATTTTCATAATCAGCCGAATCATAAAGCGGTCATACCAGCGATAGCGGGGATAACGCAGCGCCCCTGCAAAGACGGCACACAGGTCTGGCTGCCACGGCGAATTCAGCAAAAACTTACGCGTGTAGCTGTTGGTCTGCGGTGTACGCTTTTCAGGTTTGCGGGCCACCAGATTGACCGAGTAGAACGCCCCGGGCAGCTTATTGAGCGCTGCCGTATGCTTTTTCACAAAGCGATCCAGCGCAGGATGGAAATGCCCGTAACGGATAGACGCCCCAATCACCACGCGGTCGTAATCCTGCCAGGCGATTTGCTCCGTACGGTTCAGGTTCACCACATCAGAGTAAATGCCCAGCTCTTGTAGTTCAGAAGCCAGATAAGAGGCAATCTCACGCGTTTGCCCGTCTCGCGTAGAGAATAGAATAAGTGTTTTCACCGACGACTCCTTACTCGCGCCAGAATGTTGGGGTGAACAGCACCAGCAGCGTAAAGACCTCAAGACGCCCAAACAGCATATTGGCGATTAGGATCCATTTCGCGACCGGGTTCATACTGGCAAAGTTATCCGCCACGACCCCCAGGCCAGGCCCGAGGTTATTAAGTGTTGCCACAACGGACGCAAAGGCAGAGAAATCATCCACCCCCGTCGCGATGATTGCCAGCATACTGACGATAAAGACCAGGGCATACGCCGAGAAGAATCCCCACACCGCTTCGAGAATACGTTCCGGCAGGGCACGGTTGCCCAGCTTGATGCTATAGACTGCATTCGGGTGAACCAGGCGTTTTAATTCACGGTTCCCCTGCTTGAAGAGCAGCAGAATACGAATCACCTTCAGGCCACCGCCCGTCGACCCTGCGCAACCACCAATAAATGCCGAGCACAGCAGCAGCACAGGCAGGAACAGCGGCCAGCGCGCAATGCTGTCCGTGGTAAAACCTGCGGTTGTCGCCATCGACACCACCTGGAAGAACGCCTGGTTTAGCGTGGTCAATGCCGAGTTATAGACATCATGGAACCAGAGCACCAGCGTACAGATGACCACCAGCGTGAGCTGGACGCCAATAAACATACGGAACTCCGGGTCGCGCCAGTACACCTTCAGGCTACGTCCGCTGAGTAATGAGAAGTGTAGACCGTAGTTACAGCCGGAGATCAGCAGGAAAATAGCAATAATGGTGTTGATCGTTGGACTATCAAAGTAGCCCACGCTGGCATCGTGGGTAGAGAACCCGCCGATGGCGATTGTCGCGAAGCTGTGCCCGATGGCATCGAACGCGGGCATACCGGCAAACCACAGCGCCAGCGCACAGGCAACGGTCAGTAAAACATAAATCAGCCACAGGGTCTTCGCCGTCTCGGCAATACGCGGGCGCATCTTGTTATCTTTCAGTGGCCCCGGCATTTCTGCCCTGTACAACTGCATGCCCCCGACGCCCAGGATAGGAAGGATGGCAACCGCCAGAACAATGATCCCCATACCACCGAACCATTGCAGCATCTGGCGATAAAAGAGAATGGCGTGGGGTAACGAATCCAGCCCAACCAGCGTAGTCGCGCCGGTAGTCGTTAAGCCGGAGAAGGATTCAAAAAAGGCATCCGTGATGCTCAGATTGGGCTGTTCAGAGAAAATAAAGGGCAGCGAACCGACGCTTCCCAGCACCGTCCAGAACAGCACCACAATCAGAAACCCTTCACGTGATTTCAGCTCACCTTTCTGACGACGGTTTGGCCACCACAGCAGCGAGCCAATCGCCAGCGCAACAAAGAAGGTCTGGGTAAATGCCCGCCCCGCGCCGTCCCGGTAGATAAGCGCCACCAGTCCTGGGAGAATCATTGTCCCGGAAAAAAGTATGACCAGCAGTCCAACGATTCGGGTTATGGCACGAAAATGCATCTCTGCCGCTTCCTTTGGTATTCAAAAAGTGAGGTGGGGATTATTCTTCAATCGGCAGCAATTGCAACGAACCGCGACTAAAATCCGCCAGTTTTGCCGAAAAAGCAGCCTGTTCAGCCTGAGGAAGCGCCACGCGCAATTGCACCATTGCCTGGTAATCACTGTGTGCAATCACACCGTTAAACTGTTTAAGCAGCGCTTCGACACCCGATAGCTGGGCGTAGTCGCACAACAAAGTATATTCGGTGAGTGGCGTTTTGCGGGTAGTGACCAACATATTAAGCGCCTGCTGTACGCCCCCGCCATACGCTTTCACCAGCCCACCGGTACCTAATAAAATGCCGCCGTAGTAGCGAACAACCACGGCGGTGATTTCACCCACGCCACTGCCCATGAGCTGGGAAAGCATAGGTTTACCGGCAGTACCCGCCGGTTCACCGTCATCAGAAAAACCCAGCTGCTGCGAATCGTTTGGCGGCCCGGCGACCCACGCCACGCAGTGGTGACGGGCGTCGGGATGCGCAGCGCGGACAGACTCAACAAACGCCTTTGCCGCCTCTACGCCATCGGTGTGTGCCAGCAGCGTAATAAAGCGGCTTTTCTTGATTTCTTCAACAAAGGTGACCGGCTCAGCCGGTATCAGCCAGCTTTCCATCAGGCCAGCTTCAGGTCTCGCGTCATATTCTCGATACCGTTCTCATGAATCACGACGTTATCTTCGATACGAATACCGCCAAACGGCTTCAGCGCGTCAATTTTTTCCCAGTTGAAGTGCTTGCTGAACTGACCTTCGCGCCATGGCGCTAACAGCGATTCGATAAAGTAGATCCCCGGCTCGATGGTCAGCACCATGCGCGGCTCAAGGATACGCGTGCAGCGCAGGTAAGGATATTTAGACGGCGCGGCGAGGTGCGTGCCGGTATCATCCTGCATAAAGCCCGCAACATCATGAACCTGCAGACCCAGCGGGTGGCCGATACCGTGCGGCATAAAGGGTCCGGTCAGATCGTTTTCGACCATCGCCTCTTCGCTCATGTCTTTCACGATCTGGTGTTTACGCAGCAGTTTAGCAATGCGCTGATGGAACTGGATATGGTAATCCACATAGCTGGTTCCGGCTTTCATGGTGCTGATAAGCGCCAGTTGCTCATCGTTAACGTCTTTAATCAGATGCGCAAAATCGGTATCCGCATTGGCCGCCCAGGTACGGGTCAGGTCAGCCGCGTAGCCGTTGTACTCTGCGCCTGCGTCCAGCAGGAAGCTGCGCATCTCAGACGGCACATGGTGATCCAGTTTGGTGTAATGCAGCACAGAGGCATGCTCATTCAGAGCGACGATGTTGCTGTAAGGCACATCGGTGTCACGGTGACCGGTCGCGGTGAGGTACGCCTGATTGATATCGAACTCGCTCATACCGGACTGGAAGGCTTCATGCGCTGCACGGTGACCATTCACCGCCGTTTTTTGCGCTTCACGCATGCAGTAAAGTTCGTAGTCGGTTTTATACGCGCGGTAATAGTGCAGGAAATCCAGCACTCCTTTCGGGTTGAGTTTGTCCGCCGGGATATCCAGACCCAGCGCACGCTCCGGGACCGGGCCAATGTAGACAATATTGCCACGCGCGGCAGGCAACTGGCTGCCAATACCGTCGGCTTTTGGTAAAGCCATGACCTCCACTTCTTCTGTCCAGAAGCTGGTCGGCAGCGGCTCAACGTTGTGCCAGTAATCCACAGGCAGATAGAACCACAGTTTCGGCTTGTTCACGCCATCCACCAGCAACCAGCAATTTGGCACCTGTGTTACCGGCACCCAGGCTTTAAACTGCGGGTTAACCTTAAACGGATACGCATGGTCATCCAGGAAGGTATTCATCAGCTCGCCCGAGTGGATTAACAGCGCATCCAGCTTAAAGCGGGCAAGTACATCACGGGTACGTTCCTGTAGGGTAACGATATGATTTTTATAAAGCGAAGCCAGTGAGTCCATCATTCTTCCTTTCGTTTTTTTGACCTCAAGTCCTCGCATCTTAGCACACCTGTCTCCGGCTGCGTGATTTCCACCGACCGTGATCAATGCAGCAATTTCTTAATGAGTAATTTGCATTTTATTAACATAAATCCCACACTCCGACTCATCTGGTATGACCAGATCCACTTGCTGGATTCAGGAGACTGACATGCTCTACAAAGGCGACACCCTGTACCTCAACTGGCTGGAAGATGGCATTGCCGAACTGGTGTTCGATGCCCCCGGCTCAGTCAACAAGCTCGATACCGCGACGGTGGCCAGTCTTGGCCAGGCGCTGGATGTACTTGAAAAGCAAACTGATTTAAAGGGGCTGCTGCTGCGCTCGAACAAAGCGGCCTTTATTGTTGGTGCCGATATCACCGAATTTCTTTCACTGTTCCTGGTGCCTGAAGAACAGCTGAGCCAGTGGCTGCACTTTGCCAACAGCGTCTTTAATCGTCTGGAAGATCTGCCTGTCCCGACCCTTTCCGCCGTTAACGGCTACGCGCTGGGCGGCGGCTGTGAATGCGTGCTGGCCACCGACTACCGCCTCGCCACGCCGGATCTGCGCATCGGCCTGCCGGAAACCAAACTGGGCATTATGCCGGGCTTTGGCGGCTCCGTACGTATGCCGCGCATGCTGGGTGCCGACAGCGCGCTGGAAATTATTGCCGCAGGTAAAGATGTTGGCGCAGAGCAGGCGCAAAAAATCGGCCTGGTTGATGGCGTCGTGAAGCCAGAAAAACTGATTGAAGGCTCCCTCGCCATTCTGCGTCAGGCCATTAACGGCGATCTCGACTGGAAGGCCAAACGCCAGCCGAAACTGGAGCCGTTAAAGCTCAGCAAGATTGAAGCAGCCATGAGTTTCACCATCGCCAAGGGCATGGTGATGCAGACGGCGGGTAAACACTACCCGGCGCCGATCACGGCGGTGAAAACCATCGAAGCCGCAGCCCGCTTTGGCCGTGACGAAGCCCTGAAACTCGAAAACCAGAGCTTTGTCCCGCTGGCACATACCAATGAAGCCCGCGCGCTGGTGGGTATCTTCCTCAACGATCAGTTCGTGAAAGGTAAAGCAAAACAGCTGACGAAAAACGTTGAGACGCCAAAACATGCGGCGGTACTTGGCGCTGGCATTATGGGCGGCGGCATCGCTTACCAGTCCGCCTGGAAGGGCGTGCCGGTGGTGATGAAAGACATCAGCGAGAAATCCCTGACGCTGGGGATGACCGAAGCGGCCAAGCTGCTCAATAAACAGCTGGAACGCGGCAAAATTGACGGTCTGAAACTCTCAGGCGTGATCTCTACTATCCAGCCCGTACTGGAATACACCGGTTTTGACCGCGTAGATGTGGTGGTTGAGGCCGTGGTAGAGAACCCGAAAGTGAAGAAAGCGGTACTGACCGAAACGGAAGAGAAAGTGCGTCCGGAGACCGTACTGGCCTCTAACACCTCGACGATTCCGATTAGCGAGCTGGCAAGCGTCCTGAAGCGCCCGGAAAACTTCTGCGGAATGCATTTCTTCAACCCGGTGCACCGCATGCCACTGGTTGAAGTGATCCGCAGCGAAAAAACCTCTGACGACACCATCGCAAAAGTGGTGGCGTGGGCCAGTAAGATGGGCAAAACCCCGATTGTGGTCAACGACTGCCCGGGCTTCTTTGTCAACCGCGTACTGTTCCCTTACTTCGCTGGTTTCAGCCAGCTGCTGCGCGACGGCGCGGACTTCCGCAAAGTCGACAAAGTGATGGAAAAACAGTTCGGCTGGCCGATGGGGCCGGCGTATCTGCTGGATGTGGTTGGCATTGATACCGCGCATCACGCGCAAGCGGTTATGGCGGCGGGCTTCCCACAGCGCATGCAGAAAGATTATCGCGATGCGATTGACGCCCTGTTTGACGCCAACCGCTTTGGTCAGAAAAACGGTCTGGGCTTCTGGCGCTATAAAGAAGACAGCAAAGGCAAACCGAAGAAAGAAGAAGATCCGGCGGTGGATAGCCTGCTGGCCGGGGTTAGCCAGCCAAAACGTGACTTCACGGACGATGAAATCATCGCCCGGATGATGATTCCGATGATCAACGAAGTGGTGCGTTGCCTGGAAGAAGGCATTATCGCCAGTCCGGCAGAAGCCGATATGGCGCTGGTCTATGGCCTGGGCTTCCCTCCGTTCCACGGTGGCGCGTTCCGCTGGCTGGATACGCTCGGCAGCGCCCGCTATCTCGATATGGTGCAGCAGTATCAGCACCTCGGCCCGCTGTATGACGTGCCGGAAGGGCTGCGTAATAAAGCGCGCCATAACGAATCCTATTACCCAGCAGTTGAGCCAGCCCGTCCGGTTGGCGAGCTGAAAACGGCTTAAGGAGTCACAATGGAAAAGGTTGTCATTGTTGATGCGATTCGCACCCCGATGGGCCGTTCAAAAGGCGGCGCATTCCGTAACGTGCGTGCAGAGGATCTCTCAGCGCACCTGATGCGTAGCCTGCTGGCGCGTAATCCGGCGCTGGACCCGGCTGCGCTCGACGATATCTACTGGGGCTGTGTGCAACAGACGCTTGAGCAGGGCTTCAACATCGCCCGCAATGCTTCGCTGCTGGCGGAGATCCCACATTCGGTGCCGGCAGTTACCGTCAACCGTCTGTGCGGCTCCTCAATGCAGGCACTGCATGATGCGGCGCGTATGATCATGACCGGTGACGCGCAGGCCTGCCTGGTCGGCGGCGTGGAGCACATGGGCCATGTGCCAATGAGCCACGGGGTCGATTTCCACCCGGGCATGAGCCGTAACGTGGCGAAAGCCGCAGGAATGATGGGCCTGACCGCTGAAATGCTGTCCCGCCTGCACGGAATTAGCCGTGAAATGCAGGATACCTTCGCCGCGCGTTCTCATGCTCGTGCATGGGCCGCCACGCAATCCGGCGCGTTTAAGAATGAGATCATCCCGACCGGCGGCCATGATGCTGATGGCGTTCTGAAGCAGTTCAGCTACGACGAAGTGATCCGCCCGGAAACCACCGTTGAAGCGCTATCCACCCTGCGTCCGGCGTTTGACCCGGTCACCGGTACGGTTACAGCCGGTACCTCGTCGGCGCTGTCTGACGGAGCGGCCGCGATGCTGGTAATGAGCGAAAGCCGCGCCCGCGAGCTGGGGTTAACGCCTCGCGCCCGGGTGCGCTCAATGGCGGTGGTAGGCTGCGATCCTTCTATCATGGGTTACGGCCCGGTTCCGGCCTCGAAGCTGGCGCTGAAGAAAGCGGGATTGACCACCAGTGATATCGACGTGTTCGAGATGAACGAAGCCTTCGCCGCGCAGATCCTACCGTGCATTAAAGATCTGGGGCTGATGGAGCAGATCGACGAGAAAATTAACCTCAACGGCGGCGCGATCGCCCTCGGTCACCCGCTGGGCTGCTCCGGGGCGCGTATCAGCACAACGCTGATTAACCTGATGGAACGCAAAGACGCGCAGTTTGGTCTGGCAACGATGTGTATTGGGTTGGGTCAGGGTATCGCAACGGTGTTTGAGAGAGTGTAAGGCTATAACGTAGGCCCGATAAGCATCGCGCCATCGGGCTTTTGCCGGGAGGCGCTGCGCTTTCCCGGCCTACGAGAGGTACCTCGCCGCAAGTAACACCATTTGCGAAGAGAGACAGTTTAGTTGCCGTTCTTCCCGCCTGTCAGGGGCGGGTTTTTTATTTAGATAAACGCAAAAGCATCGCCAAACAGACGATCTTCACGCGCATCACGTTCGTTACAGAACAGGTCACGGGCAATTTTCGCCATCTCAAAGCGGCCAGCGATATAGATATCGTGCCCTGCCAGCGTGCCATGATCCTGCAGTACCGCCGTTAGCACTGTGCCGCTACGCCCACGCCAGCCCTCTTCCGGCTGCTCAACCACCGGTTCAACACGCAGGTTGGGATGGTTAACGCTCAGCGCTTCAAGCTCAGAGAGATCGTAGAGATGTTTCTCTTCGCGGCCACCCCAGTAGATAGTGATATCACGGTTCGGGTTACGCGCCAGGGCCGTCAACAGAATAGAGCGCACGTAGGAGAAGCCTGTACCACCGGCAATCAGGATCAGCGGACGGTCTTCATCGTCACGCAGCCATGCATCACCGTGGGGAATATCCACCACGATCTCGCGCTCTTTTAGAATGCGGTCCATGACGGCCATTGCATACAGGTTAAGCTCTGACGCACCAATATGAAGCTCAATAAATTCCTGCTCCGCTGGCGTTGAGGCCATAGAGAAAGGACGCTTATCACGTTCATCCATCACGACCATCAGGTACTGACCAGCACGGAAAGAGAATGCCGCTTCAGGCACTAAACGGACGCGATATACGGTGTCGGTGATAGCATCTACCGAGGTCACTTTACAGCTTAAGGTTGTCATTCGCTCTCTCTGTCGGGAAGTCTATAGGGCTTAACGGTCAGCCTGCGGTTTACCGTTATTCATTATGGCCAGTTCGTCCCAGATCGCGTCAATTCGCGCGGTCACAGCAGGATCTTTCTTGATCGGGCGACCCCATTCACGGTCGGTTTCGCCAGGCCATTTATTTGTGGCATCCAGTCCCATTTTTGAGCCAAGACCGGAGACCGGCGAGGCAAAATCCAGATAATCTATCGGCGTGTTTTCCACTAACACCGTATCGCGCGCCGGATCCATTCGCGTGGTAATGGCCCAGATAACATCATTCCAGTCGCGGGCGTTAACGTCATCATCGCAGACAATCACAAATTTGGTATACATAAACTGGCGCAGGAAAGACCATACGCCCATCATCACGCGTTTAGCGTGACCAGGATACTGCTTCTTCATTGTGACCACCGCCAGGCGATACGAGCATCCTTCCGGCGGCAGATAGAAATCAACAATTTCCGGGAACTGCTTTTGCAGGATCGGCACAAACACCTCATTCAGCGCCACGCCCAGTACTGCAGGTTCATCCGGTGGACGTCCGGTATAGGTGGAGTGATAAATCGCATCTTCACGCTGGGTAATGTGCGTGACGGTAAACACCGGGAAGTTATCCACTTCGTTATAATAGCCCGTGTGGTCACCGTACGGACCTTCGGGTGCCAGCTCGCCCTGTTCAATGTAACCTTCCAGGACAATCTCTGCACTCGCGGGCACTTCGAGGTCGTTAGAGATACACTTCACGACTTCCGTTTTGGTGCCACGCAGCAGTCCTGCAAAGGCATATTCAGAGAGTGTATCCGGCACTGGCGTTACCGCGCCCAGAATGGTGGCGGGGTCGGCCCCTAACGCAACTGAGACCGGAAAACGCTCGCCCGGGTGTGCAGCGCACCACTCCTGGAAATCCAGCGCGCCGCCGCGATGCGACAGCCAGCGCATGATGAGCTTATTCTTGCCAATCAGCTGCTGGCGGTAAATACCCAGATTTTGACGCTCTTTATGCGGCCCGCGTGTGACGGTGAGCCCCCACGTAATGAGTGGCGCGGCATCTTCAGGCCAGCACTGCATGATCGGGATTTTGGTCAGATCTACCGCATCCCCTTCCAGCACTTTCTGCTGGCACGGCGCGCCACGCAGACGTTTGGTTGGCATGTTCAACACCTGCTTAAACTGCGGCAGCTTATCGAACAGATCGCGGAAGCCTTTCGGTGGCTCCGGCTCTTTCAGAAACGCCAGCAGTTTACCCACTTCACGTAACGCCGTGACGTCCTCCTGGCCCATGCCCAACGCCACACGGCGAGGGGTTCCAAACAGGTTGCACAGCACCGGCATTGAATAACCCTTCGGGTTTTCAAACAGAAGCGCCGGGCCACCGGCACGCAGGGTGCGGTCAGCAATTTCTGTCATTTCCAGATAAGGATCGACAGGAAGCGTAATGCGTTTGAGTTCGCCCTGCTTTTCCAGCAGCGTCAGGAAGTCGCGGAGATCGTGGTATTTCATGCAGTTAATCATGGCCTCTCTGTAAGCGCTTCATTATACGGCGTAAGCCTGCGTGATGCTGTAATTTTGTTAAATTAGCGTGAACTTCTGCATCCTGTTCCCTTTTCGGCCATTATAATCAACTTAGCGATCCCGCCAGGGTTTTGATATGCTTGCGCCCGAAACTAAGGGAAAGAGTGATTATGCAGGCCTGGTATTTACTGTATTGCAAACGCGGGCAACTTCAGCGCGCGCAGGAACATTTAGAACGTCAGTCTGTAAATTGCCTGACACCCGTGATCACGCTTGAAAAAATGCAGCGCGGGAAGCGCACAACCGTCAGTGAGCCGCTATTTCCGAACTATTTGTTCGTGGAATTCGACCCGGAAGTGATCCACACCACCACCATCAGCGCCACGCGCGGCGTCAGCCATTTTGTTCGTTTTGGTGCGCACCCGGCAACGGTGCCTTCGACGGTGATCCATCAGCTTTCGGTTTATCAACAACCTGAAGATATTACCGACCCGGAAACCCCGTACGCGGGAGACAGCGTCGTCATCACCGAAGGTGCCTTCGAAGGCCTGCAGGCGATTTTCGCCGAGCCGGACGGTGAAGCACGCTCCATGTTATTGCTCAATCTGCTTAATAAGCAGGTGCTACAGAGCGTGAAAAACACCGACTTCCGCAAAGTTTAAAAATCAATGCCAAACAGGCGACGCACGTTGTCATCCGTCTGCGCAGATAAACCGTGCGGATCCTCTCCGCGCCACTGCGCCACGCTCGTGACAATATGCCCCAGCCATGCCGGTTCGTTACGTCGCGATGCCGGTTTTGGTTTGATATCACGCGGCAATAAATAAGGCGCGTCGGTTTCGAGGAGCAACCGGTCGGCCGGGATCACCGGCAACAGTTCGCGAAGCTCCAGCCCGCGGCGCTCATCGCACACCCAGCCGGTAATCCCCAAATAAAGCCCACGATCCAGACAGTCCAGCGCCTCCTGACGTGAACCGGTAAAACAGTGCAGCACCGCGCCTGGCAGTTTATCCAGCCAGGGATCCAGCAGCGCGAGGAAGCGCTCATGCGCGTCGCGACAGTGCATAAACACCGGCATTTCAAGCTCGGCCGCCAGGGCAAGTTGCGCCGTAAACGCTTTTTCCTGCTCGGCAGGGGTGGAAAAATTACGGTTGAAATCGAGCCCACATTCCCCGATAGCCACCACTTCGGCAGTTTTCGCCAGCCTGTGAATGATTTCAGCGCTCTCCGACGTCCACTGGCTGCTGTCATGAGGATGCACGCCCGCCGTAGACCAGCAGCGATCGTAGCGTTGGGCCAGCTGTTGCGCCTGCTCGCTTTCATGCAGGTTGGTGCCTGTCAGCAGCAGCCCTTTTACGCCGGCGGCAAACGCGCGCGCCACGACGTCGTCGCGATCTTTCGCAAACTGTGAACTGGTCAGGTTAAGTCCAATATCAAACATGCAATTCCCCATATGACAACCGCCCTGACGGGCGGCTGGTTTTACTCTTCAGTGCTCTTTTCAGAGACGTCGTCTTCGTCCTCTGATCGACGCCCTTTCCCCACATAGAAACGTGAGAAGAAGACGCCTACCTCAAACAGACAGTACATCGGTATGGCCAGCAGCGTTTGCGAGAAGACATCGGGCGGCGTCAGCAGCATGCCGACCACAAATGCGCCGACCAGAATATACGGACGCTTTTTACGCAGGTCTTCTGGTGTGGTTACACCCACCCAGCAAAGCAGCACAATCGCAACCGGCACTTCGAACGCCACGCCGAATGCCATAAACAGCGCCATCACAAAGCTGAGGTAGCTGGCAATATCGGTCGACACCTGTACCCCTTCCGGCGCGGTATGCGTCAGGAAGCCAAAGGCCAGCGGGAAGACAACAAAATAGGCAAACGCCATGCCGATATAGAACAGCAGCGAGCTGGAGACTAGCAGCGGGATCACCAGTTTGCGTTCATGCTTATACAGAGCGGGCGCCACAAACGCCCAGATCTGATACAGCAGGATGGGTGCAGAAGCGATCAACGATACCCAGAACGTGAGCTTAATGGGCGTAAAGAACGGCGAAGCAACGTCCGTCGCGATCATCGTTGCGCCCAGCGGCATCTGCCTTATCAGCGGCGCGGAGACAACCTGGTAGATGTCATTGGCGAAATAAACCAGGCATAAGAAAATAACGAAAACCGCAATAATGCAGTTTAACAGGCGCTTACGCAGCTCAATGAGGTGCGTAATGAGCGGTTGAGTATCATCTACTGCCATGTTTACGCTTTATCACTCGACGAGGGGGATGATTCGGTAACAGGCGCGGCGGGCTTTGCTTCAGCCGCGTTGACCACAGGGTCTTCCGGCTGCGCCTGTTTTTTCAGTTCAGGTTCCTGCGGCGTATGTTCAGGCGCGGTGGCCTGATGCTCCGCGCTGGCAGGCGTTACGCCCTCTCGCTGCGCTTCACTATTTTTCACCACCGGGTTATGGATGGTGTTCGCTTCATCGCTCGCTTTTTCAGGATCGTTAACGCTGTACGAGCGCTTCATGGATTCTGCCGCTTCGCGCAGTTCATCCATGGAGGCTTTCAGTTCCGGCGTCAGGTTATCCATGCTCGCCTTCTCAACCTTTTTCAGGCTTTCCTGAAACTCCTGCAGCTTAAGTTCCTGCGCCAGCTCGTTCTGTACGGTGGATGCCAGCGAACGAAGCGCACGCACCCACCCCACAACCGTTTTTACTGCAACGGGTAAACGCTGTGGCCCCAGCACGATGAGGCCAATCACAAAGACCAGCAGCAGCTCACTAAAACCAATGTCGAACACGACTTACACCTGCTCTTTATCGTGGCGTTTAGCGTCTTCCTTTTTGGCATCTTCTTGCTTGTCGGAGATGGATTTAGCAGTAAAGTCAGCGTCCTGGCTGGTTTTATCCTGCTTGCTCTCATCATCGCTCATTGCTTTCTTGAAGCCTTTGATAGACGCGCCCAGATCGGAACCGATAGAACCGAGCTTTTTGGTGCCAAACAGCAGCACGACGATGACGGCAATAATGACTAATTGCCAGATACTGATACCACCCATACATATTCCTCAGAGATAGATGATTAATTAGTCAGACCGCATTATACGTATGCGACCTGGTGATAGCGATGCCTGTTCAGCGCGTCTTTCTCCAGCCAACGAACCAGACCACTATTCCGGCAGCCATTAGCCAGGCGGGCATCATCTGCCAGTCCGGACGGTTGATTAACAACAACGTACCACTGAGCAGCAGGGTTGCGCCAATGCCAAACAGATAGCGAGACTGGCCCTGGCGTACGCGGTTCGACTGAAGCTCGTGGGCGATTTTATCCATGCTGAGCTGAAGGTTCTTGCTCTGACGCAAACTGTCATACACCAGTTCAGGAAGTTCCGGCATTTTTTCAACCCAGAACGGGGCTTTCTCTTTGAAAGCTCGTACCAGAGCCGGAATGCCAACCTGATCCTTAATCCAGGATTCCAGGAACGGTTTCGCGGTCTTCCACAAGTCTAACTGAGGATAGAGCTGTCGACCTACACCTTCAACGTAAAGTAATGTTTTCTGAAGTAAAACAAGCTGTGGCTGCACTTCCATATTGAAGCGGCGAGCGGTGTTAAACAGATTCAGCAACACGTGACCGAACGAGATTTCCGCCAGCGGTTTTTCAAAAATCGGTTCACAGACTGTACGGATGGCAAACTCAAACTCTTCGACATTGGTGTCCGGCGGAACCCAACCTGAGTCAACGTGCAGTTCAGCCACTTTACGGTAGTCACGATTAAAGAAGGCGATAAAATTCTCCGCCAGATAACGCTTATCTTCTTTATTGAGCGAGCCGACAATACCGCAATCAATGCCGATATATTGCGGGTCGTCCGGATGCTCATAGCTCACAAAGATATTGCCCGGATGCATGTCTGCGTGGAAAAAGCTGTCGCGGAAGACCTGAGTAAAGAAGACCTGTACGCCACGTTCGGCCAGCAGCTTCATGTTCGTTCCCTGTTTCTCCAGGGCCACGACATCCGAGACGGGAATACCGTAAATACGTTCCATGACCATCATGTTCTGGCTGCAGTAGTCAGAATAGACTTCAGGAACATACAGCATCGGGCTGTTTTCAAAATTGCGCCGTAGCTGAATGGCGTTTGCCGATTCGCGCAGCAGGTTTAGTTCATCGATCAGCGTTTTTTCATATTCCCGTACCACTTCCAGCGGGCGCAGGCGGCGTCCGTCAGGGAGCAGACGCGGAACCCAGCGCGCCAGACGATAGATAAGCTTCATGTCCGCTTTGATGATCGGCAGAATATCCGGGCGGATAACTTTGATCACGACTTCTTTGCCATTCTCTTTCAGACGCGCGGTATGCACCTGGGCAATAGAAGCAGAAGCCAGCGGCTGAATGTCGAAATCGTCGAACCAGGTCTCAACAGGAATATTGCCCATCGCCTCTTCGATCTGTTTTTTCGCGCGCACGCCGTCAAACGGGGCCACGCGATCCTGCAGCAGTGCCAGCTGATCGGCAATCTGGGGCGGGAAAAGATCGCGACGGGTCGAGAGCATTTGGCCGAACTTAATCCATACCGGGCCCAGCTCCTGTAGCGCCAGACGCAGGCGTTCACCCAGCGGCTGTCCTTTGTGGCGATTAGGCATCCAGAACAACATCCGCCGCCAGATACGAAGCGGCAGCGTGATACGCATTTTGGGGATAAGCTCGTCGAGCCCGTAACTCAAAAAGGTGTGGACGATAAAATAGAGGCGCCGAATTTCACCAGGCGTCATTTGCCCTCCAGTTTTTCCAGCCGTTTGGTTAACGCATCAACCGCACGTTCAACAGCCGCAGTCTCTTCCGCGAACCAGGCCACTTCCAGCGGTCCGGGGGCCATACGCCACTCTTCAGTCAGCACTTCTGCCGCATAGCGCTGCTGACGTTGCAAGCTTTTACGCAGGAAGGCGGTACCACCATGCAGGGCTTTGCCGATCCCTTCCGCTGCAATGTCGCCAATAAACGGGGCAAGCAGTTCCGCCGGGTCAAACTCGGCCAGATCGCTGAGCGCAACGAAATTTTGTACGACCTGAATGTCGCCTTCCACTTCCAGCTCACCGCTGCGGATCAGCGCCGTCAGCTGCTGGCGGTCACGCAGTTTTGGCAGCACACTCATGCGCGTGATGACAGAGCAGTCGGCGTCTCCTTCCCACTCCCCCAGAACATCAAGCTGGCGTTCGCTGAAGACCAGCACAAGCGGCGTCGAGAACTCTTTTAAAACGATCCGCAATACCTTCCCGTTAAGTCGCAGCCGCGCTGCTTTTAGCGCTGGCGCACGATAGAGAAAGGCATTCAGTACATTCTCGATGCCTGCGGTGACTAAGGGTTTAAAGGGCACAGGACACCTCCACTCAGAACTTATAACCGCGATGCAGTGCGACGACACCCGCCGTCATGTTGAAATACTCAACGTTTTCAAACGCCGCATCCTGCATCATGGCCTTCAGGGTGTCCTGATCCGGGTGCATGCGAATGGATTCCGCCAGATAGCGGTAGCTTTCTGCGTCGTTTGCCACCAGTTCGCCAATACGCGGCAGAACATGGAATGAATAGGCGTCGTAGGCTTTGCTCAGTGGCTCGATAATCGGTTTGGAGAACTCAAGCACCAGCAGACGTCCGCCCGGCTTCAGCACGCGATACATTGAGCGCAGCGCTTTTTCTTTATCGGTGACGTTACGCAGGCCAAAAGAGATAGTGATGCAGTCAAAGGTATTGTCCGGGAACGGCAGCGCCTCGGCGTTTGCCTGCACATATTCCACATTCCCCACCACGCCGATGTTACGCAGCTTCTCACGCCCCATTTTCAGCATGGAGTCGTTAATATCAGCCAGAACAACACGCCCGGTTTCACCCACCAGACGGGAGAATTTCGCGGTCAAATCGCCCGTGCCGCCGGCAAGGTCCAGTACCGTTTGTCCACGACGCACACCGCTACAGTCGATGGTGAAGCGCTTCCACAAGCGATGAATGCCGAATGACATCAAGTCATTCATCACATCGTACTTCGCCGCCACGGAATGAAATACGTGGGCCACCATGTCAGCTTTCTGCGCTTTGGCGACAGTCTGAAAGCCAAAGTGCGTTGTGTCTTGTGAATCGTCAACCATCTCAGAGCCTGCTTATCAGTAAAATGTTCGTGAAGTGTAACAGATTGGGCGCGTTTGCCCTACGTTTCAACCACCACGTAAGAAACGCGCCTGATGCGGGTCTGGCGATAACTCTGCCGTTAACTCGTTGTCTTCACTGTCTCTCTTTTGTCCATCAGCGCCTTCGCGCAGGCGAAACTCTTCGTCCTGTACCGTGGCTTGCTCAACCAGTTCCGGATTAATCTCGCGTTTAACCTCCACTCCCAGGCCGCGGAAGGCTTCAGCTTGCGCCAGCAGATTACCCCGCCCGGAGGCGAGTTTTTTCATCGCCTGGCGATAGTTATCCTGCGCGCGGTCCAGGCTTTGCCCGACCGAGGACATATCATCCACAAAGAGGCGCATTTTGTCGTACAGCTTGCTGGCGCGATCGGCAATCTGCTGCGCGTTGCGGCTCTGATGTTCATAGCGCCACAGGTTGGCAATGGTGCGTAACGCCACCAGCAGCGTGGTGGGGCTGACCAGCATAATGTTGTTTTTCAGCGCTTCAGTTATCAGTTCCGGCTGTCTGTCGAGTGCCAGCAGAAACGCAGGCTCTACCGGGATAAACATCAGAACATAGTCAAGCGAGCGCAAACCCGGCAACTGCTGATAGTCTTTTCTGCCCAGAAGACGAATATGGTTCCGCACGGAGGCAATGTGCTCCTGCAACGCCGATTCGCGGGTGTAGTCATCCTCCGCGTTAAAGTAACGCTCATAGGCCACCAGCGTCATTTTGGCATCAATCACCACATCTTTACCCTGCGGCAGACGCACAATGACATCTGGCTGCATTCGCGAGCGGGCATCGTTTTCTATGCTGACCTGGGTTTCGTATTCATACCCTTCGCGCAGTCCAGAGGCTTCCAGCACCCGCGTGAGGACGACTTCACCCCAGTTACCCTGCGTTTTGTTATCCCCTTTCAGGGCGCGGGTCAGGTTGACCGCTTCCTGCGCCATTTGTGCATTCAACTGCTGCAGATTACGAATTTCGTGTGCCAGGGTGTGCCGCTCGCGGGCCTCCTGACCAAAGCTGTCCTGCACCTGACGACGGAAACCGTCCAGTTGCTCACGCAGAGGCGTCAGGAGACTGTTCAGACTCTGGCGGTTTTGTTCGTCAACGCGGCGGTTGCTGTGCTCAAAAATGCGGTTCGCGAGATTCTCAAACTGTTCGCTGAGGCGCTGCTCGCTGTTCATCATCTGGCGGATTTTGTCTTCCGCATGCAGTTGAGTGGATTCCAGGCGGGTCGTGACTTCACGGAGATCGGCTTCCAGTGAGGTGTTGATATCACGCAGATTGCGCAGTTCGTTGTTGAGTAACTCGCACTCGTCTCGCCAGTGTTCACTCAGCGCAAGTTGCTGTTTTGTCGCGCTTAACTCGGCGACTATCTCTTCACGCTCTGCCAGCTGATCGGCCTTTTGCTGCGCGTGCTGATAGCTGGAAATCAGCCAGCCTATCGCCACGCCCGCGAGCGCAATCACCGCGTAAATCAGAATTGAGAGATCCACAATGCCCCCTGCATCAACGTATTACCGCACAAAATAAGATTGTGCTGTATAAACGTCCAGTTTGAAAGGGTTTTCCTGCGAGGCGCTACGCAAAAAATAAAGGCCGAACGTGTCGGCCTTTGATGTCAGAAGAGAGGATTAGATCAGACGACGGGCCGCTTCAACCACGATTTTTACCGCATGACTTTCGGTTTGTTTCATGGTTTCGGCGTTCGGGATTTCCTGCTGGGTACGGTTGACGATAACCCCCGCCACCATACCGGCACGCAGACCCTGGCTTGCGCACATGGTCAGCAGCGTTGCGGATTCCATTTCATAGTTCATCACGCCCATAGACTGCCACTCTTCCATAGAGCCTTTAAAACGGCTCACCACACGGCCAGAGAAGGTGTCGTAACGCTCCTGACCCGGGTAGAAGGTATCCGACGAGGCGGTTACGCCCACGTGCGTGGTTGCGCCAACGGATTTCGCTGCTTCAACCAGCGCCGTCGTACATTCAAAATCGGCAACCGCCGGGAATTCCATTGGTGCAAAGTGCAGACTCGCCCCATCCAGACGCACGGACGCGGTAGTCACCAATACATCACCCACGTTGATATGCGGCTGGATCGCACCAGTCGTCCCGATACGCAGGAACGTCCGGATGCCCAGCTGCGCCAGTTCTTCAACGGCAATGGAGGTAGATGGGCCACCGATACCGGTAGAGCACACAATCACGGCCTTACCATCCAGCTCTGCACGCCAGGTGGTGAATTCACGATGGGCTGCCAGCTTAACCGGCTTATCCATCAGCGCGGCGATCTTTTCCACACGCTCAGGATCGCCCGGGACGATCGCGAGCGTAGCCCCTTGTAAATCGTTTTTGGTGAGGCCGAGATGAAAAACATCAGACTTAGACATAGGTGACTCCTCTGTGGGTCGGTTAGTCAGAAGAAGTAAAACGGTACTTTACAGAAGCGATACGCATAATTTCGTGACACATCTCACCATGAATGAAAATGATTGCAGTAGATTTCCATAAAAAGGTGATTTACATCACATTAACAAGTTATATCGTGGTGTGCTGCACAAAAGATAGACCGTTTAAGGCACTGTGGGTTGTTAACCTGGTGTCTATATTTACCTTTGCGCTAACTCATTGGTACGGAGAATGCCATGACTGAAAAAACCGGTTTTGCACCTGCTGCGGCTCCGCATGCCTCAACCATCGTCTCAACGCCTGAAGACGCCATTACGGCGGGAGAGACCTCCATTCCCTCGCAGGGGGAAAATATGCCTGCTTACCACGCGCGACCAGCATCGGCAGACGGTCCGCTGCCGATCGTGATTGTGGTTCAGGAAATTTTCGGCGTTCATGAACATATTCGCGACCTCTGCCGCCGACTGGCGCTGGAAGGTTACCTGGCCGTTGCGCCAGAGCTCTATTTCCGTCAGGGCGATCCGAACGACTACAGCGATATCCCAACGCTTTTGAGCAACCTTGTCAGTAAAGTGCCGGATGCACAGGTGCTGGCCGATCTGGATCATGTTGCCAACTGGGCGGCGCGTAACGGCGGTGATGCGCATCGACTGATGATAACGGGGTTCTGCTGGGGCGGACGCATTAGCTGGCTGTATGCCGCGCACAATCCTCAGCTGAAAGCTGCTGTGGCCTGGTACGGTAAACTGGTGGGCGAAAAAACGCTGAACTCGCCAAAACATCCGGTTGATATCGCCACAGACTTAAATGCCCCGGTGCTGGGACTGTACGGTGGTCAGGACACGGGTATTCCGCTCGATACGGTTGAGACCATGCGCCATGCGCTACGCGCGGCGAATGCAAAGGCCGACATTGTCGTGTACCCGGATGCCGGACACGCGTTTAACGCCGATTATCGTCCGAGCTATCACGCGGAATCAGCCAAAGATGGCTGGCAGCGGATGCTGGCGTGGTTTAGCCAGTACGGCGGTAAGAAAGCGTAAACATAAAAGCCCGGTGGCGGCGATGCCTTACCGGGCTACATAATGGGATCGACTCTGTCTTAACCCTGACGCAAATTCTGCGCCGCTTTCACCATATTCGCCAGCGCCGCGCGGGTTTCAGGCCAGCCGCGGGTTTTCAGACCGCAGTCCGGGTTCACCCACAGGCGCTCTGCCGGAATGCGCTGGGCGGCTTTCTTCAGCAGGGCTTCGATCCACTCCACGCTCGGCACGTTCGGAGAGTGAATGTCATATACGCCCGGCCCGATTTCGTTCGGGTAATCGAACTCTTCGAATGACTCCAGCAGTTCCATATCTGAACGCGAGGTCTCGATGGTGATCACGTCGGCATCCAGTGCGGCAATGGAATCCATGATGTCGTTAAATTCGCAGTAACACATGTGGGTGTGGATCTGGGTGTCGTCCTTCGCCACTGCGGCATTGATGCGGAACGCTTCCACACCCCACTGCAGGTAGGCGTCCCAGTCGCTGCGACGCAGCGGTAATCCCTCGCGCAGGGCCGGTTCGTCAATCTGGATGATGCCAATGCCTGCCGCTTCCAGATCCGCCACTTCATCGCGCAGCGCCAGCGCAATTTGCCTGGCGATGGTTTCACGGGTCACGTCCTCACGCGGGAAGGACCAGCAAAGAATGGTCACCGGACCGGTCAACATGCCTTTTACCGGCTTGTCGGTCAGGGACTGGGCATATTTAGCCCATTCGACGGTGATCGGGTGCGGACGGCTGACGTCACCGATCACCACAGGTGGTTTTACACAGCGGGAACCATAGCTCTGTACCCAGCCGTTTTGGGTAAAGACGAAACCGTCCAGATGTTCACCGAAGTACTCCACCATGTCGTTACGCTCTGCCTCCCCGTGAACCAGCACGTCCAGGCCTAAGCGCTCCTGCTCCACAATCGCCTGTTTGATATGTTCCGCGATGCCGGTGCGGTAGTTAGCCGCATCAAGGTTGCCCTTTTTGAAGTCCAGGCGCAGGCCGCGGATCTCGGTAGTTTGCGGGAAGGAACCGATGGTGGTGGTTGGCCACGCAGGCAAGTTGAAACGGGCGCGCTGGGCTTCTGCACGCACTTCATACGGGCTTTGACGCTGGCTGTCCTGCGCGGTGATAGCCGCCAGACGTTTTTCCACCGCCGGGTTGTGAACGCGAGACGAATGACGACGGGCCTGAATCGGAGCGCTCCATTCGGTAATCGCCGCCGTGTCACCGCTGTTCAGGGCATCACGCAGCAGAGCCAGTTCTTCACATTTCTGCAAGGCAAAGGCAAACCAGCTTTTCACTTCCGCATCCAGGCGGGTTTCAACGCTGAGATCGATAGGGCTGTGCAGCAGTGAACACGAAGAGGCCACCCATAGTTCACGTTTGCCGACGATGTCCTTAATCTGAGCATATTTTTCTGTCAGATCGGCGCGCCAGACATTACGACCGTTTACCAGCCCGGCAGAGAGCAGCCACTCCGCTGGCAGGCGCTTGTGCAGTTCTGCAACATCATCTTTTCCATGCACCAGGTCAACGTGCAGGCCCTGCACTGGCAATTTGTTGATGGTACCGAGGTTCGGCGTCACACCTTCAAAGTAGGTGGTAAGCAGCAGCTTCACCTGCCCGGTCAGTGCATCGTAAGCCGGTTTGAAGGCATCGAGCCACGCTTGCGGCAGTTCGAGCACCAGTGCCGGTTCGTCGATTTGCACCCACTGAATACCGCGTTTGCCCAGCTCAATCAGCACCTGTTTGTAGACCGGCAGGATATCCTTCAGCAGGCTCAGACGATCGAACGGCTCGCCTTTGACTTTTCCTAACCACAGGTAGGTCACTGGCCCCAGCAGCACCGGTTTCACCTGGTGCCCCAGCGCCAGCGCTTCGTCCACTTCATCCAGCAACTGGGTCCAGGTCAGTTTGAACTGCTGACCTTTAACAAACTCCGGCACCATATAGTGATAGTTGGTGTTAAACCACTTGGTCATTTCCGCCGCTGCCGCTGGCTCACCGGTTGGCGCACGGCCACGGCCGATGCGGAACAGCGTGTCGATATCTACCGATCCATCGTTGTTCTGATGACGAGCCGGGACATTGCCAAGCAGCAGGCTGGTCGTCAGAACATGGTCGTACCAGGCGAAATCGCCCACCGGCAGCAGGTCTACGCCCGCCTGTTTTTGCTGCTCCCAGTGGCGGGCACGCAGTT
>NZ_LOMM01000015.1:21980-81462 GCF_001605945.1 Enterobacter sp. SENG-6
TGCCAGCAGCTCTTCACGCGTGGTGTTTCCTGCCCAGTAGCTTTCTTGTGCTTTTTTTAGCTCGCGACGCAGGCCAACGCGAGGGAAACCGAGAGTGTGATTGCGGATTGTCATGTCATGCCCCTTGTGAAATTCGTTATTTAGACGTCCAGATGTTTACACATCTATAATTGGCAGGTACTGTATATTCCTCAAGCGCAAAATGTTCATGGCGAAGTGAAGGACTTTCATGATCGAGATAAAACACCTGAAAACGCTACAAGCGTTGCGAAACTGCGGTTCTCTCGCGGCGGCGGCGGCCTCACTGCACCAGACTCAGTCCGCCCTTTCTCACCAGTTCAGCGATCTGGAACAACGTCTCGGCTTTCGTCTTTTTGTGCGTAAGAGCCAGCCGCTGCGCTTTACCCCCCAGGGCGAGATCCTCCTGCAGCTGGCAAATCAGGTGCTGCCGCAAATTGCCAGCGCGCTTCAGTCCTGCAATGAGCCGCAGCAAACTAAATTGCGTATCGCCATTGAGTGCCACAGCTGTATTCAGTGGCTGACCCCCGCGCTTGAGAACTTCCGCCAGAAGTGGCCGCAGGTAGAAATGGACTTTACCTCCGGCGTGACGTTTGACCCGCAGCCGTCACTCCAGCAGGGCGAGCTGGATCTGGTGATGACGTCAGACATTCTGCCGCGTAGCGGCCTGCATTATTCGCCAATGTTCGATTATGAGGTGCGTCTGGTGCTGGCACCGGATCATCCGCTGGCCAGCAAGACGCGTATTACCCCGGAAGACCTGGCGACTGAAACGCTGCTGATATACCCGGTGCAGCGCAGTCGCCTGGATATCTGGCGCCATTTCCTGCAGCCGGCGGGCATCAGCCCACAGCTGAAAAGCGTGGATAATACGTTGCTGTTGATTCAGATGGTTGCCGCCAGAATGGGCATCGCGGCGCTGCCGCACTGGGTGGTAGAGAGTTTTGAACGCCAGGGCCTGGTGGTCACCAAAACCCTGGGAGAAGGACTGTGGAGCCGGCTGTACGCCGCCGTGCGCGATGGCGAGCAGCGTCAGCCGATCACGGAAGCGTTTATTCGCTCAACGCGGAACCACGCGTGCGACCATCTTCCGTTTGTGCGGAGCGCGGAGCGACCCAACGGCGATGTACCCACAGCGAAGCCAGGATCACCGCTCCCCCAATAAGGAAACTCGGCCAGTGGGGCTGTTGCTGCCAGATAGCAAGGTTTACCAGTAGCCCCGCGGGCACGTGCACGTTGTTCATGATACCCAGCGTACCGGCGTCTACCTGAGTTGCGCCGTAGTTCCACATGAAGTACCCCAGCCCCGAGGCCACCACGCCCAGCCAGACCAGAATGCCCCACTGCACGGTGGTGGTAGGTAATTTTTGCGGGTTACCCAGAATAAACCAGGCCGCGACCGCGACCACCGCCGCCCCCATATAGAACCAGGCAAACGCGTTGTGCTGCGGCATCGGGCGGGTTTCCATCAGGCGCTTGTAGCCCACCATACCAATAGCGAAGCTGATGTTTGCTAACTGCACGAACATCAGGCCGGTCCAGAAGTGATCGCTCACTTTATCGTAGCGAATAATCGCCGCGCCAATCACCGCCAGCGCTGCGCTCAACAGATAGCCCCAACGCAGACGACGCCTGCTGAGCAGGTCGTAAATCAGCGTGATATAGAGCGGCGTCAGCACCGTAAAGAGCAGGAACTCCGAGACGGACAAGTAGATATACGCCCGAAAGCTAAACAGATACATGATGCCGAGCTGCATCGCCCCCACCAGCATATACAGCAAAACGGTTTGCAGGGATTGTCCGCGCGTACGCAAAAAGGGCAGGAACACCAGTGCCGCCAGCCCCACGCGCATCAGCACCGAGAAATAGCTGTCGACCGATCCGGCAAGGTATTCGCCAATCAGACTAAAGGAGAAGGCCCACAGGATAGTGGTGATAATGAGTAGCGCCACAATGCTTGTCTCTCAGAAAGAAGGAGAGGCATTGTAGCGAACTCTTTAGTTGACAACTGAGCAATAAACAACCAAATGAAGATTATTCAAGGAACAGCTTGCGCAGATATTTTGGTACCGCATTGTCTGCGTTGGTGCCGATCACTTCCAGCTCCGGGTGCAGGTCTTTCAGGCGCTGGTGCGCGTTCTGCATGATGCAGCCTTTACCCGCCATCGAGAGCATCTCAGCATCGTTCATGCCATCACCAAAGGCGATACAGTCTTTCAGCTCAAAGCCCATGCGTTTGGCCACCGCTTCCAGAGCGTGCCCCTTGGAAACGCCACCCGCCATCACTTCCAGGCAGGTCAGCGTGGAGAAACTTACGTTGACGCGATCGCCCCAGCGGGCGTTGATCGCCTGCTCCAGCGGCAGCAGTTCTTCGTGACTTTCGCAGGTAAAGAAGACTTTGCTGATCCCTTCCGGCTCGAGCAGACCTGGCTCATACAGGGAGTAGTTAAACACCGCTTCTTTGAAGAAGCGCATCTCTTCCGGACGGTGGCGGTTCATGAACCAGTCATCGTCGCGGTAAACGTTCGTGACGATAGCCGGATTATTGTGCACCACACCGAACAGATCGGCGGCAATATCGCGATCCAGGTTGTGGGTAAAGATCAGATTGCCATCGGTGTCGTGAACGCGCGCACCGTTGGAGGTGATCATGTACGATTTAATCTCAAGATTATCGCGGATCTGCCCCACATCCACGTGGTGGCGCCCGGTGGCAAACACAAAGTGCACGCCACGGGCAGTCAGCAGCTTTAAGGTCTCTTTCGCGTACGGCGACAGGGTGTGGTCGGGGGAAAGCAGCGTGCCATCTAAATCAGATGCAACAACCTGGTACATAGGAAAATTTAACCTCAATAGAAAATCAGTTATGCCGGTCGAAAAACTCGACGATGGCGTTAAGCGCGACTGAGCGCATAGCGTCCTTTTCAAAAAGGATCTCATGGTACGCGCCGTTGATGACCAGCGGTTTACCCCCTTCACAAGGGTGACCGGCGGCAGCGCGCAGTTCACAAAAACGGTCATGCATGCGGTTATCCACCACACGCTCTTCTTCAGCCTGAATCAGGAGTGTCGGCGTGTCATCATCACTAACACCCGCCAGAACCTGCTCCCCTGCATGTATCCCCTCCCGCACCCAGTGCCAGGTGGGGCCGCCAACGCGCAAGCGAGGCTCATCGGCATAGAAGCGCAGGTTGCGGCGATAACGCTGACGGCTATGGGTTAAGACGTTGAGGGCAAACGGCAAAGCCCGCCAGCGCCCTGTTCCGATGGCGTAGCCTTCACGAATGCGCTGATGGCCCTCAGCCCAGTCGAGAAGATGGCGCACCATCCAGTCCGGAAAACGTATCACAATGCCATACATCGGCGCGGTCAGCGCAATGGCATCGCACTGGTGATCGTAGCGCTGCAAAAAGAGCGTAGAGATCGCGCCGCCCATGGAGTGCGCAAGAATATAGCGCTTACGCCACGGGCCGGGCTGCACTTCCTGCTGCCAGAAGGCGGCAAGATCGTCGACATAATCACTGAAGTTATCTACATGGCCGCGATGGGTATCTGGCAACATTCGACCAGAAAGCCCCTGCCCGCGATGGTCGATAATTAACACGTCAAAACCCAGATGGAACAGGTCGTACGCCAGCTCGGCATATTTTATGTAGCTTTCGATACGCCCGGGGCAGACCACAATCACCCGGTCATTTTTTTCATCACGGAAACGAACAAAGCGCACCGGGATATTCCCGACGCCCGTAAACTCATCTTCCTCACGCTGACGCCAGAAATCGGTCAGCGGCCCCATGGAGAAAGCAGCAAATGCGTTTTCTCGTGTTTCCCAGTCCTTTTTCTGCTGCAACATCGGGTTTCCACCCCCCGTCATTCAGGGAATATCGTTTTTTTCGTAACTGGTCACAAAATGACTCAACAATAGCGTATTGTGGCATAAAAACAGACGATTCGGGAGTTTCAAATGACCTTCGAGTGGTGGTTCGCTTACCTGCTGACATCCATCATCCTCAGCCTGTCACCGGGTTCGGGGGCAATTAATACCATGACAACCTCCATTAACCACGGTTATCGCGGGGCGGCAGCATCCATTGCCGGTTTGTAAACCGGACTGGGGATTCACATTGTGCTGGTGGGCGTGGGTTTAGGGACGCTCTTCTCCCGCTCGGTGCTGGCATTTGAAGTGCTGAAATGGGCCGGTGCGGCATATCTGATTTGGCTCGGCATTCAGCAATGGCGCGCAGCAGGCTCAATTGACCTCAACACTCTTGCCCGGACGCAAACGCGCGGTCGCCTGTTTAAGCGGGCGGTGTTTGTGAATCTGACCAACCCAAAAAGCATCGTTTTTCTGGCTGCCCTGTTCCCGCAGTTTATCGTCCCGCATCAGCCGCAGGTCATGCAGTACGTAGTCCTGGGCGTGACCACCATTGTTGTCGATATTATTGTGATGATTGGCTACGCGACGCTGGCGCAGCGGATTGCAGCATGGATTAAAGGGCCTAAGCAAATGAAGGCCCTGAACAAAGTGTTTGGTTCGCTGTTTATGCTGGTTGGCGCGCTGCTTGCGTCAGCGCGTCATGCTTAGCGAGAGATAATAAGATGGATACCAAAGCCGGCGAACAGCGCGCCGGCGAAGCCGTCAATCCATTTCGCGATGCGCTGATAGCCACGGCGCATCGCCGGTAAGGCAAACAGGCTGGCAACAACGGTGAACCACGCAAACGTCTCAACCACGATCAGCAGGAAGATACCCCAGCGTGCACCCGCCCCCACGCTGTCGCCCACGAACAGGGAGAAGACGGAACCGAAATAGATAATCGCTTTCGGGTTCGCCAGGTTGGTCAGCAGCCCTTTCACAAAGCTACGGCCGCCCGTTGCCAGCTCAACTTTTGGCTCTTGCGGTTTTTTCTCTTCTTTCTTCAGCGCCCCGCGCAGCATCTGGTAGCCCATCCAGCACAGGTACAGACCGCCACCAACCATGATGATGTTATGCAGCCACGCCATCTTCGCCAGGATCAGGTTCAGGCCAAGCAGCGCCACGGCCGCCCAGACCATAACCCCCATAGTAATACCCAACACCCCCATCATGGCTTCTTTGCGGGAGCGGCTGACGGCGGTTTGTGACACGAAGAAAAAGTCAGGGCCCGGGCTCATCAGCGCAACAATGTGCACCAACGCCACGGTAAGAAATAGCATTAACATAATTCGCTCGCGGGGAAATAATTCAGTGAGTCATCATCCTGGCACTTTTTTGCGCGGCTGACTACTCCTCATCATCACCATCGACATGTGAACGGATGAGCGCCATGAATTCTTTACCAAAGCGCTCCAGCTTGCGCGTGCCCACGCCGTTGACGCTGAGCATTTCGCTGGCGCTGAGCGGCATCTGCTCGGCCATCTCGATCAGCGTCGCGTCGTTGAAGACCACATATGGCGGAATGTTCTCTTCATCGGCAATCGCTTTACGCAGCTTGCGCAGTTTGGCAAACAGCTTGCGGTCGTAGTTGCCGCCGTAGGATTTCTGCATCACCCGCGGTTTCAGGGCAACTACGCGCGGCACGGCGAGCTTGAGTTCAACATCCCCACGCAGCACCGGGCGCGCGGCTTCGGTGAGCTGAAGCGCGGAGTGCTGGGCAATGTTCTGTGTGGCAAAACCGAGGTGAATCAACTGACGAATAATGCTGACCCAATGCTCGTGGCTCTGGTCTTTGCCAATACCGTAGACAGGCAGCTTATCGTGGCCCATGTCGCGGATACGCTGGTTATTGGCGCCGCGCAGCACTTCCACCACGTAGCCCATCCCGAAGCGCTGATTAACACGGTAAATGGTCGAAAGCGCCTTACGCGCGTCCATCAGGCCATCGTACTGCTTTGGCGGGTCGAGACAGATATCGCAGTTGCCGCACGGCTCCTGACGCCCTTCACCAAAGTAGTTGAGCAGCACCAGACGGCGGCAGGTCTGCGCTTCCGCAAACGCGCCCATGGCGTTGAGTTTGTGACGCTCGATATCCTGCAGCTGTCCCTGAGGTTTCTCTTCAAGGCAGCGGCGCAGCCACGCCATATCGGCCGGATCGTAAAACAGCATCGCTTCCGCAGGCAGACCATCACGGCCGGCGCGGCCGGTTTCCTGGTAGTAGGATTCGATATTTCGCGGAATGTCGAAGTGCACCACAAAGCGGACGTTGGGCTTGTTAATGCCCATGCCGAATGCCACCGTCGCCACCACAATCTGCAGGTCATCACGCTGGAATTTTTCCTGCACGTCGGCGCGGATGTGGTTTTCTAACCCGGCATGATAGGCCGCCGCGCTAAAGCCGCGGTTTTGCAGACGCGCAGCGGTGTCTTCCACCTTTGCGCGGCTGTTGCAGTAGATGATGCCTGACTTGCCGCGCTGCTCCTGCACATAGCGCAGAAGCTGATCCAGCGGCTTAAATTTTTCCATCAGCATATAGCGGATGTTCGGGCGGTCGAAGCTGCTGACCTGGATCAGCGGGTCGTTCAGCCCCAGCAGGCGGACGATATCCAGCCGCGTGGTGTCATCTGCCGTGGCGGTCAGCGCCATAAACGGCAGTTCCGGGAAGCGCTGACGCAGCTGACCAAGTGCCGCATATTCCGGGCGGAAATCGTGGCCCCACTGCGAGATACAGTGCGCTTCATCAACGGCCAGCAGAACGGGATTCCAGTGCGCCAGATGGTCGAGGAAGTTATCCAGCATCAGACGTTCTGGTGCGATATACAGCAAGCGAACCTGTCCGGTACGGCAACCGGCCATCACCTCTTGCTGCTGCTCGCGGGTTTGCGTGGAGTTAAGACAGGCCGCCGCCACGCCGTTGGCGAGCAGCTGGTCAACCTGGTCTTTCATCAGAGAAATCAGCGGCGATACCACGACCGTCAGGCCATTAAGTACCAGCGCGGGCACCTGATAGCAGAGCGATTTACCGCCACCGGTCGGCATTACCACCAGGCAATCACGGCCTTCCAGCACGGTTTCAATGATGGTTTCCTGGCCAGGACGGAATTGCTGGTAGCCAAAGGTTTCATGCAAAACCTGTTTAGCCAGCGACTCCTGATTCAATACTTCCGCCTGCGCCACGTTAACCCCATATGCCAGAAATGAAACAGGCGCTATTTTCAGCGCCTGAGAGAGAAACTTCAACGTTTAACGCAAAAACATTCGAGCGTCTTAGAAAATATCGTTCAGCATCACGCCGACACCCACGCGGGTCTGATTGAAGTTGTAATCGATGAGCGACTCGCCGTAACCGCTGTAGACCTGCGTATAGATACGCACGTGTTTGGTCATCGGGTAGCTTAAGCCCACTTCTGCGCCGCCGTAACCGGTGTTCCAGTTGTACTGGCCCCTGGCACTCAGCACCGCATCACCCAGCTGATAGCCAATCCTGAGCTGATAGTAGCCCATATATTTGGTGATATCCGGGTTGTCATCGGTGCTGCCCACCACGTACCACGGCTTCACTTCCACCATCATATTACCGTTTTGCGCCATCAGGCGCGTATAGGCGCGGTTCCAGCTACGTGAGGTTGGATCGGAACGGCCGTTGGAGTCATGGTTGAAGCCCACTTCAACGTCACGCAATGTCCAGCCTGCAAACTCATAATCCGTGGCGAACCCCAGGAACAGCTGGGGCTCATAGTTGGTTTCACGGAACGGTGAAGATTCACCGCTGTTGGAAAGCTGCCACCAGGATTTCTGGGTATAAGATGCACCGAGAACCGAATTCGGCCCCAGAATGCCGCGCCAGAACGGAAACGCGAGGCTGAGCTGATATTTCACCTCATCTTTGCGCGCATTCTCAGCCCAGTCATAAGAGCGAATCGCCTCTTTGTTGAGATCGCTGGTCCAGGTATAGAGCACATAGTTGGTGTCGTACGGGTAGAGCGTGAAGGGATTATCATGCTCCTGCAGCAGGTTAGCGATAATGCTACCGCGAACTGCTGGCGTATCATGCACCTCTTTGACTGTCGCTTCCTGCGCATAGGCTGTGAGGGGCAGCGCAACCGCTGCCAGTAACCCTGCCAGATACGTCCGCATCGGTGGTGTTCTCCTGCAAAATGTTAAATGATCTGAATCGTTATATGGCGCACATTCTACAGACTTCTGCAGCAACTGCTGCATCCTCGTTTCTGAAAGTGGCATTCTTGCCTGTCCGGGCATAAAATCAACATTTTATTAACATTAAGGATGTGATGTCTCATGTCAGCCATGCTAACCGCCGAAGAAGCGTTAAAACTCGTGGGCGAGATTTTTGTTTACCATATGCCGTTTAACCGTGCGCTGGGACTGGAGCTGGAGCGTTACGAAAAAGACTTTGCACAGCTCAGTTTTAACAACCAGCCGATGATGGTAGGCAACTGGGCACAGAGCATTTTACATGGCGGGGTGATTGCCTCCGCGCTGGACGTGGCTGCAGGGCTGGTATGTGTTGGCAGCACCCTGACCCGCCATGACACCATCAACGAAGACGAGCTGCGTCAGCGCTTATCCCGCATGGGTACCATCGATTTACGCGTCGATTATCTGCGTCCCGGGCGCGGAAACCGCTTCACCTGCAGCAGCAGCCTGCTCCGTGCGGGTAATAAGGTTGCCGTGGCGCGTGTTGAACTGCATAACGAAGAACAACTTTATATCGCCAGCGCAACCGCCACTTATATGGTGGGTTGAAGTTGAAAAATCGGGTAAAGTTAATTCACTTTTTTGTCACGGATTTTCCCGATGGATGCTAAACAGACGCGGCAGGGCGTGTTACTCGCCCTTGCCGCTTATTTTATTTGGGGTGTCGCACCCGCCTACTTTAAATTTATCGCTTACGTACCGGCTGATGAGATCCTCACTCACCGCGTCATCTGGTCCTTCTTCTTCATGATCGCGCTGATGAGCGTTAGTCGTCAGTGGTCTGGCGTCAAAACGCTGCTACAAACCCCGAAGAAGATCTTCCTGCTGGCACTCTCGGCAGTACTGATTGGCGGAAACTGGCTGCTGTTTATCTGGGCGGTGAATAACCATCACATGCTCGAAGCGAGTCTGGGCTACTTTATTAACCCGCTGGTGAATATTGTGCTGGGGATGATTTTCCTCGGCGAGCGCTTCCGCCGGATGCAGTGGCTGGCGGTGATCCTCGCCTTCTGCGGCGTGCTGGTTCAGCTGTGGACCTTCGGTTCACTGCCTGTTATTGCGCTGGGGCTGGCGTTCAGCTTTGCGTTCTACGGGCTGGTGCGTAAGAAGATTGCCGTGGAAGCGCAAACCGGCATGCTGTTTGAAACCCTGTGGCTGTTGCCGGTGGCCGCTATCTATCTGTTCGGCATTGCCGACAGCCCGACCAGCCACATGGGCAGCAACCCGTGGTCCCTGAATGTAATGCTGATGGCCGCAGGCGTGGTGACGACCATCCCACTGCTCTGCTTTACCGGTGCGGCAACGCGCCTGCGTCTGTCCACGCTGGGCTTTTTCCAGTACATCGGCCCGACGCTGATGTTCCTGCTGGCGGTGGTGTTCTACGGCGAAGTGCCGGGTGCGGATAAGATGGTGACGTTCGCGTTTATCTGGGTGGCACTGGCGATTTTTGTCGCTGACGCGATTTATACCCAGCGCCGGGTGCGTAAAGGGCTGTGATTTTCCCCTCTCCCGGTGGGAGAGGGAGTTCGATCGTAGGGCGGGTAAGCACAGCGCCACCCGCCAGATTTTTACAGCCAGTTGCGACGCTTGAAATAGAGATACGGCGCCAGCCCGGCGAGGATCATAAAGATAATCGCCCCCGGATAGCCGAAACTCCACTTCAGCTCTGGCATAAACTCAAAGTTCATCCCATAGCTGGATGCCACCAGCGTCGGCGGCAGGAACACCACGGATACCACCGAGAAGATCTTGATAATGCGGTTCTGCTCGATGTTGATAAAGCCCATCGCCGCCTGCATCAGGAAGTTGACCTTCTGGAACAGTGATTCGTTGTGCGGCAGCAGGGATTCGATATCGCGCAGGATCTCACGCGCCTGTTCCAGTTGGCCGCCCGGCAGACGCGCCTTGCGCACCAGGAAGTTCAGCGCGCGTTGGGTATCCATCAGACACAGACGCACCTTCCAGCCGATATCTTCCAGCTCCGCCAGCGTGGAGAGCGCTTCGTCGTATTCATCGCCCTGATGGCCTTCCATGATGACGCGGCTCAGTTTTTCCAGATCGCTGTAGATGTTTTCAATCTCATCCGCCAGTTGCTCAATTTTGGTTTCGAACAGATCGAGCAGCAATTCGTAAGCATTGCCGTCCACCATCGCCTGGCTGCGGGCGCGCATACGATAGAGACGAAACGCCGGCAGTTCGCGCTCGCGCAGGGTAAACAGGCGACCGTCGCGAATGGTAAATGCCACGGTGGAGTTTCCCGCGTGGTCTTCGGCATCTTCAAAGAAGAAGAAGGAGTGAATGTGCAGGCCGTCTTCGTCTTCAAAAAAACGTGCGGATGCTTCGATGTCTTCCAGTTCCGGGCGAGTTGCCAGACTCTGCCCCAGCTCAGATTGTACGCGCAGGCGTTCATCGTCGTCCGGCTCGACCAGATCCACCCATACGGCATCAATGAGGGGCTGTGACTCTTCGGCTTCAAGCCGAGTCAGTCGGTTATTTTCGAGTTGAAATGCGCTCAACATGACCGGGACTCCCAATGCAAAAAATATCGGACAGTTCGGTGGGCACACAGAAACAAATTGGGTTTCAGACCATTAAACAGCCTGACTCAGCGCGACGGGAATAATGCAGGTCGCTGACAACCACTAAGGCCATCAGCAAGAGGAGATAGCCTTAGGAGTTGTTCCTGGATGACAGGGAATTGAGCCAGTATCTACTGGGTGTGTCCAAGGCGAATGTCCTCTTAGCGTAATCGTGCGCGCATGTTACGCCAGCAGCAACTGTGGCGTCAACACGCAACGAAACGCTGAAGGGCATTAATTGACCTTCAACGTATAAGGCTAGCAGATTATTACAAAATAATGATATTTTTCTGAAAGTTACACTGCTTCCAGCTTGGCATACGCGGCCACCAGCCATTTGATCCCCTGCCCCTGGAACGCCACCTGCAGGCGGCTGTGCTCGCCGCTGCCTTCCAGATTGACGATGGTGCCTTCACCAAACTTCGAATGACGCACGCGCTGGCCCAGCTTATAGCCGGTGTCGGTTTCCGCAATCGGCGAGCCCATCCGCTGATGGCTGACCGGGCAGCTGATACTGGCACGCAGACGAACCTCTTCGACACACTCTTCCGGCAATTCGCCGATAAAGCGCGACGGACGGTGATAGACCTCTTTGCCGTACAAACGGCGGGTTTCAGCGTAGGTCAGCGTCAGCTTCTGCATCGCTCGCGTCACGCCTACGTAAGCCAGACGGCGTTCCTCTTCCAGACGCCCGCCTTCATCCAGCGACATCTGGCTCGGGAACATGCCCTCTTCCATGCCGACGATAAACACCTGCGGGAATTCGAGGCCTTTGGCAGAGTGCAGGGTCATCAGTTGAACCGCATCCTGCCAGGTATCCGCCTGCCCTTCGCCCGCTTCCAGCGCGGCGTGAGAAAGGAACGCCTGCAGCGGCATCAGGTCTTCGTCTTCTTCGTTGTAGCTGAACTGGCGCGTTGCCGTCACCAGTTCCTCTAAGTTCTCAATACGAGTCTGGCCCTTCTCGCCTTTCTCCTGCTCGTACATGGTGCGCAGGCCGGAGTCTTTGATCACCCGGTCAGTCTGCACGTGTAGCGGCATGTCGGCGGTTTCCTGCGCCAGCGCGTCAATTAATTCCAGGAAGCGCTGCAGCGCGCTGGCGGCGCGTCCGGCGAGGGCTTTTTCCTGCAACAGCTCGCGGCACGCCTGCCAGAGCGTAAGCTGACGATCGCGCGAGGCCTGACGCACCACGTCCAGCGTTCGGTCACCAATGCCGCGGGTTGGCGTATTCACCACACGTTCAAACGCCGCATCGTCGTTTCGGTTAGCGATCAGGCGCAGATAAGAGAGCGCGTCTTTGATCTCCTGACGTTCGAAGAAGCGCATGCCGCCGTAGATACGGTACGGCATGCTCACCTGCAGCAGCGCCTCTTCCAGCACGCGCGACTGGGCGTTGCTGCGGTAGAGAATGGCACACTGTTCCAGCGCGCCACCGTTGTCCTGCCAGGTTTTGATGCGGTTCACCACGAAACGTGCTTCGTCGAGCTCGTTGAAGGCGCAGTAAATGGAAATCGGCTCACCGTCGACCCCGTCGGTCCATAACTTTTTACCCAGGCGCCCGTTGTTGTTTTCAATCAGGGCGTTGGCCGCGCTGAGGATATTGCTGGTCGAGCGGTAGTTCTGCTCCAGACGGATGGTTTCGGCGCCGGGGAAGTCGTTGAGGAAGCGCTGAATGTTTTCCACCTGCGCGCCACGCCAGCCGTAGATGGACTGGTCGTCATCGCCTACGATCATCACCTTGCCGGTATCCCCGGCCAGCAGGCGGATCCAGGCGTACTGGATGTTGTTGGTATCCTGGAATTCGTCCACCAGGATATTGGTGAAGCGTTCACGGTAATGCTGCAGGATATGCGGTTTGTTCAGCCACAGCTCGTGGGCGCGCAGCAACAGTTCGGCAAAGTCCACCAGCCCGGCGCGGTCACACGCTTCCTGGTAGGCCTTGTAAACGTTCTGCCAGGTCTGCTCCACCGGGTTGCCAAAGCTCTGAATATGATGTGGGCGCAACCCTTCGTCTTTCTGGCCGTTGATGTACCACATCGCCTGACGCGGCGGCCACTGTTTCTCGTCGAGATTCATCGCTTTAATCAGGCGTTTCAGCAGACGGAGCTGGTCTTCACTGTCGAGGATCTGGAAATCCTGCGGCAGATTGGCGTCCATATGGTGCGCACGCAGCAGACGGTGCGCCAGACCGTGGAAGGTGCCGACCCACATGCCGCCCTGGCTGGTGCCCATCAGTTGGGCAATACGGTGGCGCATCTCCGCCGCCGCCTTGTTGGTGAACGTGACCGCCATGATGGAGTACGGAGAGCAGTTTTCCACGCTCTGCAGCCAGGCGATACGGTGAACCAGCACGCGCGTCTTACCACTGCCCGCCCCAGCCAGCACCAGCAGGTTGGTACGCGAGGCGGCAACCGCATCACGCTGTTTGTCATTAAGACTGTCGAGCAGGTAAGAAACGTCCATTGGCACCGTCACATAGTATTCAGGAACACAGCAAAGCGCCCGGTGGCGCTTTGCTTACCGGGCCTACAACTGCAAAAACCCTGGTAATTTATACAATATTACTGGTGATTATATCAGCGTCGTGAGGGATGCCAACCGTGAAATTTCCAGGTGCGGCAGAAGACGGCTGTCCGGGGCGATCATCAGGTCCGTCTTTTCTGGCTTGATCCAGCAGGCCTGCATACCGCAGCGGATGGCACCCGCTACGTCTGTGGTCAGGTCATCACCCACATGCAACATTTCGCCGAGCGGCAGGTTCAGCTTCTCCGCCGCCAGATGATACATATCGTTAAACGGCTTCGAGCGCCCGTGCGGACCCGCCCGCAGCACAAATTCGAAGTAATCCCCCAGACCAAACAGCTCCGGCTGCGCATTGCCATTGGTGATTGCGACCAGCGGCCATTTTTCTGCCAGTTTTGCCAGCGTGTCGTGCGTTTCCTGCGGCACGTCGATACGGCTGCGCCATTTGGCGAAGTTTTCCATTGCGGCTTCAGCCCCGACGGCCGCATCCTGTGCGCTCAGCCCAGCGTTGAGCATCGCCTGCTCCACCGCACGGCGACGCCATTCGGTTACATCGTGATAAATATCCGGCTCGGTCTCACGCAGGGACTGGCGCAGCAGCTGAAAGTCCTTGTTCTGCATCGTCTTCAGCGCCGGATGGTAGTTCTGAACAAACGCCAGTGACTCCTGCTCAGTTCGCAGGATCACTTCACGGTTGTCATAAAGGGTGTCATCAAGATCAAAAGTCAGGGCTGAGATGTGACCCAGTGGGCGGTAAAAACGCATTATTTCCCCCGTTTGGCGCGTGGATGCGCCGCGTCATACACCGACGCAAGGTGTTGAAAGTCTAAGTGGGTATAGATTTGGGTGGTGGAGAGATTCGCGTGGCCGAGCAGTTCCTGCACGCCACGCAGATCGCCACTCGATTCCAGCATATGGGTAGCAAAGGAGTGGCGCAGCTTATGTGGATGGACGTGGCTGTTGAGCCCCTGCTTAATGCCCCACTCTGCAAAGCGTTTCTGCACGTTACGCGCCGAGATCCGCTTGCCGAGTTTCGACAGGAACAGCGCATCCTCCTCGGCGCCAAACAGCCCGCGCAGATCCAGCCAGTGCTCAATCCACGAGACGGCATTACGGCCAATTGGCAGGCGGCGCTCTTTGCTGCCCTTACCCATCACCCACACTTCACCGGACTCCAGATCGAGATGTTTTAAATCGAGATTAACCAGTTCGGAAAGACGCAGACCCGCACCGTACATGACCTCCAGCATCGCGCGATCGCGCACGGCCAGCGGGTCGTTGAGGTCAATATCCAGCAGGCGGTTTACATCGTCGACGTCGATATTTTTCGGCAGGTGACGCGGGGCTTTCGGCGTGGCGATGCCTTTCGCCGGGTTGGCTTTTAAGCCGCCCTGGCTCACCAGCCAGTCGAAGAAACTGCGCAGCGCAGAAAGCCTGAGCGCCAGACTCGCCGGGCTTAGGTTTTTTTTACGGCTACGCACAACAAACCCACGGACGGTTGCAGCGTCACATTGTTGCCAGCTTTTCAGGCCGATCTCATCGGCAATCTGCATGATGGCATCAAGCTGACGCTGATAGTTCAGCAGCGTAATGGGGCTTAGCTGACGTTCAACGCCCAGGTAGCGCAGAAAGCGCGAGACGTCAGTCGCGAGCAGGGCGTCCGTCATACACGTTCAATCCAGCGCTCCAGCAGCTCAGGCAGCATCAGGGCGATCTCCTGCAGCAGCTGCGTGCCTTGTCCCTGCTCGTAATGATGCGCGTCGCGGCTGGTAAATAACATCACCCCCAGATCGCCATCACGCCCCATCATCGACATCGCCACCGAGCCTATCGCTTTCGCCTCCGGCAGTACCACCAGCAGTTCCGGCCCGTTAAGCGGCCCAAGATAGTGATGTTCGTGGCCCAGACGCTGAATACGCAGGGGTTCAAACGCCTGGCGACTCAACGCCAGATGGGTAAAACCGGACGGCGCGCCAATGCGCCAGCGGTCAGGGAAAAGACGAATCGTTGCCCCAGCCAGCCCCAGTTCACGCGCCCAGCGGTGGAAGCGGCTGAGAAATTCTTCAAGGCTGTGCGCCGAGGCCAGACGCGCCTGCAGATGCAGAAGACGATAGAACAGGCTTTCGTTCGTGTTGGCCTGCTCCATCAGCAGCGTCATGTTCTCTTCAAGCTGATTGATGTGGTTGCGCGAGCGTGCCATGTGCCATTCGACCAGCGACACGGTCCCGCGAACCGGATGCGGCACACGCATCGCTTCGACGACGCGTGCATTGCGAATAAAAAACTCAGGATTGCGCAGCAGATAATCAACAACAGCCCTGTCGTCCAGTTCCGTCACCGTTTCCTGCAGTTCTTCCCCTGGTTGTTTCATAGATGGATAAACCCGTCATAGACATGTGCCGCCGGGCCAGTCATATACAGTGGATGACCCGGTCCTTTCCAGGCGATATCAAGACGACCGCCTGGTAACTCCACGCGAACCTCTTCGGCCAGTAACCCTTGAGAGATGCCGACGGCCACCGCAGCACAGGCACCGCTTCCGCAAGCCTGCGTTTCGCCCGCGCCGCGCTCGTACACGCGCAGACGGATATGCTCACGCTTCACCACCTGCATAAAACCGATATTCGCCCGTTCCGGGAAACGTTCATGGCTTTCCAGCACCGGACCCAGGGTTTCAACCGCGGCCGTTTCCACGTTATCGACCTGAATCACACAGTGTGGGTTGCCCATCGAGACGACGCCGCACAATACTGTCTGCTCGGCCGCACGCATAATATAGGTCTTTTCCGCTTTGTTTGCGCGAAACGGCACCGCAGAAGGTTCGAAGTTTGGCTCGCCCATGTTCACGCGCACCAGCTCGTCATCGGTAACGCTGAGCACCATGCGGCCATTCGCCGTGCTGACACGGATATCGCGTTTGTTGGTCAACCCTTTCAGGCGGACAAAGCGGGCAAAACAGCGCGCGCCGTTGCCGCACTGATTCACCTCGCTGCCATCCGCATTGAAAATACGGTAGTGGAAATCGAGGTCGGGATCGTACGGCGGTTCAACCACCAGCAGCTGATCGAACCCCACGCCCAGGTGTCGATCCGCCAGGCGGCGGATCAGTTCCGGGGAGAAAAAGACATTCTGCGTTACCGCGTCGACGACCATAAAATCGTTACCAAGGCCATGCATTTTAGAGAACTGCATCATTTGCTCCATTGCGCGGGTACAGAACGTGATCGTCAGAGATTAACCTGAGTCGGGCCACCGTTGTTGCCACGATCGTTAGTGTCTGGCGTAGATGACTCAATGCCGCTGTTTACAGGTTTCGTCGGAGGCGGCGCGGTTTTATCCGCTGGCGGGAAGTACAGCGGCCCCTTCAGTCCACAGCCAGTCAGACTAAACAGCGTGATGAGAACGGCAAGCGTTCGGAAAGCGTTTTTCATTATAAAGTTGCCCGTAAGTTCAAATCTGTTTCTATCATCGCAGGAGAAGACACAAAAGCAAGAGTTTGCCGCTTTCCTGCAACGGGAATTATTTAGGGTTATACTGCCGGCATCACGAAAAACAGGAACAAAACCATGAACGACAGTGAATTCCATCGCCTTGCCGACACCCTGTGGATGACCATTGAAGAGCGCCTGGACGACTGGGAAGGCGACAGCGATATCGATTGTGAAATCAACGGCGGTATCCTGACCCTCAGTTTCGAAAACGGCAGCAAAATTATTATTAACCGCCAGGAGCCGCTTCACCAGGTATGGCTGGCGGCCAGACAGGGTGGCTACCATTTCGATCTGAAAGGGGATGAATGGGTTTGTGACCGTAGCGGCGAAACCTTCTGGGATCTGCTGGAGCAGGCTGCAACCGCGCAGGCGGGTGAAGATGTGAGTTTCAGGTAGTTTTGTTGCCCGGTGGCGGCTACGCCTTACCGGGCCTACAACGGCTCGGACCGTAGCCACCCGGCGAAAAGCATCACGAGAAATACTGCTGCAACAGCGGTGCGGTATCCTGATTCGCAGGCACGGCAGGCGTGACGGCCTGAGTACGGAACGGAATCACCTGCGCACGGCCATCGACATTCACAATCTGGTAGAACTGCGGCAGGTTGAAGTTGATGAAGCTGGAGCCGTAGGTGAAGCGGTCATGTGATGAGGAGTAGAAGCGGCTAACGTCACGCACCAGTTCCTCTTTACTACCTTCGCAGTGGTGATACACCTCTGCGCGGTTGGTCTCATCAAGAATATAGATGTTGAAACCGGCATCGTCTCCCGACTCTTCAAAGAAGAACTGGATAATCCCTTCACTGGCAAAGCCATCCACCACCTGCGGCAGCTTGACGTGGTTAGTCTCCACCTGAACCGACAGGCCATGCAGTTTGTTATGGGAAATCGCACCGTAAAACTCAATGGCGTTCTCCAGCTTCTGCACCGACACGTTCAGGCGTTCGAAAAACAGACCCCAGGTTTGCCCTGAAACACGCAGCGCTTTAAAGCGACCGGTTTCCTGACGGGTACTGGAAAGACGCAGCTCAATACACTCTGAAACTAACTGCTGCACGCGAGTACGAATCAAACCACGTAGGTGCTGGCTGTAGCAGAACACTTCCACGCTGTCCGGCGGCGCGGCATCCTGGTGCATCTTACCGAGAATGGTTTTCAACGCTTCGATCATCGCCTGCTCGCCGTTGAAGTGCAGCGTACGCACTTCGTTCCACGAGTTGCGGTACAGCAGATCCACGCTGCCGACCAGGCAATTTTGCTGCTCGCCAAAGCTGAAGACGTCCAGCTTGCGGAAGTCAAAATGCACGACCTGATTGCGGAAGGCCGCCGTCGGGTCATATTCCAGGTTGACGATAATCGCCAGATGACGAATTTCACACGGGCTGTAGAGCGCTTTTGGCGTGGGTGCTGGCAGACGCAGCGGGAAGTGATGGGAGACATCCGCCACCATCTCCTGCAGTTTGGCTAAATCGACCACCTCGTTGCCTTTGATAAACAGGCGGGTGCGCGAGGTCAGCAGGCCGTTAAACCAGGCCCAGGCCACCAGCTTGTTCAGGTAGCGGTTATACTCCAGCGGCTGATGGCTGATGATTGAATCCATGCTTGGGGCACGGTTATACAGATACCACCCGGTGCGGTTCGCGCGGCCCGGCGGCACATAGATAAAGGTCAGGTTTGGCTCTGACAGATCGGGCGAAATTTGCGGGTTAACCAGGGTGACTTTGCCCGGCAGCGCTTCAAACGCGGCATACAGTTTGCGGGTCAATACCCCGATGTCCTGCGGGCTGGCGGACACGCTGAGATTGTTACGGCGCGCAAAGCGGATCAGGTTACGGTAGCTTTGCATCATCGCATCAAGCAGTTCGTTGTGCGCTTCACGCACCTGATCGATTTTCCAGTTGGCGCGATTGTCGAGCATGGAGAGACGCTCTTCGCCCCATCCCCACTCTTTGACGAGCTGAGAAACCACTTCACGACGCCAGCCCACGCAGGCGCGTTCGCGGCTCAATTTCTCACAAACTTTGAGATAGAAACATCGACGCACCAGGTCGAGACGCGTGGTGTCATCAATGGCTTTCAGGTATTCGGTAACGCGTTCCAGCATCATGCAGTAGGCGTCAAGCCCAAAGGAGACAATCTCCCCGTCGTGCAGACGCTGCTTGATATCTTTCGCCAGCAGGCGTGGGGTTGGGTATTCCCAGGAATAGGCTTCGAGCAACAGCGTTTTCAGCACCGCTTTGTACGGTGAGTCGATGCTCTTATAAAGCTGCCAGAGGCTCGCGCCAAAGTACTCTTCGGCTGACAGGGAGCTCAGGCCGCCCAAATCCAGCCATTCGTTTGGCGTCAGTACGCCCTGCGCGTAAAGCGACATCACGTAATCATCGTAATGCTCTTCTTCTTCGCACGGGACCATATTCCACAGAATACGCTTCCCGGCCAGACGCACTGCCGTACGGTAAAATTCGTCCAGCAATAAAATGTGCTGTGTGGAGCCACAGTCCTCACCACCCAGACTGCCGCTTTCGTTATGGCGGAAACGGTTTTCATCAATCAGGAAGAAGCTCACTTCCACGCCAAGCGATGCCGCCCAGCTTTCCAGCAGGCTACATTTACGCTGCAGCAACTGACGCTCTTCGTTATCGAGCCAGGATTGATGACAGACCCAGATGTCCAGGTCAGACGAACAGCTTTGCCCTACCGAAGAGGTGCTCCCCATGGAGTAAACGCCGGTGATAGGCAGTTCACCTTTCGGGGATTCCTGCGGCGGCATGCCACGGTAGAGTTCAAGTTCGTTGAGATAATGCTGTTGGGTTTCATCAGGCGTGAAAAGGCAAATGCCCTTGGGAACGTTACCGTCAAGGTAACCCGGCATCAGCGGATGGTGATAGTGCAATAATGTCGGCAGCAGACTGTATACCTGCTGGAAAGCAGGGCCCATGGCAGCAAGCGCGCGATCCACACGCAGTTGATTGATGGCATCCAGTCTCTGTTTCAGAGTCTCAATATAGAGGTACAAGACGTATCGCCTGATGTTTCCGGGTGTCGCAAGCTATTCAAAAACCAAAATAACAGCGAGCCCGCAGTATTTCAAAAAGATAACCGTTACCCTTTTTCGCCCTTATCATTATGCTGGTACCGACGAAAAAATGGTCTAAAACGTGATCAATTTAACACCTTGCCGATTGACCGTAAAGAAAGTTGCGCTACATACAAAGTGTAGCACCGTTCTGTACGTGTAAATTCCTTAATACGGCTGTGGCTGACGAGAACTCCCGCCCTGTCCCTCTCTTCTTCATCACCGTAAAACTGCCATCCCAGAGTCAACAATGTTAGGATGGTTAGCGATTGATAATGACGGTAACAAGCATGTTAGACAATGTTTTGAGAATTGCCACACGCCAAAGCCCTCTTGCGCTCTGGCAGGCACATTATGTTAAGCAGCGCCTGGAAGCCTGCCACAGCGGCTTGCGCGTCGAGCTGGTGCCCATGGTCACGCGCGGCGATGTGATCCTTGATACGCCGCTGGCGAAAGTGGGCGGCAAAGGCTTGTTTGTCAAAGAACTGGAACTGGCATTGCTTGAGAACCGCGCCGATATCGCCGTGCATTCGATGAAAGACGTGCCCGTCGAGTTCCCGGAAGGGCTGGGGCTGGTGACCATTTGCGAGCGCGAGGATCCGCGCGATGCGTTTGTCTCTAACCAGTTTGACTCGCTAGATGCGTTGCCCAAAGGCAGCGTGGTTGGCACGTCCAGTTTACGCCGCCAGTGTCAGTTGGCTGAACGCCGTCCGGATCTGATCATACGCTCGCTGCGCGGTAACGTTGGCACGCGTCTGGGCAAGCTGGATAACGGCGATTACGATGCCATTATCCTCGCGGTAGCAGGACTTAAGCGTCTGGGGCTGGAGTCACGCATTCGCGTCGCGTTGCCACCGGAGCTCTCTTTGCCGGCCGTGGGACAGGGCGCTGTAGGTATTGAGTGCCGTCTGGATGACAGGCGTACCCGTGAACTGCTTGCGCCGCTGAATCATGACGAGACGGCCATTCGCGTCAAAGCCGAGCGTGCGATGAATACCCGCCTTGAAGGGGGGTGCCAGGTGCCGATTGGCAGCTATGCTGAATTAATTAACGGTGAACTGTGGCTGCGTGCGCTGGTTGGCGCGCCGGACGGTTCGCAGATGGTACGCGGTGAGCGCCGCGGTAAACCGCAAGATGCTGAGCAGCTTGGCGTTTCGCTGGCGGAAGAGTTACTGGATAACGGTGCCCGCGAGATTCTGGCTGACGTTTACGATGGAGAGCCCCCTGCATGAGTATTCTCGTCACCCGCCCTTCTCCCGCAGGAGAGCAGTTAGTGAGCCGTCTGCGCGCACTGGGGCAGGTGGCCTGGAGTTTTCCGCTTATTGAATTCTCCCCGGGTCGGGAGCTGTCCGCGCTCGCCGACCATATGAATACCCTTCAGGAAGGCGACCTGCTGTTTGCCTTGTCGCAACATGCCGTGGAATTTGCCCATGCGCAGCTACAACAGCAGGGACTGAACTGGCCTACCGCGCCACGCTATTTCGCGATTGGCCGTTCCACCGCCCTGGCGCTGCATACCGTAAGTGGAGCAGACGTACGTTACCCGTTAGATCGGGAAACCAGCGAAGTCTTGCTACAATTACCTGAATTACAAACCCTAATCGGAAAACGTGCGCTGATTTTACGCGGTAACGGCGGACGCGAACTGTTAGGCGAAACGCTGCGTGAACGCGGAGCTGACGTCACGTTTTGCGAATGTTATCAACGCTGTGCAAAACATTACGATGGTGCACAAGAGGCGATGCGCTGGCATACGCGCGGCATTACAACGCTGGTGGTGACCAGCGGCGAAATGCTGCAGCAACTCTGGTCGCTGGTGCCGCTTTGGTATCGTGAAAACTGGTTACTCCACTGTCGGCTTTTGGTCGTCAGTGAGCGTCTGGCGAACCTCGCCCGGGAACTGGGCTGGCAAGATATTCGGATCGCTGATAACGCCGACAACGATGCGCTGCTGCGCGCATTACAATAACTCTCATAATGGGATGCCATAATGACGGAACACGACAAATCCTCCGCCGTGGTTGAAGAGACCAGGGAGACTGTGGACATGACGCCACAGTCAGAAACGACTGAGAAAACCGTTGAGAAGAAAAACGGCAGCAACAAGACCAGCCTCGCGCTGAGCGCGATTGCCATCGCCATTGCGCTGGCAGCAGGCGTCAGCCTCTACGGCCTGGTGAAACAGCAAAGCACCAATCAGACGGCAACCAGCGACGCGCTGGTTAATCAGCTCGCCGCGCTGCAAAAAGCGCAGGAGACACAAAAAACCGAGCTGGAAGGCGTCATCAAACAGCAGGCTGCCGCGCTTGCCGATGCGAACAGCAAACAGGAAGAGCTAACCAAACAGCTGGACGAAGTACAGCAAAAAGTGGCCACCATTTCCGGTACCGATGCCAAAACCTGGCTGCTTTCTCAGGCTGATTTTCTGGTGAAACTGGCCGGGCGTAAGCTCTGGAGCGATCAGGATGTCACCACCGCCGCCGCTCTGCTGAAAAGCGCAGATGCGAGTCTGGCGGACATGAACGATCCAAGCCTCATCACCGCACGTCGCGCCATTACCGAAGACATCGCCAGCCTCTCCGCCGTTTCTCAGGTGGATTATGACGGCATCATCCTCAAGGTAAATCAGCTCTCGAACCAGATTGATAACCTGCAACTGGCAGATAACAACGACGACGATTCTCCCATGGATTCCGACGGCACCGAGCTGTCCAGCTCCCTGAGCGAGTGGCGTGTAAACCTGCAAAAAAGCTGGCAGAACTTTATGGACAGCTTCATCACCATTCGTCGCCGTGATGAAACCGCCGTGCCGCTGTTAGCGCCGAACCAGGATATCTACCTGCGTGAGAACATTCGTTCCCGTCTGCTGGTCGCGGCCCAGGCCGTGCCACGTCATCAGGAAGAGACCTACAAACAGGCGCTGGATAACGTCTCCACATGGGTACGTGCTTACTACGATACCGATGATGCCACCACCACGGCGTTCCTCGATGACATCGACAAACTGAGTCAGCAGAACATCACCATGAACGTGCCGGATAAACTGGCCAGCCAGCCGATTCTGGAAAAGCTGATGCAAACGCGCGTACGTAACCTGCTGGCACAGCCGGGCGTTCCGGCTGCGCAGACGGGTGAACCTGCACCAACCGCCGCGCCCGCGCCTGAAAGCGCCCCACAAGGAGAGTAACGATGCTTAAAGTACTCTTACTCTTTATCCTGCTGATCGCCGGGATCGTCCTTGGGCCGATGCTTGCCGGTCACCAGGGATACGTGTTGATCCAGACCGACAATTACAACATCGAAACCAGCGTAACGGGTCTGGTGATCATTCTGATCCTGGGCGTTGTGGTGCTGCTGGCGCTGGAGTGGATCCTGCGCCGTATTTTCCGCACCGGTGCCCATACCCGTGGCTGGTTCGTTGGCCGCAAGCGCCGTCGCGCCCGTAAGCAGACCGAGCAGGCGCTGATTAAGCTCGCCGAGGGCGACTATCAGCAGGTGGAAAAGCTGATGTCCAAAAACGCCGATCACGCCGAACAACCCGTCGTGAACTATCTGTTGGCTGCTGAAGCAGCTCAACAGCGTGGTGACGAGGCCCGTGCCAATCAGCATCTGGAGCGCGCGTCGGAGATGGCGTCCGACAACCAGATCCCGGTTGAGATCACTCGCGTTCGCCTGCAGCTGGCACGTAATGAAAACCATGCGGCGCGCCACGGCGTTGACCGTCTGCTGGAAATCACTCCTCGCCACCCTGAAGTGCTGCGCCTTGCCGAGCAAGCCTATATCCGTACCGGTGCATGGGGTTCACTGCTGGACATTATTCCTTCGATGGCGAAAGCCGACGTGGGTGATGATGAACATCGTGACGAACTCCAGCGCATGGCGTGGATTGGTTTGATGGATCAGGCGCGTGCCGATCTGGGTAGCGATGGTCTGAAAACCTGGTGGAAGAATCAGAGCCGCAAAACACGTCAGCAGGTTCCTCTGCAGGTGGCAATGGCGGAACACCTGATTGAATGTGACGATCATGACACGGCTCAGGAGATCCTCCTCGACGGTCTGAAACGCCAGTACGACGATCGTCTGGTCATGGTGATCCCGCGTCTGAAAACCAACAACCCTGAGCAAATCGAAAAAGTGCTGCGTCAACAGATCAAAACCGTTGGCGATCGTCCGCTGCTCTGGAGCACGCTGGGCCAGTCGCTGATGAAACACGGTGAATGGCAGGAGGCGAGCCTCGCCTTCCGTGCGGCGTTAAAACAGCGCCCGGATGCGTTTGACTACGCGTGGCTTGCCGATACGCTCGACAAACAGCATAAACCGGAAGAAGCTGCCGCCATGCGGCGCGACGGTCTGCTTTTGACATTGCAGAATAACGGAAATCAGCAATAATCGTTAAGGAGGCCGGACGGCCTCCTTTTTTACGCACCCTTTTTGCATATCCATCAGGAAACGTTCCGGCCAATGTAACGATCTCTTTTCATTAACCTTTTTACACACACGCGCATCAGCCGCGTGGACTAAATCGTTTTTGAAAGGAAATCGTCATGAACTCGCTTTTGTATGCGCTTGTTGAAGCGCTGCGCTGTCATCGCTGGCTGCGTTTGCTGGCCTGCGCCTTTATTTTTACGTCGTTGGGAAATGGGTTAACTCAGGTTGTTGTCTTCGGTTTACTTTTAGACTGGTCGGCACCAGCCACTCTGCTTACGCTCGCCTTTCTTTTTGCAACGGTGCCTGGTTTTATCGGCAGCATCATCAGCGAAAAACTGTGCGCACACTATTCTCCCGTCTCTTTGTTGATCCTGTCAGAGGGGTTGGGCTTACTCGCCCTGTTATTCCCACTGCTGGGTATTCATTATCACAGTATTTCAGCGCTGCTTGCTGTGCAATCCACCGAAGCCCTGTTGAATGGGATGAGCTGGCCGGCCCTAACGTTGCTCTTTAAACGCGGACTCAGTAAAGCAGAGCTTCCTGCAGCAACCTGTCTTGAAAACGTGATTTTTGCGGCTCAGGTACTGCTCGGTACCGGACTGGGCGTAGTACTTTTCCAGCGAATATCGGTGATGACATTGCTGGCAATCGATGCTGCCAGCTTTCTGGGGTCAATGTTTATGCTGTGGCTGGCTGGAAGGACATTTACTGCGCAAGCACGCTCTTTATCCCCAGACGAAGGCTCCCCGGTTATGCTGCGGTGGCATGCGCTGACCCTCCGGCAAAAACGCAGTTTACTCATTTTGCCCGTTCTGGCAGCCGTCGGTTCACCCGCCATGGCGCTTTTACCGGCGCTAGCGCAGCAGATCCAACCGGAGGATGCTGCGGCTCTCGCCTTACCGCTTCTCTTTGCCAGGAGTATGGGGCAGCTTTGCGGCCCTATACTCCTGAAGAGAGACAGCCTGCCGCGGCTCACTGCGCACACACCATTGTTAATGCTCTGCCTTAGCCTCTTTTTAGCGGCTTACGGTGTGATCCCGTTTTTATCTGGTTGGATGGTGTGTGCACTGGGGATGATTTTTATTGCGCATCTGGCATCAAACGTTGTTTTCGCGGTGGGAACATATGGTGTGCTCAGCAACTTTCACTCTACGCAGACTGCTTCAGCGAGTGGAAAAGTCTGGCGCTGGCAAACGCTCAGTGCCTCTTTGTTCACCGGTATTGCAGCGGCATTAACCGCCGCGTTAGAGGCACTACAGGCAATGTATATTGTCTCTGCGGGTGCGCTGCTTCTGGCAGCCCTGGTCATGTTTCGTTACCGTGAATAAGGCATAAAAAAACGCCTGCTTTAAAAGCAGGCGTTAAAACAGGTCTGTAAGACAACATATTTGGTGCTTCACTCAACGTTATGCCCATGGTGTCTGATGAGGCCGAAGCGACATCTGTCAGTGGACGATAAGCACCGTAAATGGCTCTGCATCATTCCTGAGTTTATGAGGCACGAAGGCGAACATAAGAGATGGAATGAGCATCTACACGTATATTATTGCACGTTACATGCCAACGTTACACGAACAAATTTTACATCGCGCAACATTTTAAGATAAAAGGAATTTCTGCTGCTAAGACCCGTCTGACGCACCATAAGATATCGGTAAAAGCGCAGAAGTGTCGTCAGAAAGAGACAGTTAAGACGCTGATGCAATATTATTTTAGTTTTCAATTAATTAAGTGTCGCTGGTTCGCGACAACAGGAAACGCGTATGTCGGGGAATGGATACAGAAGTGAAAAGCCGCAGAAAACAAAAAACCCCGCCGAAGCGGGGTTCAAAATTGGTCGGCGAGAGAGGATTCGAACCTCCGACCCACTGGTCCCAAACCAGTTGCGCTACCAAGCTGCGCTACTCGCCGATGTACTGCTTTTTGAATTTTTAGTTCAATTCATTAAAGTCGTGGTGCGAGGGGGGGGACTTGAACCCCCACGTCCGTAAGAACACTAACACCTGAAGCTAGCGCGTCTACCAATTCCGCCACCTTCGCAATTCACAACTCTTCAATAATGGGGTGGCTAATGGGATTCGAACCCACGACAACTGGAATCACAATCCAGGGCTCTACCAACTGAGCTATAGCCACCACTGTATTCTTTCACGCGGTACTGACTACTTCTCAGACCACCGCAGCTCTAGCGCCGGGACTAAAATGGCGCGCCCGACAGGATTCGAACCTGAGACCTCTGCCTCCGGAGGGCAGCGCTCTATCCAGCTGAGCTACGGGCGCTTAGCGCCGTTGCGGGGCTGGATATTACGTACCTCCGACCCCGCTGTCTAGTGCTTTTTTGAAAAAAATGCGCGTTTGGTTATGGTTTGCACATTTTGCCGCTTATTCCTCCACTTTCTGCGTGGTGGCGCGGCGCCCCAGCCCAAATAGCTTATAGGCTGCAGTGACTGCCGCCAGGAAGATCATCCCGACAAACAGCGACATGCGGGTATCATCATTAAAGTACATCCCGATTAATACGCAAATCAGGAACGCCATCGTCAAATAGTTCGCATACGGGAACAGAATCGAGCGGAACGGATGGCTGGCAATCGCCTGTTTATGCGCATGGCGGAAACGCAGCTGGCTAATCAGAATAACGAACCACGGCACCATCCCCGGCAGCACGCTGGCGCTGTAGACATAAACAAATACGCGCTGCGGGTTTGGAATAATGTAGTTCAGGCATGAGCCAATCAGCAGGATGGCAATCGACACCGCCACACCCGCAACAGGCACACCCGCGCGGGACACTTTACTCATTGCCGCAGGCAACTGGTTGTTCTTCGAAAGCGCATAGAGCATACGACCACAGCTGTACATTCCGCTGTTACAGCCAGACAACGCCGCGGTCAGGACGACAAAGTTGATGATACCTGCTGCCGCCGTAATACCTATCTTAGCGAATGTTAAGACAAACGGGCTGCCTGTCGTGCCGATCTCATTCCACGGGAAGATGGTCACGATAACGAAGATCGCCCCCACATAGAAAATCAGGATACGCCACAGCACCTTACCCACCGCACTACGCAGCGTGACCTGCGGGTTCTTCGCTTCACCGGCTGTAATACCGATAAGCTCAACGCCCTGATAGGACGCGACAACGATACACAGCGCCGTCAGGAAGCCTTTCCAGCCACCAGCGAAGAAGCCGCCGTGTTCGGTCAGGTTACCGAAGCCAATCGCGTGACCACCGTTGCCAAAGCCGAAGAAGATGACGCCGAGTCCAACCACAATCATCACGATGATGGTGGTGACTTTAATCATCGCAAACCAGAACTCGATTTCACCATAAAGGCGAACGGCTGCCAGGTTTGCCATTGCCACCAGCCCCACAGCAATCAGCGCCGGTATCCACTGGACCATATCCGGGAACCAGAACTGCACATACACCCCGATTGCGGTAATCTCCGAGATACCCACCGCCATCCACATAAACCAGTATGACCAGGCCGTCAGGTAGCCGAAGAACGGGCTCATGTAGCGGTGCGCATAGACGGCGAAAGAGCCGGTCACTGGCTCCAGGAAGAGCATTTCGCCCATCGAACGCATGATGAAGAAAACGAACAGGCCAGCAATAATATATGCCAGCAGAACGGATGGCCCGGCCCATTTGAGCGTGCTTGCAGAGCCCATAAACAGGCCCACACCAATAGTGCCGCCCAGCGCTATCAGTTCAATATGACGAGCTTCCAGCCCACGCTGTAGCTCCGGTTTTTTCTCTGCCATAGATCCTCGGTTGTGTTTGCTGTTTCCCGGCTTAATACCAGGTATTGTTTTTTAGGGGTACTAAAATACGGAGCGAATGGTTTCTTAAATTCTGCAAAATGGCAAACAATGCATTAAAAAAATAAATGCATTGCACAGTTTCGCAGCAGTTTTGCAGGGGAGTTGCAGCGCGAACAGCATATCGCGCTACATTTTGATTACATTTTCCCGGTGTAGTGCCAGGCGAGATAACGCAGCAGACGGAGCTGGCGTTTAATACGTGTTGGTTGCGACAGCAGGCGGTACAGCCACTCCAGTCCCAGGTTTTGCCATACCTTCGGCGCACGTTTTACATGGCCAGTGAAGACGTCATAGGTCCCGCCGACGCCCATATAGAGGGCATCCGGGCAAACCAGACGGCAATCACGCATCAAAATTTCCTGGCGCGGTGAGCCCATCGCCACGGTGACAATTTTCGCCCCGCTGTCGCGCACGCGGTCAAAAAGCGCCTGCCGATCCTCTGGTTTAAAATAGCCGTCCTGGCTACCCACAATATTAACATTCCACTGACGCCGCAGTTTCTGCTCGGTCTGCGCCAGGACCTCAGGCTTACCGCCAATAAGAAATACGGGCGTGCCTTCTGCCCCTGCACGTGCCATCAGCTGTTCCCAGAGATCGGCCCCCGCGACGCGTGAAACATTAGCACCAGGAAACTTTTTGCGGATCGAGCGTACCACGCTGATACCGTCCGCGTATTTAAACTCGGCGGCGTCTATCAAACTTCTGACTTCAGCGTTATCTTCTACCGCCAGCATCTTCTCCGCATTGATGGCGACCAGCGTACCGGATTTCATCTGGCCACCCGCAAAGAGAAAATCCAGCGCGTGTTGCATATCGCGCCAGCCAATAAGCTGCAGGCCACGCAGCGCGTAGCGCGGTGCAGAGGTTGTGTCGGTCATGACTATCCTTACTCAGACTTGCGACAGCGTTCTGCTGCCCTGTGGCTCGCGCTTATGCACAAGCCCTGCACTGTCAAACAACCAGTACAGCAGTTTGGCCAGCAGCAGGCAGACGCCGAAAACGACCATGAAGAAAACCACGCGCGAGACGAAGGAATCCAGCCCCTCGCGCGCCAGAACGATCATATTGAAAATGGCACCAAAGCAGAAACTGTGCAAAATGGCGGCCTTGTAGCGATTGGTCTCTTCGTTGCCGAGCACATAGAGCCAGTCAAACCATTTGATAATCAGCCCTACCACAACCGCGCCCGGCAGAATAAACCAGCTTCCGCCCATGACCACCAGCGAACCAATCAGCGTAGGGGAAATGGCCAGACCTGAATGGTTGTTCAGCACTTCCCAGGTGAAGTAGTTCGCTGTGTTGAGCACGGCACCCGGGCGGTCAGGCCACAGCCACGACGGGATAAACACATAGAAGTCACGCACAATGGGCGCCAGCCCCTGGAAATCGATTTTGTCGTAGTTTTGCAGCAGTAAAGCGAGGTTTTCCCACGGCGAGAAGGTGTCGCGCGTGAGATACAGGAAGGTGTAAAACGCTTCGTCACCGGCCACGTTCAGTCCATAGCGCTTAAGGGCCAGCCAGAACATCCCCACAATGCCAAACACGCCCGCTGCCGCCAGCATCCACAGGGAGATCCATCCGCGAATGATGCCGATAAACAGGAAAATCGCAAAGGCGATAATAATGTTGGCGCGCGTCCCACCCACAATCATGTAGGTCAGGAAACCAAAGGCGACCGTGCTCACCAGGAAGAAGAGCCAGGCCTTACTGTCCTGGCGCAGGAAAAAGATCACCAGCATTGCCGGGATGAAGAAATAGAAGAAGCGCTTAAGCGCCACGCCCGAAACTTCGGCAGAAAAAATCTGACTGTAGGAGTGCAGCTTAAACAGCAAAAAGCCGTTATGCATGAAGAAGATCCCCACGCTGACCAGCGCGATGGTCATCAGCATTACCCACGTCAGATGGGTCTCTACCCTGTTCATGGTGAACAGCGGACGACGCGGCGCACTCGCTTTCACCGCACGCAGACGCGTTTTATAGGTGACGTAGTACACCGCATAGAAGCAGGTCGCCGACAAGAGTGCCTGGAGCAGGATTTCCGGCGGCGCGACACTCACGTCAAAACGGAAAACCAGAATACTGGTCAGCGGAAAACCGAAGAAGAAGGTCAAAAGAAACAGTAACGAGAAGAAGACGTTAAAGTTAAAACGCACGCGGCGGAACTCAAACCAGGTCAGAGTGGCGATAAATAGCGTGCTCAGAAGCCATACCACTAACAAGCCGCTGAATTGCAACTGGCTCATGCGTTGTCTCCTGAAGCGATACGCAGCGCACGGTGCCACGGCGTAAGATAGTTCGGGCTAAAGAAATCGATGGTACTTTTATCCACCAGCGCCAGTTGACGCTGAGCTTCGCGTACCACCTCCACGTTCAGGGTATCCGTGGTGAACAGCACCGGAATGTGTTGTTCAGCCATATCCTGCCAGAACGGATTATCGCGATTAAGCACACAGGGAACGCCTGCCTGAATCAGCAGGCACAGCGTGCCAACTCCCTGCTGGCGGGCAAAGATGAAATAGCCGAGATCGCACTGGCGAAGCAGCGCCAGATATTCATCAAATTCCAGCTTATCGCGCAGGATGTTCACATTCTCCGGGCTAAACAATCCCAGGGCCTGCTGGCGAACGTCATTGATGTAAGCATCATTATTGGCCGGATAGCCCATCGGCACAACGACATTCACCGTGTCACCAAACTGCTGATGTACCGCCTTCAGCGCAGCAATATGCTCATTGCTGCGATCGCCAGAGTTACCCACCAGGATCATCAGCTTACCCTCACGCGGCGTATCGTTTGCCATGTTATTCAGCGCCGGGTTCATGCGTGTCGGGAAATAGAGCAACTCACCGCGAACGTTGGGGTGCTGTTTCGCGAAGTAATTGAGATCGCCACGGGTGGCGAAAACACAGCCAACCCGCCCCTGCGCCATACGCCGTAGCGGGTAGAAGAGTCGGAACTTCCAGCCGCGGGAGACTTCATAGAGATCGGCTCCCCAGATATGCCAGCTGCACTGGGAAGGTTTAATCCCGCCGCTCAGGAGAGCCAGCCACAGACCGGTATTAAATTGTCCATGGAAGAAGAAGCGCTGCTCACGATCCGCTTTCGCTTTCGCGACAACCGCCTTCGCCAGGGCGGCTTTATCCGGCCAGAAGGTAAGCGTCAGCGCCGGACACATCTCGCTCAGCCCCCTGTCCTGGCCTGCAACCATAAACTCGCGTGCATCGGGATTGCCCGGGGCCAGCTCATCGTTGAAGAACCGCAAAACGGTCTGGTTATGGTGTGGGATATCCGATCCCAGTATGTGAATCAGTGCAGTCATGCGCGTTTACGCCAAAGTAAAAATACGCCGCAACAGGCAGCGAAATAAACGATATAGGTTGCCATATAGGCCTGAGCCGCCCCCAGTGCACCGTGTGCCGGGATCAGCCAGTGTGAGAACGCCGTCAGGAGCGTAAACTGGCTTATCTCTGCCAGGATATACAAACGCAGCGAGGCTTTCGCAATCACCAGATACCCGAATACGTAAGCGCCTACTTTCAGTACATCCCCCACCAGCTGCCAGGCAAACAGATCGCGCATGGCGATGAATTTCGCCGAAAAGAGCAGCCAGATGGCGACATCGCGCAATAACCACACGGTAAAACTGGCCGCCGCCACGGCGGGAAGCACAAAACGCAGCGAGCGGGTAATCTCGCGGGTAATATCCTGTCGGGAGCTCAGACGCGATAAGGTTGGCAGCAACCAGACGCTAAAGGAAGCCGTTATAAATTGGAGGTAGGCGTCAGAAATGCTGCTTACGCCCTGCCAAATTCCCACCTCATCCCAGCTGTAATGCGCCGCCAGCAGGTTTCGCATCATCACGTAAGCCACTGGCAGCGTTACGGAGGTAATAAGCGCCATCAGGGTAAATTTACCCAGTTGACCCGCAAGCACCTTGTCCCACTGCGGTTTCAGGTAGCTTAAGGGGATAACGCCACGACGCATCAGCATAAACGCCGCCGGAACGACCACTAACGCAGGTACCAGCGCCAGACCCAGCAGCGCGCCTTCATACCCGCCCAGGCGGTAGCAGAAGTAATAGGCGATAACACCTATAACGCTGCCCAGGATCAGCGCAAGCGCGTTCCCGGCAGCATCACGAAACCCTTTCATCAGCGCCAGTAGCAGGTTAGCCCACGCGATCCCCATCTGAACCAGAGCGACCAGACGCACCAGCCCTTCATAATGCGTGTGTCCAAACAGCCCCTGACTAATGGGGGCCGCCGCCAGCAGAAACACCGCGGCCAGCAGAGTAGAGAAACCTAACACCATCGCCGACGATGTGCCGACGACTTTGCGCAGCTGCGCTGCGTCATCCTGATGCTGTGCAACGTATTTCGTAACGCCGTTGAAGATCCCGGCGCCGGCCAATACCCCAAGGACGGTGACAAGCTGGCGGAAATTGCCCGCCAGACCCACCCCAGAAGGGCCGAATGAGACGGCCAACAGCTTGACGACCAGCAGCCCGGCGCCAATTTTGACAAGCGTGGACGCGGCGGTCCACACCGATGCTTTTGCCAGAGACATATCAGCCGAAATAGCTCAGAAGGGTATTAATCACCGTACGCTGGTTAACCGGCGCGAGGTTGTAGAACAGTGGCAAGCGAAGCAAACGCTCACTTTCTTTCGTGGTATAGCGGTCTTCACCCGCGAATGTCCCGAACGCTTCACCGGCCGGGCTGGAGTGCAGCGGAATGTAGTGGAACACCGCCATAATCTCAGCCTCTTTCAGCCAGGCAATCAGCTTGCTGCGATCGTCGTTATCGCGCAGTTTGATGTAGAACATATGGGCATTGTGGACGCAGTCTGCCGGAATGGTCGGCAGCGCAATACGCCCGGCTTTTGCCAGCGGTGCCAGCGCGTCGTAATAGGTCTGCCACAGGGACAAACGCTGCAGGTTAATGCGCTCTGCCGCCTCCAGCTGTGCCCACAGATACGCCGCCTGCAGATCCGCCATCAGATAGCTTGAGCCAATATCGCGCCAGGTATACTTATCAACCTGGCCACGGAAGAACTGGCTGCGGTTGGTGCCTTTTTCGCGGATCACTTCCGCACGCTCAACCAGCGCGCGGTCGTTAATCAGCGTCGCGCCGCCTTCACCACCTGCGGTATAGTTTTTGGTTTCGTGGAAGCTAAAGCAGCCGATATGGCCGATGGTGCCGAGCGCGCGTCCTTTGTAGGTGGACATCACGCCCTGAGCGGCATCTTCCACCACAAACAGGTTATGCTTTTTCGCGATCGCCATAATGGTGTCCATTTCACAGGCCACGCCCGCGTAATGGACCGGAACAATCGCCCGCGTTTTATCAGTTATCGCCGCTTCAATCAGCGTTTCATCGATATTCATGGTGTCCGGACGAATATCCACAAAGACGATTTTCGCCCCGCGTAACACAAACGCGTTCGCCGTGGAGACGAAGGTGTAGCTCGGCATAATCACTTCATCACCGGGCTGAATATCAAGCAACAGCGCAGCCATTTCCAGCGACGCCGTACAGGAAGGGGTCAGCAGCACTTTAGCGCTGTGAAAACGCTGTTCCATCCACTGCTGGCAGCGACGGGTAAACCCACCATCACCGCAGAGTTTGCCGCTGCCCATAGCAGACTGCATATAGTCGAGTTCGGTTCCCACGACGGGTGGTGCGTTAAATGGAATCATCTTGTCACCTGTATAACCAGTAGGCGGTGGCGTCGATGTTGGCACCACTCGCAATATAACGTTTAAGCGCAGCGGTGTTGCCCATCTGGGTTGCCACCCGCAGCGTCGAGACCTGTTGCTGCTGCGCCCAGTGTAGCGCCGCCTGCATGAGTTTCTCGCCCATACCCCGGCCGGCTAATAAGCCGATACGCGCCTCGCGCTCGTTGAGCTTGCGAAGCGAAACAAAAGCCTGAATTTGGCCGTCCGCCGCGCGGAACACCAGACAAACATGATCGAACGTCCCTTTTACCGCATTCTCAATCCACTGGGCATAGAAACGTCCGCTGTCCTCAGGTGCATACCAGGGGGCACGAAAGCGGCTGCGGGCAAACGCCTGCGCCGCCATTTCGCGCAGCACCGGGATATCCTGCTTAGCGGCAACCTCCGCACCTGGCGCCTCATGCCGGGTTAGCGTAATGGCAAGATCCACTTCGCCTTCCACCAGCTGAAAACCGTGTTGCTGAAGCGCATCAAGCAGGTCGGTGCGGTCCGCCGGGATCTTCGCCTGTACCCGCTGCCAGACGCGAAAGTCGGCGTCAGTCAGTGCCGGTGCAGTTTCGCGCAGACGCAGAATGGCTGAAGGCAGGCCAAAAAAATGGCTCTCCCACTCAAGGGACTCAAGCATCCCGTTCAGGTTGCTCAACGCCAGACACCTTTGGTATCAACAATGTAACGCTGCTGTACGGCATCAGCGGGGGTCGCTTTAAACTCTTTATGATCCACCAGCAGCACCAGTACGTCCGCCGTGGCCAGCGCGTCATCCAGCGCGGTAAGCGTGCAGTGCCCCGCCAGTTTTGCCGGCAGTTCATGAATATTCGGCTCGACCACCAGCGTTTCGCCCGTGTGCCATTGGGCAATCATCTCAGCAATTTCCATCGCCGGGCTTTCGCGCAGATCGTCGATGTTAGGTTTGAATGCCAGGCCAAAACAGGCAATTTTCAGTTCGCTGGCCCGTTTGCCACTCTCAGCCAGACAATCTGCCACCGTGGTTTTAACCTGGTTGAGAACCCAGTGTGGCTTGCTGTCGTTAACTTCGCGCGCGGTGCGGATCAGGCGTGCCTGATCGGGGTTTTGCGCCACGATAAACCATGGATCGACGGCGATACAGTGACCGCCCACGCCCGGGCCTGGCTGCAGAATGTTAACGCGCGGATGACGATTCGCCAGGCTGATTAATTCCCAGACGTTAATCCCCTGATCGGCACAAATGAGCGACAGTTCGTTGGCAAAAGCGATGTTCACGTCGCGGAAGCTGTTTTCCGTCAGTTTGCACATTTCTGCGGTACGGGAGTTCGTCACCACGCATTCGCCTTCGAGGAAAATCTTGTACAGCACGCTGGCACGAGCGGAACAAACAGGCGTCATCCCGCCAATCACGCGGTCGTTTTTAATCAGTTCGACCATCACCTGCCCCGGCAGCACGCGCTCCGGACAGTAGGCGATATTGATATCGGCCTGCTCTCCCGCCTGCTGCGGGAAGCTTAAATCCGGCCGGGCTTCTGCCAGCCACTGTGCCATCTGCTCGGTTGCGCCAACCGGAGAAGTGGACTCCAGGATCACCAGCGCCCCTTTCTTGAGCACAGGTGCAATAGATTTCGCAGCAGCCTCGACGTAGACCATGTCGGGTTCATGGTCGCCTTTGAATGGCGTCGGCACAGCAATGAGATAAGCATCGGCTTCAACCGGCGTGGTACTGGCGCGCAGGTATCCCCCATCAACGGCCTCTTTGACCACGCGGTCGAGATCGGGCTCCACAATATGGATTTCGCCACGGTTAATGGTTTCCACCGCGCGCGCATTGATATCCACGCCTACAACCTGTTTTTGACGAGAGGCAAATGCTGCCGCAGTAGGCAAGCCAATGTAGCCAAGACCAATGACAGAGATGGTAGTAAAACTCATAGCGATACCCGATTGTGTTTAAGTGCATGCAAAATACGGCCACAAGCCAGCCCATCACCGTACGGGTTATGGGCCCGGCTCATCGCCTGATACGCTTCTTCGTCGTGCAGCAGGTGTGTCACTTCATCGACGATACGCTGCTTATCCGTGCCGACCAGACGCACCGTGCCCGCTTTTACCGCCTCCGGGCGCTCGGTGGTTTCACGCATTACCAGCACCGGCTTGCCGAGTGAAGGTGCTTCTTCCTGAATACCGCCTGAATCAGTGAGGATCAGCCAGGCATGATTCATAAGCCAGACAAACGGCATGTAGTCCTGCGGCTCAATCAGAAGGACATTTTCAACATGCCCCAGAATGCGGTTGACCGGTTCGCTGACGTTAGGGTTGAGATGCACCGGATAGACAATCTGCACATCTTCGTTTTGCGCGGCGATTTCAGCCAGCGCATGACAGATTTGCTCGAAACCCCGGCCAAAGCTTTCACGACGGTGGCCGGTGACCAGAATGGTTTTTTTGCCGTTGTTCAGGAACGGGTAGCGCGCAGCGAGTTCTGCCTGAAGTTCGTTGTTAGCAAGCACACGGTCACGCACCCAAATCAGGGCATCAATAACCGTATTGCCGGTCACAAAGATTTTATTGTCGGCGATATTTTCACACAGCAAGTTCTGGCGCGAATTTTCGGTGGGTGCAAAGTGGTACATCGCCAGATGTCCGGTAAGCGTGCGGTTGGCTTCTTCCGGCCACGGCGAATAAAGGTTGCCGGTGCGCAGGCCCGCTTCAACGTGGCCGACAGGAATACGTTGATAAAACGCAGCCATGCTGGCCGCCACAGTAGTGGTGGTGTCGCCATGCACCAGCACAACATCAGGCTTAAAGGATTCCAGAATGGGCTTAAGCTCTTGCAAGATACGGCAGGTAATCTCCGTTAATCCCTGCCCCGGCTTCATAATATTCAGATCGTAGTCCGGGACGATGGAAAAGAGCGTTAAAACCTGATCGAGCATCTCCCGGTGTTGCGCCGTAACGCACACTTTCGCTTCAATATCAGGATCGCTGGCCAGCGCATGCACCAGAGGCGCCATCTTGATGGCCTCCGGCCTGGTACCAAATACGGTAAGTACTTTCACATCGATTCTCTTCGATTAGGCGATGAAGGCCGTGGCCTTCATCGTCAATGGCGTTCTTAATTTGTGCGACGACGTGTTAACGCCACGCCAGCGCCCGTCAGTGCGCCTACAATCCCCCACATGATCATCAGGAATGCACGACGTGGGCTATCGCGTTTTACAGGTTCTTCAGGCGTTCGCAAATAACGATAGGTCTGAAAACGCGGGTCCAGCGTTGGACCTACATTCAGGGTGTTAAGCATGGCGCGGTTTTGATCGTAGTCGAGGTCAAAATCAGGGCCAACGGCCTGCAGGTTTTCCAGACGAGCCTGCAGCATTGGACGACCAAGCAGGAACATTTCAGAATCAGGCAGTTCATCCGCCGGAACGTCCGTTTCGCTGCGAGAAATATTGTGCTGTTCCGCAATTTTGAGTGCCTGTTCAATGTTATGAACACGGCGGGAGAATATGGCTTTAGCCACCTCTTCCTGACGTTTTACCTGCGCTTTCATCTGGATGGTACGGGCCGCCCAGGCGCCTTTGAGTTCTTCATTAAGATGACTTGCGGCGCGCTGGCTGGCAAAAGCGACATACTGGCGCAACAGGTTATTGGCATCCGGCGCCGTCTCTGCAATCAGTTTGACGCTGTCATTAACATTACGCAGCGCATCGCCCGGCATAAACTGAATGTTGTTAATCAGGTCATCCAGCAGCGCGGCATCGGCTTTGCTGTTGCCCACCATGCGTTGCTTGTAATAATCCGTCTGGCTCCAGAAATCACGACGCGTGTCCCAGGAGGCCAGTTGCATGACAAACTCTTTATACGCCTCATCCATGACGGAAGCCTGATCGGGCGTCGCCAGATTTGCCTTGATATCCAGGTTGCGCAGGAACTGCTGCTGGGAATAGTATCCCCCCAACATGTTAACAGTGGGTTTGTCAGTTATCGCCGTTGCACTCCATTCCTGTTTTGCAAAAAAGGTATACGCGAGTGCAATTAACGCGAAGCCCAGTGCAATGCCTGCAATCCACAGTTTCCCAGCCCATAAAGTGCGAAACAAGCCACGTATATCCAGCTCATTCTCGGTCATCTCTGATTTTGCTCCCACCAACGGTTGAGTCATCACAATCCCAGTTTATTTAGTTAAAGTTGGATTATTACCACTATTTCGACGCATCCTGCGTTTTACACGCTTAATGAAACGAGCGACTTTCCATGCGCGTTTAATGCAATAGCCATACAGAGAAAACGCTAGCAAGAACAGTACCAACATAACCCACTCAGGTACAAACTGTACGTATTCTGCTGCCACACCAATTCCCGCCAGAATAGCAGCAGCCAGTGTAATAAGCACAAATGCCTGACGGGAAGTGAACCCGGCTCGCATGATTAAATGATGAATATGCTGGCGGTCAGCGGAGAACGGGCTCATCCCTTTACGCAATCGGCGATACATAATCGCAACCATATCCATCAATGGGATGGCAATGATCCATAACGCGGTTACCGGGCTAATGGGATGGACTTTACCTTGTGTGGTTTCCAGCAAGATCCAGATGATTGTAAAGCCGATCAGAGTGCTACCGGCATCACCCATAAACACTTTGTATCGGCGGCCTAACGCTCCCAGATTTAATAAGATATAAGGAAGGATGGCCGCGATCATGGCAAAACACCACATGGCCAGGCTGTATTGACCGTCAAACCATAAAATGAAACCGATAGCAGCAAATGAGACGCAGGACAATCCACCGAGCAAGCCATCTATGCCGTCCACCATGTTGAATGCGTTTATTGCAACCCATACAGCAAATAGTGTCAGGAAATAGCCAAACGGGCCCAGTAACATCTCCCACGACCCAAAAATATAGCCGAGGCTGCTTAGATGAAGCTTTGCGAACACCATCATAGCAATACCGACCGCGGCCTGAACGATAGCGCGAATTTTGACACTGATGTCGTAACGATCGTCGAGCGCCCCAACCAAAACCAACACCGTCGCACACATCAGGTACAACTTAACATGCGGAACATAGTAGTCAGCAATGGTGAAGGTGAAGCAAAGGCCAGCAAAAACAGAGATTCCCCCTACAAGAGGGATCATCCCCTGATGGCGCTTCCGGAAGTTGGGTTTATCCACTAACCCCAGATATTTCGCCACCTTACGTGCAAAAAACAGAAAGCAGGTGGTGAATAAAAAAATACTGGTAAGTTCAGTAAACGTATCAAGTAGGTCCACAATGGATGTTCTCAACAAATGTTAGTCGCGGAAGTATAACCATGAAGGCGCAAAGCCTGAAGGCATAAAGCAAACCTCTAACAACCCCATTTGTTTATTATTCAGACAATTAATGTTTTTACTGTGCCAATAGTCTTAATTGTCGCACCGACCGGTCAAAATTGGGAGTGTGTGGTAATAGCGTATAGTCCATAAAAGAAAAACGCCACGTAAAAACGTGGCGTTCACTGGCTTTATTTGCGTTACGAGCGCTTCATCATGTCGAAGAAATCGTCGTTGGTTTTGGTCATCGCCAGTTTGTTAATGAGGAATTCCATTGCGTCGATTTCACCCATTGGGTGGATAATTTTGCGCAGGATCCACATTTTCTGCAGCTCTTCCTGAGTGGTGAGCAGCTCTTCCTTACGGGTACCGGAACGGTTGTAGTCGATAGCCGGGAAGACACGTTTTTCTGCAATCTTACGAGAGAGGTGCAGTTCCATGTTACCTGTCCCTTTAAACTCTTCGTAGATCACTTCGTCCATTTTGGAGCCGGTATCGATAAGAGCCGTCGCGATGATGGTCAGGCTACCGCCCTCTTCCACATTACGTGCAGCACCGAAGAAGCGCTTCGGACGATGCAGGGCGTTGGCATCCACACCACCAGTCAGTACTTTACCGGAAGCCGGAACCACGGTGTTGTAGGCACGCGCCAGACGGGTAATGGAGTCGAGCAGAATGATAACGTCTTTCTTGTGCTCAACCAGGCGTTTCGCCTTCTCAATAACCATTTCCGCAACCTGAACGTGACGGGATGCCGGTTCGTCAAAGGTCGACGCCACAACTTCACCTTTCACCAGACGCTGCATCTCGGTCACTTCTTCCGGACGTTCGTCAATCAGCAGTACCATCAGCACACAGTCAGGGTGGTTGTAGGCAATGCTCTGCGCGATGTTCTGCAGCAGCATGGTTTTACCCGCTTTTGGCGGTGCCACAATCAGACCACGTTGACCACGACCAATTGGCGAAGCCAGATCCAGCACGCGCGCGGTTAAGTCTTCGGTAGAACCGTTACCACGCTCCATACGCAGACGAGAGTTCGCATGCAGCGGCGTTAAGTTCTCGAAGAGGATCTTATTACGCGAGTTTTCCGGTTTGTCGTAGTTAACTTCGTTAACTTTCAACAGCGCAAAGTAGCGTTCACCCTCTTTTGGAGGACGAATCTTACCTGAAATGGTGTCACCAGTGCGGAGGTTGAAACGGCGGATTTGGCTGGGGGATACGTAGATGTCGTCAGGGCCGGCGAGGTAGGAGCTGTCTGCAGAGCGGAGGAAACCAAATCCGTCTTGCAATATCTCCAGCACACCGTCGCCAAAGATATCTTCGCCACTCTTAGCGTGCTGCTTCAGGATGGCGAAAATGATGTCCTGCTTGCGCATACGAGCCTGGTTTTCCAGTCCCATATTTTCGCCGAGAGTGATCAGCTCAGAAACCGGCGTATTCTTTAATTCGGTAAGATTCATAATGGTGTGGGTTCTTAAACTCGGGGTGATTCTCGAACTTAATGTTGTGAATGGTATGGCAGGGTCATCCATGCCTGTTTAGCGGCCATCAACTCATGTCTGTTCGCTGTCTGGTCACAGGGAAAGAACGCAGATCTGAAACGACAAGACGGATTGAGTGACAAGCCCGGAATTTAGCCACTTCACGCACTGTTTATGTTAACAACGGGAAGTTTCGGGTAAAACAAGATTCAAACAACAAGATATGTTTAAAACGAAGTCATAGCTAACTTAGCACGACTTAAGCCGGGCGTCCAGAGTTGCACATCATTTTGGCCTCTGGACGCGCAGCGGAGAAACCTTACGCCAGGTTAGCGTCGAGGAACTCTTTCAGTTGACCTTTGGACAGTGCGCCCACTTTGGTCGCCGCCACTTCGCCGTTTTTAAACAGCAGCAGGGTCGGGATGCCACGGATGCCGTATTTTGGCGCGGTACCCGGGTTCTGGTCGATGTTCAGCTTGGCAACGGTCAGTTTGCCCTGATATTCGTCAGCGATCTCATCCAGAATCGGGGCGATCATTTTGCAAGGACCACACCATTCAGCCCAGAAATCGACGAGGGTCAGCCCGTCAGCCTTAAGTACGTCCGTGTCAAAACTGTCGTCAGTCAGGTGAATAATTTTATCGCTCATATATAACTCCACAGGAATAAGCCTGGTGCGTTGGTTTCGTCTTCATCAACGACGTGTTGATGTCGCATTAACCAACTAAAGGTTGACTTTATTTCACCGGATACGCTTTCGTAAAGCAATAGTAAGCTGATATTCTACCACACTATGAGCAAAACACATTTAACAGAACAGAAGTTTTCCGACTTCGCCCTGCACCCAAAAGTGATTGAAGCCCTTGAAAATAAAGGGTTTCATAACTGCACGCCCATTCAGGCTCTCGCCCTGCCGCTGACGCTGGCCGGTCGTGACGTAGCAGGGCAGGCGCAAACCGGTACTGGCAAAACGATGGCGTTTTTAACGTCAACGTTTCATTATTTACTTTCTCATCCAGCGATTGCAGACCGCAAAGTTAACCAGCCGCGCGCGCTTATCATGGCTCCGACGCGAGAACTGGCGGTACAGATCCACGCAGACGCTGAACCTCTGACGCAGGCGACCGGCCTGAAGATTGGCCTGGCTTACGGCGGCGATGGCTACGATAAGCAGCTGAAAGTGCTGGAAAGCGGCGTGGATATCCTGATCGGTACCACTGGCCGTCTTATCGATTATGCAAAACAGAATCACATTAACCTCGGCGCAATCCAGGTTGTGGTGCTGGATGAAGCCGACCGCATGTACGATCTGGGCTTCATCAAAGACATCCGCTGGCTGTTCCGTCGCATGCCTCCAGCGAACCAGCGTCTGAACATGCTGTTCTCCGCTACCCTTTCTTATCGCGTACGCGAGCTGGCGTTCGAGCAGATGAACAACGCCGAATATGTGGAAGTGGAGCCGGAGCAGAAAACAGGTCACCGCATTAAAGAAGAGCTCTTCTATCCTTCCAATGAAGAGAAAATGCGCCTGCTGCAAACGCTGATCGAAGAAGAGTGGCCAGATCGCGCCATTATCTTCGCGAACACGAAACACCGCTGTGAAGATATCTGGGGCCATCTGGCTGCGGATGGTCACCGTGTGGGTCTGCTGACCGGCGATGTGGCACAGAAAAAACGCCTGCGTATTCTCGACGAATTTACCCGTGGCGATCTCGATATTCTGGTCGCAACCGACGTGGCCGCGCGTGGTCTGCACATTCCCGCCGTCACGCACGTTTTCAACTATGACCTGCCGGATGACTGCGAAGACTACGTACACCGCATTGGTCGTACCGGTCGTGCAGGCGCAAGCGGTCACTCCATTAGCCTTGCGTGTGAAGAATATGCGCTGAATCTCCCGGCGATTGAGGCCTACATTGGTCACTCTATTCCACAGAGTAAATACAATCCGGATGCGCTGTTAAGCGAACTGCCGCCGCCTAAGCGCCTTACCCGCGCCCGCTCCGGCAATGGCCCGCGTCGTTCTGGCGCACCGCGTAATCGTCGTCGTTCAGGTTAAGAAAATATGCTCAGCTCCACCTCGCTTTATGCGGCAATTGATCTCGGTTCGAATAGTTTTCATATGCTGGTTGTGCGCGAGGTGGCGGGAAGCATACAAACGCTGACGCGCATTAAGCGCAAGGTCCGCCTCGCGGCGGGCCTGAGCAGCGATAATTATCTCTCTCCCGAAGCCATGGAACGTGGCTGGCAGTGTCTGCGTCTCTTTGCCGAACCCCTGCAGGATATCCCCCATTCGCAAATTACCGTTGTCGCCACCGCGACGCTACGCCTGGCAGTAAACGCCGTGGATTTTATTGCCAAAGCGCAGGAAATTCTCGGGTGCCCGGTTCAGGTTATCAGCGGTGAAGAAGAAGCACGTCTGATCTATCAGGGTGTTGCGCACACGACGGGCGGCGACGATCGCCGTCTGGTCGTCGATATCGGGGGTGCCAGCACCGAGCTCGTCACCGGCACGGGCGCGCAGGCGACCTCGCTGTTCAGCCTGTCGATGGGCTGTGTGACCTGGCTTGAGCGCTACTTTGCCGATCGAAATCTGGGTAAAGAGAACTTCGACGAAGCGGAAAATGCTGCCCGCGAGGTGTTACGTCCGGTAATGGACGAACTGCGCTATCACGGCTGGAAAGTTTGCGTGGGTGCGTCAGGTACCGTGCAGGCGTTGCAGGAAATCATGATGGCCCAGGGGATGGACGAGCGGATCACGCTTACCAAGCTCCAGCAGTTAAAACAGCGCGCGATTCAATGTGGTCGCCTGGAAGAGCTGGAAATAGAAGGCCTGACGCTGGAACGCGCGCTGGTCTTCCCGAGCGGCCTGGCCATTTTGATCGCCATTTTTACCGAGCTGAACATCCAGTGTATGACGCTGGCCGGTGGTGCGCTGCGTGAAGGTCTGGTCTACGGAATGCTGCATCTTTCGGTTGATCAGGACATCCGCACCCGAACCCTGCGTAACGTACAGCGTCGCTTTATTGTCGATACCGATCAAGCGCAACGGGTAGCTCAGCTGGCATCATTGTTTGCCGATCAGGTAAAAAACAGCTGGGATATTGATCCGTTAAGCCGCGATCTGCTGCTAAGTGCCTGCGCGCTGCATGAAATTGGGCTGAGCGTCGAGTATAAGCAGGCGCCGCTGCACGCAGCCTGGCTGGTGCGTAATCTCGATCTGCCGGGCTACACGCCGGCACAAAAGAAACTGCTGGCAACGTTACTGTTGAACCAGACCAACGCCGTTGACCTCTCCTCGTTACATCAGCAAAACGCCGTGCCGCCGCGCGTGGCCGAGCATCTGTGCCGCCTGCTGCGTCTGGCAATTCTGTTTGCCAGCCGACGTCGCGATGATTTGCTGCCCAATATTCATCTGGTGGCGGATGACGAAAGGCTGTCTCTGACGCTGCCGGAAAACTGGATTGATAATCACCCGCTTGGGGCAGAGATGATTGAGCAAGAGTGCCAGTGGCAGAGCTATGTCCACTGGGCGCTTGAAGTGAAGTAATACGCTGTGCATTGCCGGGCGGCGGCTTCGCCTGACCCGGCCTGCAAGTTTTTATCCCTTCTCTTTGGCTTTTGCCAGCATGGCGCGAATGTTCGCGACGTTAGCCTGACCTTTGTGCATCCGTTCTTCAGCGGTAATCACCTTGCGCTCCTGCTCCCAGATCAGGTCATCCTGCGGCAACTCCAGCAGGAAACGGCTCGGCTCAGGGCGAACCAGCTCGCCATACTGACGGCGCTCTTTACACAGCGTGAAAGTTAATTCTTTCTGTGCGCGGGTAATGCCCACGTAGGCCAGACGACGCTCTTCATCGACGTTATCTTCATCAATGCTGCTCTGGTGCGGCAGTAAGCCCTCTTCCATGCCGACCAGGTAGACATACGGAAACTCCAGCCCTTTAGACGCATGCAGCGTCATCAGTTGAACCTGATCGGCTTCCTCTTCGCTCTCACCGCGCTCCATCATGTCGCGCAGCGTAAAGCGGGTAACGACCTGGGTCAGGGTCATCGGCTCGTCGATTTCTGAGCCTTCCAGCATTTCCGTCATCCAGCTGAACAGCTGGTTAACGTTTTTCATGCGCATCTCTGCCGCCTTCGGGCTGGCAGAGGTTTCATACAGCCAGGACTCATAGTCGATGCCGTGGATCAGATCGCGAACGGCAGCAACCGGTTCGCGCTCCGCCAGACGCTGGACTTCGCCAAGCCAGTGGGTAAAGCGGGTTAAGGAATCATAACCGCGCCCGGTTAACGTCTGGCTCAGCCCCATATCGAAGCTGGCGGTAAACAGGCTTTTGTTGCGCGTCATCGCCCATTCACCGAGCTTTTGCAGCGTCGCCGGGCCGATTTCACGTTTCGGCGTGTTCACGATACGCAGAAAGGCGCTGTCGTCATCCGGGTTGGTGAGCACACGCAGATAGGCCAGCAGATCTTTTATTTCAGGGCGCGAGAAGAAGGAGGTTCCGCCGGAAATTTTGTAGGGGATGCGGTTCTGCATCAGCATCTTTTCAAAGACGCGCGACTGGTGGTTGCCGCGATACAGGATCGCGTAATCTTTATATTCCGTTTTATTGACGAAGTGGTGCGCAATCAGCTCGCCCGTCACGCGCTCCGCTTCATGCTCTTCATTATTGGCACTGAGTACTTTGAGCTCCGTGCCATAGCCAAGTTCCGAGAAAAGGCGTTTTTCGAAGACGTGCGGGTTATTGGCAATCAGGATATTTGCCGCTTTCAGGATGCGCCCGGATGAGCGGTAGTTCTGTTCCAGCTTGATCACCTGCAGCGCCGGAAAATCTTTGCTCAGCAGCACCAGGTTTTGTGGGCGCGCGCCGCGCCAGGAGTAGATTGACTGGTCATCATCGCCTACCACGGTGAAACGCGCACGCTGTCCCACCAGCAGCTTCACCAGCTCATACTGGCTGGTGTTGGTGTCCTGGTATTCATCCACCAGCAGATAGCGGATTTTGTTCTGCCAGCGTTCACGCACCTCTTCATTACGCTGCAACAGCAGCGTGGGCAGCAGGATCAGATCGTCAAAATCCAGCACGTTACATGCTTTCATATGTGCATCGTACAGACCGTAGCAGTGAGCGAAGATGCGATCCCGCTCACCTTTGGCGCTTGCCGCCGCCTGAGCGGGGGTCATCAGATCGTTTTTCCAGTTGGAGATCGTCGAGATCAGCTGCTGCAACAGCACTTTGTCATCTTCGATCAGCCCCTCGGTAAGCTCTTTAAGCAATGCCACCTGATCGGTGTCGTCGAAGAGCGAGAAGTTAGACTTCATCCCCAGCGCCGCGTATTCGCGTTTGATGATATCCAGCCCCAGCGTGTGGAACGTGGAGATCATCAGGCCTCGCGCCTCTTTACGCCCCAGCGTCTGGCCGACACGCTCTTTCATTTCGCGCGCCGCTTTGTTGGTAAAGGTCACCGCAGCGATATGCCGGGCCTGATAGCCGCAGCCGCGGATCAGGTGGGCGATTTTGTTCGTGATCACACGCGTTTTGCCGGAGCCAGCCCCCGCCAGCACCAGACACGGTCCGGTGACAAATTCGACAGCTTGTTGTTGTCCGGGGTTTAAACGCATAAATGATCACTCAATGAAAGTCAGGAGGGGAGAATAACAGCGTGGTAGTATAGCGAGCCTAATCCATACCACTCAAGGCACGATCATGGCAAAAACAGCAGCAGCACTGCATATCCTTGTTAAAGAAGAGAAACTGGCTCTGGATCTTCTGGAACAGCTCAAAAACGGCGCCGACTTCGGCAAGCTGGCGAAGAAGCACTCCATTTGCCCATCAGGCAAACGCGGCGGTGACTTAGGGGAATTCCGTCAGGGTCAGATGGTTCCGGCGTTCGACAAAGTGGTCTTCTCCTGCCCGGTACTGGAGCCGACTGGCCCACTGCATACGCAGTTCGGCTATCACGTGATCAAGGTCCTCTATCGCAAATAAAAAGCCGGGTGGCGGCTGCGCCTTACCCGGCCTACGTCTTAGCGTTTTGTAGGTCGGGTAAGCGAAGCGTCACCCGACAAGGTTGTTAACCCGCTACCGCGATACGTTTCATATCGGTCATGTAGCCACGCAGTTTGTGACCTACTTTCTCGATCTGGTGGCTGCGAATCGCTTCGTTCACATCGCGCAGTTGCGCGTTGTCTACCGCACCTTCCGCAATGGCTTTGCCCAGATCGCCCGGTTGCAGGGTGGTCATGAACTCTTTCAGCAGCGGTACGCATGCATAAGAGAACAGGTAGTTGCCGTACTCAGCGGTATCGGAGATAACCACGTTCATTTCGTACAGACGCTTACGGGCAATGGTGTTCGCGATCAGCGGCAGCTCGTGCAGTGATTCGTAGTACGCAGACTCTTCGATGATGCCGGAATCCACCATGGTTTCGAACGCCAGCTCAACACCTGCTTTCACCATCGCGATCATCAGTACGCCTTTGTCGAAGTACTCTTGCTCGCCGATTTTACCTTCATACTGTGGCGCAGTTTCGAACGCGGTCTTACCGGTCTCTTCACGCCAGGTCAGCAGTTTCTTATCATCATTCGCCCAGTCAGCCATCATGCCGGAAGAGAACTCGCCGGAGATGATGTCGTCCATATGTTTCTGGAACAACGGCGCCATAATGGTTTTTAGTTGTTCGGATAGCGCGAAAGCACGCAGTTTCGCCGGGTTGGACAGACGGTCCATCATCAGCGTGATACCGCCCTGCTTCAGCGCTTCGGTGATGGTTTCCCAGCCGAACTGAATCAGTTTTTCTGCGTATGCCGGGTCGGTACCCTCTTCCACCAGCTTATCGAAGCACAGCAGTGAACCGGCCTGCAGCATGCCGCACAGAATGGTCTGCTCGCCCATCAGGTCAGATTTCACTTCAGCCACGAAGGAAGATTCCAGAACGCCCGCACGGTGGCCACCGGTAGCCGCTGCCCATGCTTTGGCGATCGCCATCCCTTCGCCTTTCGGATCGTTTTCCGGGTGAACCGCGATCAGCGTCGGCACGCCGAAGCCACGCTTGTACTCTTCACGCACTTCTGTACCCGGACACTTCGGTGCCACCATCACTACGGTGATGTCTTTACGGATCTGCTCGCCCACTTCAACGATATTGAAGCCGTGAGAGTAACCCAGCGCCGCGCCGTCTTTCATCAGCGGCTGAACGGAGCGCACAACATCAGAGTGCTGTTTGTCTGGCGTCAGGTTAACAACCAGATCCGCCTGCGGGATCAACTCTTCGTAGGTACCCACTTTGAAGCCGTTTTCGGTCGCTTTACGCCAGGAAGCGCGTTTTTCAGCAATTGCTTCTTTGCGCAGGGCGTAAGAGATATCCAGCCCGGAGTCACGCATGTTCAGGCCCTGGTTCAGACCCTGCGCGCCACAGCCGACGATGACCACTTTTTTACCCTGAAGGTAGCTCGCGCCATCAGCAAATTCATCGCGCGCCATGAAGCGGCATTTGCCCAGCTGCGCCAGCTGCTGGCGCAAGTTCAGTGTATTAAAGTAGTTAGCCATGGGTGATACCTCGTGATGTTGTGTGTCTTATTGTTCGGTTCGCGTTTCAGCGAGAATGTACCCACATTACAACAGGAAATTTATTGCGGAAATTGATATATTCACAACGTCACGTTGCAATATCTGCAATGTAAAAAGGGGGAGTGGAATCCGTGGATTTACGCGATCTGAAAATGTTCCTGCATCTGGCGGAAAGCCGCCATTTTGGCCGTAGCGCCCGGGCCATGCACGTCAGCCCGTCCACGCTTTCGCGCCAGATCCAGCGCCTTGAAGAGGACCTCGGCCAGCCGCTGTTTGTGCGGGATAATCGCACCGTTACCCTCACGGAAGCGGGCGAAGAGCTGCGGGTCTTTGCTCAGCAGACGTTGCTGCAGTATCAGCAGCTACGACACGCCATCGATCAGAAAGGGCCGTCTTTATCCGGCGAGCTGCATATTTTCTGTTCCGTAACGGCCGCCTATAGCCATCTTCCCCCTATCCTTGACCGTTTCCGCGCGGAGCATCCCTCGGTTGAAATTAAGCTCACCACCGGCGATGCCGCCGATGCCATGGAAAAAGTCGTCACAGGCGAAGCCGATCTGGCCATTGCCGGGAAGCCCGAAACCCTGCCGGGCGCGGTGGCGTTCTCCATGCTGGAGAATCTGGCGGTGGTGCTGATCGCCCCGGCGCTACCCTGCCCGGTGCGTAATCAGGTGTCGGTGGAAAAGCCGGACTGGTCATCGGTGCCGTTTATCATGGCCGATCAGGGTCCGGTGCGACGCCGTATCGAACTCTGGTTCCGTCGTCAGAAAATCAGTAATCCGTCGATTTACGCGACGGTGGGTGGACACGAGGCGATGGTCTCGATGGTGGCGCTTGGCTGCGGCGTGGCGCTGCTGCCGGAAGTGGTGCTGGAAAACAGCCCGGAACCGGTGCGCAATCGTGTGATGATTCTGGAGCGCAGCGACGAAAAGACACCGTTCGAGCTTGGCGTGTGTGCACAAAAAAAGCGGCTGCATGAGCCGCTTATTGATGCGTTCTGGAAGATATTGCCGAACCACTAGCCCGCCAGAAAGAACCTGAACGCCGGGTTATGGGTTTCGTCGTGGCACTCATAGCCCAGCTCGTTCAGCCGCGTTTCGAAATCCGGCTCGTGCTCGGCCAGTTCAAACGCGGCCAGCACGCGGCCATAGTCGGTGCCGTGGCTGCGGTAGTGGAACAGGGAGATGTTCCAGTGCGTGCCCAGCGTATGCAGGAACTTCAGCAACGCGCCCGGGGATTCCGGGAACTCAAAGCTGTAGAGACGTTCCTTAAGCGGCTTCGACGGACGACCGCCGACCATATAACGTACGTGCAGCTTCGCCATCTCATCGTCAGAGAGATCGACCACGCTGTAGCCGCCTTCGTGCAGCAGGTTGAGGATCTCTTTGCGCTCTTCCAGACCGCGGCTTAAACGCACGCCGACAAAAATACAGGCGTCTTTCGCATCGGCAAAACGGTAGTTGAACTCCGTTACCGAACGGCCGCCAAGCAGCTGACAGAACTTCAGGAAGCTGCCCTTCTCTTCCGGAATGGTCACCGCCAGCAGGGCCTCACGCTGCTCGCCCAGCTCGCAGCGTTCAGAAACGTAACGCAGACCGTGGAAGTTGACGTTAGCACCTGAGAGCACGTGCGCCAGGCGCTCGCCGCGAATGTTGTGCTGGGCAATGTATTTTTTCATTCCAGCCAATGCCAGCGCGCCGGACGGTTCCGCCACCGCACGCACATCCTCGAAGAGATCTTTCATCGCCGCACAGATCGCATCGCTGTCGACGGTGACGATGTCGTCAAGATACTCCTGGCACAGACGGAAGGTTTCGTCGCCAATACGTTTCACGGCCACGCCTTCGGCAAACAGCCCAACGCGCGGAAGATCGACCGGATGACCCGCATCCAGCGCGGCCTTCAGGCAGGCTGAATCTTCCGCTTCCACGGCAATCACTTTGATCTGCGGCATCAGCTGTTTGATCAGCACCGCCACGCCTGCAGCTAAGCCACCGCCGCCCACCGGAACGAAAACACGGTCAAGATGGGCATCCTGCTGCAGCAGTTCCAGCGCCAGGGTACCTTGTCCTGCAATCACCATCGGATGGTCGAACGGCGGTACCCAGGTAAAGCCCTGCTGCTGCGCCAGCTCGATCGCTTTGGCTTTTGCTTCGTCAAAGTTAGCGCCGTGGAGCAGCACTTCACCGCCGAAGCCACGCACCGCATCCACTTTGATATCCGCCGTGGCAACCGGCATCACGATCAGCGCTTTCAACCCCAAACGGGCAGACGAGAACGCCACACCCTGCGCGTGGTTGCCCGCCGACGCGGTAATCACGCCGCGTGCTTTTTGCTCGTCGGTCAACCCGGCCATCATCGCGTAGGCCCCGCGCAGCTTGAAGCTGTGCACCGGCTGACGGTCTTCGCGCTTCACCAGAATCACGTTGTCGAGGCGCGAAGAGAGTTTTTCCATTTTCTGCAGCGGGGTGACCTGCACCGCTTCATAGACCGGCGCGCGTAGCACTGCCCGGAGATATTCCGCCCCCTCAGGGGCGGCGGATAAGGGTTGTGACTCGGCCATCATTAGCCCCCAAGTTTCGATTTATCGCGTACCGCGCCTTTGTCTGCACTGGTCGCAAGGCTCGCGTAAGCGCGCAGGGCGAAGGAGACTTCACGCTGGCGGTCCTTCGGCGTCCAGGCTTTATCGCCGCGCGCTTCCTGTGCTTCACGACGAGCCGCGATCTCCTGATCGCTCAGCTTGAGCTGGATCCCGCGATTCGGAATGTCGATTTCAATCAGGTCACCGTCTTCGATGATCGCAATGTTGCCGCCACTCGCTGCTTCCGGTGATACGTGGCCAATGGAGAGGCCGGACGTACCGCCCGAGAAACGTCCGTCGGTGATCAACGCACAGGCTTTACCAAGGCCCATCGATTTCAGGAAGGTGGTTGGGTAGAGCATCTCCTGCATGCCTGGACCGCCTTTCGGCCCTTCGTAACGGATGACCACCACGTCGCCTTCCACAACTTTGCCGCCCAGGATGGCGTCTACCGCCTCGTCCTGGCTTTCGTACACTTTGGCCGGGCCGGTGAATTTCAGGATGCTGTCATCCACGCCCGCGGTTTTTACGATGCAGCCGTTTTCCGCAAAGTTGCCGTACAGCACGGCCAGACCGCCGTCTTTGCTGTAGGCGTGCTCCAGCGAACGAATGCAGCCTTCGGCGCGGTCATCATCCAGGGTGTCCCAGCGACAATCCTGGGAGAAGGCCTGCGTGGTACGAATACCGGCCGGACCCGCGCGGAACATGTTTTTCACCGCCTCATCCTGAGTCAGCATCACGTCATATTTATCCAGCGTCTGCGGCAACGTCAGACCGAGAACGTTCTTCACATCGCGGTTCAGCAGCCCGGCGCGATCCAGCTCGCCAAGAATACCGATGACGCCACCCGCACGGTGTACGTCTTCCATGTGGTATTTCTGGGTGCTTGGCGCGACTTTACACAGTTGCGGCACTTTGCGGGACAGCTTATCGATATCGCTCATGGTGAAGTCGATTTCCGCTTCCTGCGCCGCAGCCAGCAGGTGCAAAACGGTGTTAGTAGAACCGCCCATGGCGATATCCAGCGTCATGGCATTTTCGAACGCCGCCTTGCTGGCGATGTTACGCGGCAGCGCGCTGGCATCGTCCTGCTCGTAGTAACGTTTGGTCAGTTCAACAATGCGCTTACCGGCGTTGAGGAACAGCGCTTTACGGTCAGCGTGCGTCGCCAGCAGCGAACCGTTGCCCGGCTGAGAGAGGCCCAGTGCTTCGGTCAGACAGTTCATGGAGTTGGCGGTGAACATCCCGGAACAGGAGCCGCAGGTTGGGCACGCGGAGCGTTCCACCTGGTTGCTCTGCTCGTCAGACACTTTTGGATCCGCGCCCTGGATCATCGCATCGACCAGGTCGAGCTTGATGATTTTGTCAGAAAGCTTGGTCTTGCCCGCTTCCATAGGACCACCGGAGACGAAAATTACCGGAATGTTCAGACGCAGGGAAGCCATCAGCATCCCCGGGGTGATTTTGTCGCAGTTGGAGATACAGACCATGGCGTCCGCACAGTGAGCGTTAACCATGTATTCCACCGAGTCGGCAATCAGCTCGCGCGACGGCAGTGAATAGAGCATGCCCCCGTGCCCCATCGCGATACCGTCATCCACCGCAATGGTGTTGAATTCTTTCGCCACACCGCCCGCAGCTTCAATTTGCTCAGCAACCAGTTTGCCGAGATCGCGCAGGTGCACATGGCCCGGCACAAACTGGGTGAAGGAGTTCACCACGGCGATGATAGGTTTACCGAAATCTGCGTCGGTCATCCCGGTGGCGCGCCACAGTGCGCGGGCACCCGCCATGTTACGGCCGTGGGTGGTGGTGGCGGAACGATACTTAGGCATGCTTTATTTACTCCCGTCTGACTATTAAATGGGACGGTGCGTGCCGCCCCATATTTATGCTTATTGATTAACCTGATCCAACCAGCCGTATTTATCTTCTGTTTCGCCGGTGAAGAGGCCGAAGAAGGCTTGCTGAATACGTTTGGTAACCGGGCCACAGCGGCCTGCGCCCACCTGAATACCGTCTACACTGCGAACCGGCGTGATCTCAGCCGCCGTACCGGACATAAAGACTTCATCGGCCAGATACAGGGATTCGCGGGACAGAACCTGTTCACGCACTTCGATACCCAGATCTTTCGCCAGCTTAATGATGGCGTCACGGGTAATACCCGGCAGGGCTGAAGAGGTAAACGGCGGGGTGAACAGGATACCGTCTTTCACTTCAAACAGGTTTTCACCTGCGCCTTCAGAGATATAACCGTTCACATCCAGCGCGATGCCTTCCTGATAGCCGTGGCGGCGCGCTTCACTGCCGACCAGCAGTGAGGAGAGGTAGTTACCGCCCGCCTTGGCCGCAGTTGGGATGGTATTAGGCGCCACGCGGTTCCAGGACGAGACCATTGCGTCGATCCCTTGCTCCAGCGCTTCTGCACCCAGGTACGCCCCCCACGGGAACGCAGCAATGATCACGTCTGTGGTGTAACCGGCTGGCGGGTTTACGCCCATGCCCACGTCACCCACGAAGACCAGCGGACGAATATAGGCGCTGGTCAGGTTGTTCTTACGAATCACCTCGCGGCAGGCTTCCATCAGCTCATCAACGCTCTGAGAAACCGGGAAACGATAAATTTTGGCTGAGTCATGCAGACGCTGCATATGTTCACGATGACGGAACACCACTGGCCCTTTGTGAGAATCGTAGCAACGGATGCCTTCAAACACAGACGTACCGTAGTGCAGCGCATGGGACATCACGTGGACCTTCGCGTCCTCCCAACGAACCATCTCACCATTGAACCAAATGTAATCAGCTTTTTTTGTCGTCATTTTCTCTTCCTGTCACGCTCAGGCGCGGATTTGTTGTGATGTGGTTGTGCTCTGGCAGATGGCAACATGGGCAACATCCACCAGCTTTGATAATTGACTAAACAGTAAGTCGACCGGGCGCGGGCTGGCAACGGTTAATTCGATACTGATATTTTGGGCGTCAGTGGCCGTCTCCATATTCATAGAGCAAATCTGAAAGCCACGATGACGGACCACGCGCAAAACGCGTTCTAATGTCTCTGGATTGAAGCGAGCCTGAACGGCGACCTGATGTTGCATCATGATAATTTCTCCAGCATTTGTGAGTTACTGGCACCTGGCGGTACCAACGGCCAGACGTTCTCAAGCTCGTCGATTGAGACATGAAGCAGGTAAGGCCCTTCGCTTGACAGCATGGTGTCGAGTGCCGCTTCAACCTGGTCTTTACGGGTGATGTGCTGTCCAGGAATGCCAAAGGCGCTGGCCAGAGTGAGGAAATCGGGGTTATCAGTCAGGGTGGTTTCGCTGTAGCGCTCCTCGAAGAACAGCTGCTGCCACTGGCGAACCATCCCTAAACGCTGGTTATCGAGCAACACGATCTTCAGCGGCAATTGTTTACGCTTAACGGTGCCCAACTCCTGAACGTTCATCATGAAGGAGCCGTCACCGGAGATACAGATGACCGTATCGTTTGGACGGGCAACCTGAGCACCCACCGCGGCAGGCAGGCCGAAGCCCATCGTGCCTAATCCGCTGGAGGTGATGAAGTTTTCCGGGCGGGTGTAGGTCATGTGCTGTGCAGACCACATCTGGTGCTGGCCGACATCGGTCGTCACTACGCTGTCTGCCGGTTTACGGTCAGACAACTGCTTCAACAGCAGCGGCGCATAGATGGCCTCACCCGGATGGTCGTAACGCCAGGCGTGCTTGGCACGCATTTCAGCCGTGTGCTGGCGCCACTCACCGATATTCAAAGGCTGCTGTAACGCCGGCAGCAGCGTGTTGAGATCGCCCTGCAGCGCAACATGCGCCTGACGCAGTTTGTTCATTTCCGCCGGGTCGATATCCATATGGATAACTTTGGCGTTTGGCGCGAAGGTATTCAGCTTGCCGGTCACGCGATCGTCAAAACGGGCACCGACGGCAATCAGCAAATCACACTCCTGCACCGCCAGGTTTGCCGCTTTGGTGCCGTGCATCCCCAGCATGCCAAGGTAGTATGGGTAGTCAGCATCCACTGCGCCCAACCCTTTCAGCGTGCAGGTGGCAGGCATTTGCGTTACCGCGATAAATTCGCGCAGGGCCGGAACTGCCTGTGCCATGCCAACGCCGCCGCCGACGTACAACATCGGCTGGGCTGCCTGCGCCAGCATCCGACGCGCCTCTTCGACTGCCGCATGCGGGAACGCATCGTCACTCTCAACGGTGGAGAAGTGCGGTTCCAGCTCGCCGAGTGCGACCTGAATATCTTTCGGGATATCCACCAGAACCGGGCCAGGACGGCCAGAGCTGGCAATACGGAACGCTTCCGCCATCACGCCTGGCAGTTCTTCGAGGGACTGCACGAGGAAGCTGTGTTTGGTGCAGGCCAGCGACAAGCCGAGCACATCGACTTCCTGGAAGGCATCGGTACCGATGAAGGGTGAGGCCACCTGGCCGGTGATCGCCACCACGGGAACGGAATCGAGCAGCGCGTCAGCCAGACCGGTGATCAGGTTTGTGGCGCCCGGTCCAGACGTTGCCATGCAGACGCCCGTTTTACCGGTGGCACGTGCATAGCCAATGGCCGCCATGGCTGCGCCCTGCTCGTGTCGGCACAAGAGGTGTTCCACGCCGCCGTCATACAGTGCATCGTAAATCGGCATAATTGCGCCTCCCGGATAACCAAAGACGGTTTCGACTCCCTGTGCGCGCAACGCATGTACTACCCACTGTGCCCCATTCATAGTTAGTTCCCCGTCATAAATCGGGAGAAACAGAATTTTGTGCTATTTGTCATTCTCTGCTCCTCGTTTAAGTTTTTTAGTCATAAAAAAACCCCCGGACCTTTCGGTGCGGGGGTCTTAGTTCGTTAAGGCTTGATTTCTAAGCCTTTCCTTGTCCAAGTGCAGCCCCGCACGGTGGGATAATAATCACCACCACGCTAATCACGACCAGGCTAATCACTAGTAGAAGGGCTGTCATTTTCGGTTCTTTGTGCATCTTGTTCGAAGGAATGCCTAAAGAGTTATCACAGTTATCAAACCAAACACAAGATTTATTTATGACGGATTTGATTAGCAGGCAAATCATATTCCTGAAAAGCTTTGTTTTATATAAGGAAATTAGATAGTGAATATTTTTCATTTTTTTGGCGTGTTTTAGCGCTCTGCCGCGTTCCGTCCTTCTCTTTGCGAGAGGGCTTCCGAATGAGTGAAATAGTTACACTATGTCGCTAAAAAGCAGGAATGAGCGTCGTAAATCAGCTAACTGATGCTCAACAGGCAGAATCAATACTGACATAGTGACTCACTGAGGAGGTGCTTATGTCACTGTCAGTTGTTTACACGCGTGCGGCTATCGGAGTAAAGGCACCGCTTATTTCTGTGGAGGTTCATCTGAGTAATGGGCTCCCTGGGCTAACACTTGTCGGCTTGCCAGAAACCACGGTCAAAGAAGCCAGAGATCGGGTTCGCAGCGCAATTATCAATAGCGGTTATACCTTTCCCGCAAAGAAGATCACGATCAACCTTGCTCCCGCAGATCTGCCCAAGGAGGGAGGACGATACGATTTACCTATCGCTATTGCGCTTCTCGCAGCCTCTGAGCAGCTCAACACTGCGAGGCTAGGCTCGTACGAGTTCATTGGCGAACTGGCGCTTACAGGCGCGTTAAGAGGCGTTCCTGGTGCCATCTCTGGTGCGCTGGAAGCCATTCATGCCGGTCGACAAATTATTGTAGCCAATGAAAATGCCTCAGAAGTGAGCCTGATTGCCGAGAAAGGGTGCCTGGTCGCGGGGCATTTACAGGAAGTCTGCGCGCACCTTGAAGGCCGACATCCGCTCTCCGAGCCAGAGGAAACCGGAGATATCCTGCCTGAAAGCCCGGACGACCTCAGCGATATTATCGGGCAGGAGCAGGGGAAGCGGGCACTGGAGATCACCGCAGCCGGAGGACATAACCTGTTGCTGATTGGCCCGCCGGGAACAGGGAAAACCATGCTGGCGAGCAGGCTGAATGGGTTATTGCCACCACTCAATAATCATGAGGCACTTGAAAGCGCAGCGATATTTAGCCTGGTGAGCTCTGCATCATTGCAAAAACAGTGGCGACGACGCCCTTTTCGCTCTCCCCATCACAGTGCCTCCCTGACGGCCATGGTCGGAGGGGGCTCCATTCCGGGGCCGGGAGAGATCTCGCTGGCACACAATGGCATCCTGTTCCTTGATGAACTGCCTGAGTTTGAACGCCGCGTACTGGATGCCCTGCGGGAACCTATCGAATCTGGCGAGATCCATATCTCCCGCACGCGCGCCAAAATAAGCTACCCGGCACAGTTCCAGCTGGTTGCTGCCATGAACCCCAGCCCATCAGGCCATTATCAGGGGAATCATAATCGCTGCACACCTGAGCAGACGCTGCGCTATCTGGGTAAGCTGTCAGGCCCTTTCCTCGATCGTTTTGATTTATCCCTGGAGATCCCATTACCGCCCCCAGGTTTGCTCAGCCAAACAACGATACGCGGTGAGAGCACAGCGAAGGTTCGCGAACGGGTTATCGCCTCACAGGCCCGACAGTACGCTCGTCAACATAAGCTGAATGCGCGTCTGGATAATGCTGAGATTCGGCAGTTTTGCCATCTTAAGGCTGAGGATGCCTGCTGGCTTGAAGAGACATTGACGCGATTTGGGCTCTCGATCCGTGCATGGCAGCGCCTGCTGAAAGTGGCTCGCACTATTGCCGATGTGAAAGGAGACCCAGAGATTGAAAGACACCATCTGCAGGAAGCGCTGAGCTATCGCGCCATAGATCGGTTGTTGCTGCACATGCAAAAATTACTGGCATAAAAAAAGGAGCCGAAGCTCCTTTTCTCATCAACTTAGTCGTCAGACTCGGTGTAGTCTTCAGCACCTTCCATCTGCGGCTTACCGCCAGACAGCGTATGGAAACGCTTTGGACGCTTGATGCGTGCCATGTACTTGATCCATACACGTTCTGCTTCAGACTGCGGCTCACGCTCACCGCGACAAACAGCAACAAACTGTTTTTCGTCTTCAGTCGCAGGCTCACGTTTACCCAGATCCAGCTCGTTAAAGGCATAACCATGACGCTCAAGCAATTGCGCCTCTTTGATGGTGAAATCGCCGTGACGAGAGAACCCGCGTGGATAATTTTTATTGTCGAAAAAACGATTAGTCGTCGTAAAGCTTTCCGCCATCCTACACGCTCCTAATTCTTTGGCCGAGCTATTTATGGCGCGGAGTATTAGTTACGCTTGACAGAGTGTAAAACAAAACATTTAAATCATAACGACAAATAATTTTGTGGAGAAAGATGTGGATACGGAATTGCTAAAAACTTTCCTTGAAGTGAGCAGGACACGCCACTTCGGGCGAGCAGCTGAAGCCCTCTATCTGACGCAGTCAGCGGTCAGTTTTCGTATTCGACAGCTGGAAAATCAATTGGGTGTGAATCTATTTACCCGTCACCGCAACAATATCCGCTTAACGCCAGCCGGTGAGAAACTGCTCCCGTATGCAGAAACGTTGATGAATACCTGGCAGGCGGCCCGTAAAGAGGTGGCTCATACGTCCAGGCACAATGAGTTCTCGATTGGGGCCAGCGCCTCCCTGTGGGAATGTATGCTCAGTCAGTGGCTTTCGCGGTTATACCATTCGCATGGGCATTTGCAATTCGAGGCCAGAATTGCGCAACGCCAGTCGCTGGTTAAGCAACTTCACGAGCGCCAGCTTGATCTGCTGATCACCACTGAAGCCCCCAAGATGGACGAATTTAGCAGCCAGATTGTTGGGCAGTTTGGTCTGGCTCTGTATGCGTCTGAGCCTGCGATGATGAAGTCCGATCTAACCTATCTGCGGCTTGAATGGGGCCCCGATTTTCAACAGCATGAAACCGGTTTGATCGCCCCTGACGATGTTCCACAGTTAACAACCAGCTCAGCGGAGATCGCCTGCCAACAGCTTTCCTTGCTAAAGGGCTGCACGTGGTTACCCGTTTGCTGGGCAGACAGTAAACCGGGACTCCATACCGTACTGGATTCCACTACGCTTTCCAGGCCGCTGTATGCAATCTGGCTGCAGAACAGCGATAAGCAATCGCAGATAAAAGATCTATTAAAAATCAATATTATGGAATGATTTACCAGCCAGCATAATAGCTGGCTGCAGTTTTTGATTAGGAAGGGATTTTGGCCATGTTGAAGGCAAAAAAAATCCTTTGCCGAAGCAAAGGATTCTATATGGCAGGGGCGGAGAGACTCGAACTCGCGACACCCGGTTTTGGAGACCGGTGCTCTACCAACTGAGCTACGCCCCTAAAGTTTTTTGCCATTAAGCCTGCCGATAAGGCAGGCTTAATGTCTTAATAAGTGGCGGAACGGACGGGACTCGAACCCGCGACCCCCTGCGTGACAGGCAGGTATTCTAACCGACTGAACTACCGCTCCACCGAAGACTGCTGTAACCACCGGATTTATGCACCGGCTTACTACTTAATTTGATGCCTGGCAGTTCCCTACTCTCACATGGGGAGACCCCACACTACCATCGGCGCTACGGCGTTTCACTTCTGAGTTCGGCATGGGGTCAGGTGGGACCACCGCGCTAAAGCCGCCAGGCAAATTCTGTTAATCTGTATCAGGCTGAAAATCTGTCTCTCTTCGCCAAAACATCTTCGGCGTTGTAAGGTTAAGCCTCACGGTTCATTAGTATCGGTTAGCTCAAC
>NZ_LOMM01000016.1:0-38404 GCF_001605945.1 Enterobacter sp. SENG-6
AGCGAGTCTCCTCTTCTATGCCAGTTATAACTGTTACCCATGTATCCGGTCTAAAGTGTCACCCATGTTTCCGGTTCATACCCTGCGCTTACCCGGCCTACACTTCCCAATTCATTGTAGGCCCGTGCAAGCGTAGCGCCGCCGGGCGAAACATACACCATGCACTTTGTCAGCAGTTTATAGCGCCGTAAAGTGAGAAAAACATGACAGTTATCGTAAGACCTTTACACGCAGATGATTACTCCCAGTGGCGACCGCTATGGGACGGGTATACCCATTTTTATGACTGCTTTCTTGATGAATCGGTTACCGCATCGACATGGGAAAGGGCGCTCTCAGCGCATTCACCGATGTTCTGCCGCGTAGTAGAGAAAGACGAAAAGATCATTGGTTTCGCGATGTGCATTCTCCACGAAGGCACCTGGTCAACGGCCCCCGTTTGCTACCTGGAAGATCTTTTTGTCGATGCCACTGAACGCGGTGCGGGGGCCGGGAAGGCGCTCATTGATGCCCTGATAGCGGAAGGCAAGCGCGAAGGGTGGTCGAAACTGTATTGGGTGACCCGGGAGAACAACCCGGCGCGTAAACTCTATGACAAATACGGTGAAGCAGACGATTACGTACGTTACCGCCTCTCGCTGTAAGCCTGAATCACCTGTGTTTGTATCACACTGTATCTGCGTACCGGATACATACACAGGATTGCAATAACCCCCCTTTCGCACATATCCGCTATACAAACGCGTGTTGTTATATCCCCGTCAACTGTTCTTAACCGGAGATACCAACATGTTCAGCAAACTCGCGTATTCAACCCTGGCGTTAACCGTTTCTCTTGGCACCGTCATGTCCTGTCAGGCCGAAGTCACCGGCAAAGATGTTGCCGCAGCCTTCGATCACCCTCAGCAAATTAACGCTGGCGATCTGAATATCGGCTATGTCGATATCGGACCAAAAGAGGGACAGCCGGTGATTTTGTTACATGGCTGGCCCTACGATATTCACAGCTATGCCGAAGTTGCACCCGCGCTGGCGGCAAAAGGCTACCGGGTCATTGTGCCTTCGCTGCGCGGCTACGGCACCACGCGCTTCCTGTCAGCAAGCACGCCGCGTAACGGCCAGCCTTCGGCCATGGCTAAAGATATCGTTAACCTGATGGATGCCCTCAACATTAAGCAGGCTGTTTTTGCGGGATATGACTGGGGCGCCCGTACGGCGGATATTGTCGCGGCGCTGTGGCCTGAACGCGTCAAATCCCTTGTTTCGGTAAGTGGCTATCTCATCAGCAGCCAGCAGATTGGTAAACAGCCGTTGCCGCCAAAAGCAGAGCAGCAGTGGTGGTATCAGTTCTATTTCGCAACAGAACGCGGTGCCGAAGGCTATGCCAAAAACACCCATGACTTCGCCCGTCTGATCTGGTCTCAGGCCTCACCAGACTGGAAGTTTTCCGATGCGACCTTTAACGCCAGCGCAAAATCCCTGGATAACCCCGATCACGTCGCGGTTACGCTCAGCAACTATCGCTGGCGTTTAGGGCTTGAAAAAGGCGAGCGTAAATACGACAGCTACGAGCAGAAGCTGGCGACATTGCCAAATATCACCGTTCCGACAATCACCATCGAAGGCGGCAACAACGGGGCGCCACATCCTGCGCCGCAAGCCTATGCCGGTAAATTCACCGGTAAATATGAACACCGCACCTTTGGGGCCACCGTGGGGCACAACCCGCCGCAGGAGGATCCGCAGGATTTCGTCAAGGCGGTTATCGACGCGGATAAGCTGTGATATGTGCTATTTTCAATACGTTACCCCTCAGTCAGGAGATCCCGGTGGAGCATATTGATCATATTCTTGTCGTCGATGACGACAGGGATATTCGTGAATTGATTGTCGACTATCTCGTCAAGTCGGGCTATCGCGCGTCTGGCGCGGCGAACGGCAAAGAGATGCGGGCCGTGCTAGATAAACAGCATGTCGATCTGGTGGTGCTGGACGTGATGATGCCAGGCGATGACGGATTAACGCTCTGCCGGGGACTGCGCAGCGGTAAACATAAAGATCTGCCGATCCTGATGCTGACCGCGCGCAACGAAGAGACAGACCGGATCCTGGGGCTGGAAATGGGGGCCGATGACTATGTCGTGAAGCCCTTTGTTGCGCGCGAACTGCTGGCGCGTATCAAAGCCATTTTGCGCCGTTTTCGCACCATGCCACCCAATCTGCAGGTGACCGAGGCCGGGCGCCTGGTGATGTTCGGCGACTGGCAACTGGACACCGTTGCCCGTCACCTGATCGACAGCGAAGGGATGATTGTGGCACTCAGCGGGGCGGAATACCGACTTCTGCGCGTGTTCCTAGACCATCCTCAGCGTGTGCTGAGCCGCGATCAGTTGCTTAACCTGACCCAGGGGCGAGATGCTGAACTCTTTGAGCGCTCGATTGACCTTCTGGTCAGTCGGGTTCGTCAGCGACTGAATGAAGATGCCCGCACGCCGGCCTACATCAAGACCGTTCGCAGCGAAGGGTACGTTTTTACCATGCCGGTGATCATCAAAGAGGCCAATGAATGAGGCTCTGGCCACGCTCGTTACTGACGCGACTGCTGATCATCGTGATGCTGGGGCTCCTGCTGGCCAACGCGCTCAGCCTCACGCTGGTCATGCTTGAGCGGATGCGCAGCGCCCGCACGGTGATGCTCGGCAACCTGGAATATGACGTTTCCACCAGTGTGGCCATCCTCGACCGGCTTCCCGCAAAGGAGCGTCCAGCCTGGCTGGAACGACTGGCGCGGGGGAACTATCGCTACATTCTGGGCACCGGTGAACCGGGGCCTGCACCGCATGACAAACGCTCGCAGGATGCCATCCGCACCCTGACAGAGGCGCTGTCGGCAACCTGGCCACTGACGTTTACTGCCGTGCCGGGGCCGGTTTCCCATATTCAGGCCCACCTTACGCTGAGCGATGGTTCGCCGCTAACCATTGACCTTATCCCCCGAATGCCTCCGGTCGCCAGTTGGCTGCCTGTAGTGCTTGTGTTGCAGCTGCTGCTTCTGGCGTTCTGCTCATGGATTGCCGTGCGCCAGGTTATTCGACCCTTTTCTCAGTTTACCCGGGCGGTGGATTCCCTTGACCCGGCAGCAAGCTCGCCGATGACCGAGACAGGGCCAGTCGAGGTGCAACGGGCCGCACACGCCTTTAATGCGATGCAGGCGCGTATCCAGTCTTACCTGCGAGAGCGCGCGCAGATCCTGGCTTCCGTATCGCACGACCTTCAGACCCCGATAACGCGCATGAAGTTACGCGTCGAAATGGCGGACCAGCCGGAACTGCGGGACAAGTTGCTCAACGACCTGGACAATATGACGCGCCTGGTGCGGGAAGGAATAGCGTATGCCCGGTCATCAGAATCTCTGGAAGAGACCTCGCTCAAGCTTGAATTGAATGCCTGGATAAACAGCATCGCCAGCGATTACCAGGACATCGGGAAAAACGTGCAGCTTCAGGCAATCGATGCCCGTCTGCCCGTGGTCACGCGTCCGCAGGCGCTACGCCGGGTGATGACCAATCTGCTGGATAATGCGCTGAAATTTGGCGACTACGCCGTCATTACGATTCATTCAGATGCCCATCATGTCACGATCGCCATTCGCGATGGCGGACCGGGGATACCGGACGCCGAACTGGAGGCGGTATTGCAGCCGTTTTATCGGGTGGAAACCTCACGAAACCGCGACACTGGGGGCACCGGATTAGGGCTGGCGATCGCCGCCCAGTTGACTGCGCAGTTAGGCGGGAAATTGCATCTGGCGAACCACGCCGAGGGTGGGCTGGACGTTTCGATTACGCTGCCGCGCGGGTAATTGTACGGTTTTGTATCGGACAGCCTTCATGATACGCGCGCAGACAATTCGCGCTGATTTGCACACATCCTGAACATATCAACACGGTGAAATAACCTCACTGCAGCTTCGCAGGGCATCTGTAATGTGAGGTCACTATGTTTCTGATAATCGCTTTTCTGGGCGGGATGATAAGCCTGCTCAGCCCATGCACACTCCCGGTTATTCCACTGCTGTTTGCCGGGTTCCAGGGGCAACGACGGCATATTCTGGCGTTGCTCGCGGGGATGATTGTAATGTTCACCCTCGTGGCACTGGTGGCTACCGCCGCCAGCAACTGGATCGCCCAGGCGACGATAGCAGGGCGCTGGGTCGCACTGGTTGTACTGGCGATAGCCGCGCTGGCACTCATCTTCCCGACATTCGCCCAGCGTATTGCCGGACCGGCCGTCAGCGCAGGTAATCTTCTCAACACACGCAGCGGACAGACGCGCGGTACTCTCTCCGCATTTCTGGCAGGGCTGGCCGTCGGGTTGCTCTGGTCGCCGTGCGCCGGACCGATTCTGGGTGCCATCTTCAGCCTGAATATTGCCGGTCACTCCGCCATTGCCACGGGGGCACTGCTGGCCGCTTACGGCAGCGGATGCGCGCTGATGCTGGGGCTGCTGGTTATCGGTGGTCGCGCGCTGATGGCACCCCTGCGCGCCAGATCGGCATTGATGGAAAGGTTACGCAAGGGGGCGGGCGTGGTCATGTTAGCGACCGTTGCGTTTAACGCCACCGGGATGACGTCCGTTCTGAAAGGCGCTAACGGGGTCGCAGACCGTCTGGAAAATTCGCTCCTGACGCTGGCGAAACCCGCAACGGCACCGGTGAAGCTTCAGCCGGTGGTGATGACCGAACCCAGCAGCCAGTTACCCTCCTTAAGCGGCGGAACAGGATGGGTTAATGGTGACCCTGTCACGTCTGACTCTCTGCGGGGGAAGGTAGTATTGATTGATTTCTGGACGTGGGACTGCATCAACTGTCAGCATACGCTCCCGCACGTTCGCGACTGGGCCAAAAAGTACCAGGCGCAGGGTCTGGTGGTGATAGGTGTGCATACGCCGGAATACCCGTGGGAAAAACCGCTCGCCTCGGTACAAAAAGCGGTGACGAAATGGCAGCTCCCGTATCGGGTGGTCACGGATAATAACTATAAGATCTGGAACGCCTTCGGGAATCAGTACTGGCCCGCACACTACTATTTCGATGCCAAAGGGCAACTGCGCTACACCTCCTTTGGCGAAGGCAATTATGACCAGCAGGAAAAAGTCATTCAGCAGTTGCTGAAAGAGGCCCGCTCCTGAGCCGACTTATGGCTGACGTTGCGCAACGATAAACAAGCGTGGAAATGCCAGCAGTATCTGCCCGTTTTCCTGAAGCGGATACTGCTCTTCCAGCAGTTCATGGTAGCGTTGCAGGAACTGCTTCTGCTCGCTTTCGTTCAACTCCTGTAACCACGGACGCAGCCCCGTGGCGCTGACCCAGTCAATAATCGCCTGATGCGATCCCATTTTATGGAAGTAGGTCGTGCGCCAGATATCCACGTCGCAGCCTGCCTCCGTCAGAATATCGTAATACGCATGGACACCGGGCAGAGGTTCACGACCACGATCCGGATAACCTTGTTCAACAGCCACTTCACGCATCGAAACGTGTGTCGGTTCAAGCCAGTTATCCGGCATCTGGATCGCCAGCACGCCGTTTAGCTTCAGCAGCGAAACCAGATGCGGCAGGAGATCGTAATGGTCAGGGATCCACTGTAGCGAGGCATTCGCATAAATCAGGCCCAGCGGCTGGCCTGGCTTGTACTGCCGGATATCGGCCTCAACAAAGTGGCAATCGGGCAACGCCTGGCGCGCCTCTTCGAGCATCGCCGGTGAGTTATCAACACCAGTGATGTGGGCGGAAGGCCAGCGATGCTTCAACAGCGCGGTGCTGTTTCCCGGTCCGCAGCCTAAATCAACGATGGTGGACACCTCATCCAGTGGAATTCTGGCGAGCAGTTCAGCAGCAGGGCGCGTGCGTTCGGCACCGTATTGCAGATAAAGCGAAGGGTTCCAGTCGGCCATTTTTGCCTCTCCGTGTTGAATTCATCAGCAAGAATAGCACAGGCAGAGACCCGCACTGGGGCAGGTCTCAACCGACGCAGTGACTACAGAACGCCTTTCAGCGCGATATGGTAAAGCAGCATGATCGTTTTGCCGTCGACAATCCTGCCGGTATCAATACCGCGCAAGGCCTCATCCAGCGGCATTTCCAGCACGTCGATATCTTCTCCCTCTGACTTGATGCCGCCGCCCGCGCTGGCCCGATCCTGCGGGTGATACTCTGCGATATAAAAATAGAGTTTTTCCGTGACGGAGCCTGGGCTCATGTAGGCTTCAAAGACTTTCTCAACACGGGAGACACGATATCCGGTCTCTTCTTCCGCTTCCGCCTTGATGCGGCTTTCGGGATCCATGTTATCCAGCAGCCCGGCAGCGGCCTCGATAAGGTCGTCCTCATGGCCATTGATAAAGACCGGAAAGCGGAACTGGCGCGTCAGGATCACCGTTCTTTTATCACGGTTATAGAGCAGTATCGTGGCCCCGTTTCCCCGGTCATACACTTCGCGGCTTTGCCGCTGCCATTCGCCGTCGCGTCGCTGCAGCTCAAAGGTGTACTTTTTCAGGATGTACCAGTTATCCGACAGGGTTTCATTTTCAATGATGCGCACATCTGCACGTTTCGATTGCACGTTTGCTGCTCCTTACGTAGAGTGATCGTCATAAACAGCATTATCATGCACATTCAAGGTAAAACGTGCAATATCAGGAATCCACAATGCTCACCAGTCAGCGAAAACAATTAATCCTCGAGAAGCTTGCCGCTGAAGGCCAGGTCCAGTCTAAAGCGCTCAGCGCACATTTCGCGGTGTCAGAAGACACCATTCGTCGTGATCTCCGCGAACTGGCGGCGGAAGGGCGTTTGCAGCGTGTCCATGGCGGTGCGCTGCCGGCCTCGTCGGCTACTGTGCCGTTTGCCGAGCGTAAATCGGTGAAGATGGACGCGAAAAAAAATGTGGCCCGCAAAGGCGCAAAGCTCATTTCCCCTGGGCAGGTGGTGATTGTCGACGGCGGCACAACTACGTCGGAACTGATCGCGTATTTACCGGCGGATTTACGCATTACCGTGGTCACACACAGCCCGAGCATTGCCCTTGGGCTCGTCGAGCATCCTTCGATTGAAGTGATCCTGATCGGAGGACGTCTGTACAAACACTCCATCGTGACGGTAGGCGCAGCGGCCATTGAAGGCATCGACAATATCCATGCGGATCTGTTCTTCATGGGGGTTACCGGCATCCATCCAGAAGCGGGGCTTACCACCGGCGACTTCGAAGAGGCGTGCATCAAACGTGCATTTTCCTGCAGGGCCGCCGAGACAGTGGTCCTGGCATCGCCAGAAAAAATTAACACCGCGTCATCGTTTGTGATTGGCGAACTATCGCTGGCCAATACGATTGTCGTGGAAGATGATACCGATCGCGCCTGGATTAGCGCGGTAAGGGAGAAGGGCGTCTCCGTGGTGACGACCTCAGATCCAGAATAACCCTTGAACCTGCCTGTGATCAGCAGGCAGGTTCAGGCGCGTCCTCAGGCCTGAGGGATGCTTTCTAATGAGGTGTAAACGTTCAGCCCGAGCTTACGGGCAACCTCGATATCCATATCAGCTCCCTTAGACGCACCGGCAATACGATAAATCGCGTCGCATTTCCCAATAAGCCGGTGTGCAACGGGATAGAGCATCGCTTCACTGATTTCATCCCCAATGGACGTTGAACCAGCGGCCTTTGCCAGCGGTAGCGCAAGCCATTCACCAATCACCGGAACGTGGCCACGCTGGTATACGGCTAATGCTGCGTTTTCCAGACGGGCAAGGTTTTCATCCATTTTGGCCTGGTCGCCATCAGTCCCGCTGCGCCAGGGGCCCGCGATTAAAATCAACTGTTGTGTCATACATACCTCGTTGCGTGATGGTGCATGAACTTGCACGTTAATAATTGAAGTATCGGTTTTCAGCTCTGAAACGTATCTTAATAGGCAATATCATGCAAATACAAGCAGTATCATGCATAGTAGTGATGTTGCATAAGCGCGACGCTGGTCTATGCTCAACATGCAGAGACTCGCCATTCTCTGGGGCAATTGAAAAATAACAATAAGTTGCGTTTCAGGGGGTGGAAATGAATAAGGTCCTGCTCGCATTATTATCCTGCGTGCTTTCGGTCATCTCATTTACTGGCATCGCCGCCGAGCCACGCCAGGAGCCTACTGAGCAGGAGCGGGCCCGAACCGTTTATATTTTTCATCAACCGATTGTGATGTTGCAGGCCAAATTTGGTCTCACGACGCCTGAAGAACGCGTGTTACGTATTCGCCATACCCTGCGCAATTTTACGCAGCAGGACGTACGTGAGCCGCTGAAAATTGTTCCCGTCACCCGTTACAACCAGCAGGGAAGGCTGATTGTCATGAACAATAAGCCTGTTTTATTGCTTACGCAGGCGGACCTGGATGAGGGGGACGATTTGACTCTCGACCAGGCCGCTCAGCGCGTGCTGGCGCGGATGGAGGCGCAACGTACGGCGCTTCGCGATCAATATGACACCGGCTGGCTGGCGCTCTCCGCCGGGAAAACGGTCGTCGGGCTGCTGGTTCTGTCTCTTTTCTGGTACGGGGCGTGGCGGTCGTGGCGCTGGGTTCGCAATGTCTGCCGTCGCCGCATTCTTGAAAACCGCAGCGTCATCCCGCAGAGCTGGCGTAAGTTTGTCGGCGCAATTGAGGCTCGTTTGTATGCTTTGCTGATGATTTTACTGGGCATTCTCGGATTGTATCTCTGGCTGAGTTGGGCGTTCAGCTTGTTCCCCTGGACACGCGTCTGGGGTGCATCGTTAGGCGACTGGACCATGCGCGTTCTGCGGGATATTGCGCTGTCGATTGTCTCAGCCATGCCGGGAATTATGATTGTCCTGATCATCTTTGTGATTACCGCCTTTATTCTGAAGCTCCTGAAGGTGTTGTTAAATCAGGTGGAAGCAGGGCGCCTGCAGCTGCCGGGCATTCATCCTGAAACCGTGGGAGCTACGCGTAAACTGATTTCTGTCGTGGTGTGGTTATTTGCCCTCTCTGCGGCCTATCCGTTTTTACCGGGAGCGAATTCGCTGGCGTTTAAAGGCATTAGCGTCTTCTTTGGCCTGATGCTTACCCTGGGTTCGGCAGGCGTGATGAACCATGCGATGAGCGGACTGGTACTGATCTACTCACGAGCGTTGAGGAAAGGAGATGTTATACGGGTGGCGGATAACGAAGGGCTGGTCACGGAGATAGGCATGCTGGCGACCAAGATCATCACCCGCGAGAACTATGTTGTGACCGTACCCAATGCGGTGGTGGTGAGCGGAAAAATCACCAATCTGAGCGTACAGAATCCTGACGGTGGCGTGAACCTGACGATTGGCGTGACGATTGGCTATGACACGCCGTGGCGACAGGTTCATGCCATGCTGGAGATGGCGGCGAGACGGTCGAAATGTGTTGACCCTTCGCAGCAGCCCCTGGTGCGTCAGCTGGGGCTGATGGACTGGTACATTGCCTATGAGCTGCAGGTAAAATTGCAGCCCGGACAGTCACTTGCCGAAGCCCGCAATGAGCTCCACAGTAACATTCAGGACGTTTTCAACGAGTTCAACGTGCAGATTATGTCGCCAAACTTCGTGATGCAGCCGGAAGGTGCGGTCGTCGTCGCGGAAGAAAACTGGTTCGCAGCACCGGCAGAGAAACCCGCACAAAAGCCATCATGAATCAGTCCGGTGCATGACAGACCGCCTCGATATTATGGCCGTCAGGCGGCGAACATCATCCTTTTGTGCAATCCTGTCCAATGCCGAAACGGACAAATGGCATATTCAAAATGTCAGGGTTCGAACTGCTGAAATACACCATTCCCGTACGGTTATCCATCGGCTTGTATTTTTTCAGCATCTCCAGTTCGATACCGGTACTCATAAATGATTTGCCGTTTTTATCAAACAGGAAGAAACACATTTTATTGTCTTTGCCTGGCTCAATACTTTTATCAGACGCGTTATTCAGTGTCACCTTGTAGCTAACCATGTACTGCGCTTCGCCAGTTGTGCTATCCCATTGACTTCCCTGGGATTGCTTTTCAGCAAAAAGAGTAATACCGCCCTGAGACGCTTTCTGAACTGCCAGGGCAGTTCCGGCTGCAGAAACCGCTAAAGTAAGACATACTGCTTTAATTAAGTTACAACGCATTTTTCCTTCCTCCTGTTAAAATACAGAGCCGCTAAATGGCGGACCGTTTCCGCCCAACAAATGTCCAACGCAGGTAGTCATAAAGCCAGTTAAAGAGCATCGTGTATGGCAGAAAAAACAGTACCAGACCGACCTCGACAAAAAATGCCTCAGTGACTGTTAAATTCAGCATTACCATCGCGACAGGAATTAATGTAATGATAAGTCCTGTTTCAAAGCAGACAGCATGGATTGCACGCACGAGAAATGTTCGTTGAAACGCATATTTTTTCTGCAAGGCGTCAAAGAATTTATTAAACACAAAATTCCATGCCGTGGCGGCAAGTGCAGATATCACGGACAACGAACCCGACTGAAGCACCGACACGTTCATCAGCCACGCAAGTGACAGCGCAATGATGACGTTGGCCGTCACTTCGAAAAGAACAGCATGCAAAACGCGTTCTTTAAAACTTTTATCCAGTTCAATTTCCATTTACTTAGTACGGCTTTTTAAAAAAACTGAAGTATATCAGACGTGCTTCAACTTTCTTTAAACGTGAAGGTCAGAATGGCTGTCAGGCCCCGGTTATTCGGAGCCTGGCACTATGTTCTGAGAAAAAGATGTAAAATCAACCCGATTACCGCACATGCGGCAATTACATGTGTGACTTTATATTTGAACCGGAATAGTGCGATAGCGGCAGCAAGTGCAACGACCGCTGCTATCCAGTCCATTTTGCCATCAAAACCCTGTGGCCAGAGCACGTGGTAGCCAAAAAAGAGTGCCAGATTCAGGATCACGCCAACCACCGCTGCGGTAATTGCCGTGAGTGGCGCGGTGAAATTAATATTGTTGTGCGTCGTTTCAATAAAAGGCCCACCGGCGAGGATAAATAGAAACGATGGCAGAAACGTAAACCAGGTCGCCAGCACGGCCGCTACAGCGCCTGCCAGGAAAAGCTGATCCGGTCCATACGCCATATTCACATAGCCACCAACAAATCCCACAAATGCCACAACCATGATAAGCGGCCCCGGCGTGGTTTCGCCCAGTGCCAGACCATCAATCATCTGCGTTGGCGTGAGCCACTGATAATGACCAACCGCGCCCTGGTAGATATAAGGCAGTACCGCATAGGCACCCCCAAAGGTCAGCAGCGCCGCCTTGGTAAAGAACCAGCCCATCTGGGTAAACGGGTGCATCCAGCCAAGGCTCAGATAGAGCATCGCCATTGGCGTTGCCCATAAAAAAACACCGGCAATGATAATCAGGGTAAAGCGTGACCATTTGAAAACCGTATGCGGAGCCGCTGGCGTATGGTCATCAATAATGGCAGCACCGTAGTATTTTCGGCTGGCGTCATGGGCGTTACCCTGACCAAAATGGTCGGAGAAAAGGCGCCCACCCACATAACCCATCATTGCGGCTGACAGGACAATAACGGGAAAAGGGACATTGAGGGCGAAAATGGCGACAAACGCGGCGGCAGCGATTGCCCACTGCGTGCGGTTACGCAGCGCTCGCGAACCGATACGGTGTGCAGCCTGCACAACAATAGCCGTAATTGCCGGTTTTATGCCGTAAAAGAGACCGGTAACGACAGACAAATGGCCATACGCCACGTAAATCCACGACAGGGCAATAAGGATAAAAAGGGAAGGGAGCACAAACAGTGTCCCGGCAACCACGCCGCCCCAGGTGCGGTGCATCAGCCAGCCAATATAGGTCGCCAGTTGTTGCGCCTCCGGGCCCGGAAGCACCATACAATAATTCAGTGCATGCAAAAAACGCTGTTCGGATATCCAGCGTCGGTTTTCAACCAGCTCCTGATGCATTATCGAAATCTGTCCGGCCGGCCCGCCAAAGCTGATGAATCCCAGCTTCAGCCAGAATAAAAAGGCTTCACGGAAACTGACATGCGGAGGTGGAATGCCCGGTTCTTCGTCGACCGGAGGCAGATTGCTGTTCATGAGTATCTGAACCTGTTTTTGAATTCTGCTGAGAGAAGGATCCGCTAAGCTTATGCCATATTTATGAAAGTTGAGTGATGATGGCTGAATCAGCAAATTCGATATATGTTGCAGAGATGTGAATTATTCTGTAGGTTTATCGCTTTCGGAGACAGGAAATGCCCGTCACTGATTCACTTCTTGCTTATATCCTCGCTGCAACTCTTCTGACCTTAACGCCGGGTCTTGATACCGCGCTAGTCCTACGTACCGCAACAGTTGAAGGTGGTCGCAAAGCTTTCCACGCAGCAATGTGTTTTCACGGCTATCAACAACTAAGGGGAATGACGGCCATGAAAACCTGGATTCGTCCTGATTCAACCTTGGTGCGCATAATGTATATTATGTTAAATACGATAAATCCTTAAATCATATCCTGTGCCTCAGCCTCTGCTCTCACATCATAATCAGTCAATGATGTCGGAAGGCTTTTCAAACTCTGGCGACCAGTAACCTCCACTTCCATGGTACGTTTCTGCCCCCAGGACGAACTGGGTACCGCAAAAGTTGCATGCAAAGTGGTAATCGACGATGTCACCCCATATCATCTTTTCAGCGCACTCACTGAAGCTGTACTGATTCCAGTCTTCCTTTGTCAGGACTTCTGACAACATCCCTTCGTTGATTGCGTTTCTGGCAATACGAATTGCTTTTCGTAACTGATCGGGCGTCCGGATAACGTACTTAACACAGAGTTCACGGCAGTGCTCGCAGTTCATATGGCTGAACCTCTTTCGCATGACGGGCTGATGACGTTTATGTCATTATATTCAAATGATTAAAGCACTATATCGTCGACTAAACCACTGTAACGACCTGGCGGTAAGAATCAGCAAGGCCAATACTGCACAACTGCAACAGTTAAAAGCGGAACTGGCCGAACTGATCGGGACACCCACGGGATGCTATACCATGGGCATTCCAGCTGTTCTCAGTACCCTTGGGGTGATCGTCAGTTTTGGGATACCGCAGCTGTGGTTAGGTTACAAAGTCAGCGCCGCCCTCGGGCAGCCTGAAGAAAGCGTATTTATATGGGTGGTTTTGATCGCCCTGCTGTTCTCAGGCATTAATGGCATGACGATGTTTCTGATTGGCAAAGGCCTCATGCGTGCCGTGCAGATGCATCTTACGCTGGCGGTTATAAGCCTTGTGTTAACGACAGTCTATCTGCTGACTGCGCTAAGCGGTGCGAGTGTTCCGGGCGTCAGTCTCATCGCGGCGCTGATAAGCATCTCTATGCTGCTGCTCAACGGTTACTGCATCCACTCTACTTCTTTCTATAAGATGCTGCTCTTTACCCTGCACAATCGTGCCTTGCGTAAACTTTTGCACCAGACTCGTAAAACGTAAAACCCCGCCATCTCTGGCGGAGTCTGTTTATTGCTTTTTATACCTGCGCAACCAGATAAGCTTATACGCCGCCGGAATGATAAACAGCGACAGCAGCGGCGCTGTTATCATCCCGCCAATCATCGGCGCGGCGATCCGACTCATAACTTCTGACCCCGTGCCGGTTCCCCAGAGTATGGGCAGCAGACCCGCAATAATAACCGCCACCGTCATCGCCTTGGGTCGGACACGCAGAACCGCGCCATGGTACAGGGCTTCATCCAACGCTTGTGCGGTGAATGTCTCCCGTCGGGATAAGGCCGGGTTCGCTTCGATGGCATGACGCAGATACATCAGCATCACCACGCCAAACTCGGCGGCCACCCCGGCCAGGGCAATAAACCCGGTGCCGGTGGCGACAGACATATGGAAGCCCTGCCAGTACAGGAACCAGATCCCCCCGACAAGGGCGAACGGCAGACTCATCAGGATCAGCAAGGCTTCATCAACGCGGCGGAATGCCAGATACAGCAGAATGAAAATAATCATCACCGTCATCGGCACCATCAGCTTCAGTTTCTTATTGGCATGTTCCAGCAGCTCAAACTGACCGGAGAACGACACGCTGGTTCCCGGTCTCAGCTTCACGTTCTGGCTGATGGCCGTCTTAAGGTCATTGACCACCGACACCATATCCCTGCCGCGGGCATCAATATAGATCCAGCTGGTTGGTCGGGCATTTTCCGTTTTAAGCATCGTCGGGCCGGAAACGACACGTATGTCCGCCACATCCCCCAGCGTGATTTGCTGCTTCATCGGGGTCAGGATCGGCATCTCTTTCAGTGCCTGCGGGCTGTTCCGGTAGTCCTGGGGATAACGGATATTGATCGGGTACCGGGCCACGCCCTCGACCGTTTCCCCTACCGTCTCGCCACCAATGGCGGAGGAGACAAACAGCTGCACATCCCCCACCGTCATACCGTAGCGGGACGCTTTTTCGCGATTGATATCCACATCAATGTAGCGCCCGCCTTCCAGTCGCTCTGCGAGCGCAGACACCACGCCGGGTACGGTTTTGGCGACCGCTTCAATGCTCTGCGCCGTGGCGTCGATATCCGCCAGAACGGTGCCTGACACCTTGATACCGATTGGGCTTTTAATCCCGGTAGAAAGCATGTCGATGCGGTTACGGATCGGCGGCACCCAGAGGTTAGCCAGACCCGGCAGACGGACGGTTTTATCGAGTTCTTCAATAATCTTGTCAATCGTCATCCCGGGTCGCCACTGATCCTCGGGTTTCAGTTGAATGGTGGTTTCCACCATTTCAAGCGGTGCGGGGTCCGTTGCAGTCTCTGCCTTACCGGTCTTGCCAAACACAGACGCCACTTCAGGAACGGTTTTGATGAGCTTGTCCGTGGTCTGCAACAGCGCAGCCGCTTCAGCCGGAGAAACGCCCGGCAGTGTTGATGGCATATACAGCAGATCGCCTTCGTTGATCTTCGGCAGAAACTCGCCGCCCATCTGACTCAGCGGCCAGATAACCGTGAAGATCGACAAAGCCGCCACCAGCAGGGTTGTTTTTGGCCAGTGAAGCACCCGCAGCAGCAGCGGATGATAGGCTTTAATCAGCAGCCGGTTCAGCGGGTTACTGCTCTCGGCAGGAATTTTCCCCCGGATCCAGAAGCCCATCAGAATGGGAATGACGATAATGGCCAGCGCGGCTGCGCCTGCCATGGCGTACGTTTTGGTAAAGGCAAGCGGACCAAACAGACGCCCTTCCTGACCTTCGAGGGTAAAAATAGGGATGAACGATAAGGTGATGATCAGCAGGCTAATAAACAGCGCGGGGCCTACTTCAACGGAGGCGTTGGTGATCACCTTCCAGCGGGTCGCGTTATCAATCTGCTCGCCAGGGTGCTGATGGCCCCACTCTTCCAGCCGTTTATGTGCGTTTTCAATCATCACGATGGCGGCATCCACCATCGCCCCCACGGCAATGGCGATCCCGCCCAGGGACATAATATTGGCGTTCAGCCCCTGGAAATGCATGACGATAAAGGCAATACACAGGCCTAGCGGCAGAGAGATAATCGCCACCAGCGCAGACCGCACATGCCAGAGAAACAGCGCGCAGACGATGGCCACCACAATAAACTCTTCCAGCAGTTTATAACTCAGGTTATCAATGGCCCGGTCAATCAGCTGGCTGCGATCGTACGTGGTAACAATCTCAACACCTTCCGGCAGGCTGGCCTTCAGCGTCTCCAGTTTATCTTTTACCGCGGTAATCACTTCACGTGCGTTTTTACCCGAACGCAGGATCACCACGCCGCCCGCGACCTCTCCCTGGCCGTTAAGCTCGGCGATCCCGCGCCGCATTTCAGGCCCGGTTTGTACGCGAGCAACATCACGCAGATAAACCGGTACTCCGTTCTCGCCGGTTTTCAGGACGATGTTATTGAAATCATCAATGGTCTGAAGATAACCGCTGGCCCGGACCATATACTCTGCTTCCGCCATTTCGACCGATGAGCCCCCTGCTTCCTGATTAGAGGATCCCAAGGCCTGCTTCACGTCAGCCAGACTGATGCCGTATTGCGCCAGTTTCAGCGGATTGACCTGGATCTGATACTGCTTTACCACCCCGCCGACCGAGGCCACTTCCGCCACGTTCGGGATCGTTTTCAGCTCAAATTTCAGGAACCAGTCCTGCAAGGAACGCAGTTCGGACAGGTCGTGTTTACCGCTGCGATCCACCAGCGCATATTCAAAGATCCAGCCCACGCCCGTAGCGTCTGGCCCAATTTCCGAACTGACGCCAGCAGGCAGTTTCCCTTGGACCTGATTGAGATATTCCAGAACGCGCGAGCGGGCCCAGTAGAGATCGGTTCCGTCTTCAAAAATAACGTACACATAGGAATCACCAAACTGTGAAAACCCACGCACGGTCTTCGCACCCGGCACCGACAGCATGGTCGTGGTGAGCGGATACGTCACCTGGTTTTCGACAATTTGCGGTGCCTGGCCGGGGTAGCTCGTTTTAATAATCACCTGAACATCAGACAGATCGGGTAAGGCATCTACCGGCGTATTGATAATAGTCCATGTTCCCCAGACGCTAAGAAACAGCGCCCCCATCATCACCAGGAAACGGTTGGCGACAGCGCGCCGGATAATCCATGCAATCATCGTCGTCTCCTCAATGGCCTGAATGACTCTTTTCAGGCTGACGCATACGCTCCAGCGCACCGGTAATATTGGCTTCGGAATCAATCATGAACAGACCGCTAACCACCACCGACTCCCCTTCGTTCAGGCCGGATCCTACGGCGGACTGCTGCTGGGATTCGTGCAGAACGTGGATCTGCTTCGGCACAAACCGCCCTTCCGCATCAACGGTGATGACCCGCTGTTCTTTACCCGTATCGATAACGGCCTGGGAGGGGATCAACAGCATCTCCTGGCTTTGGGTGTTCAGCTTCAGATATGCATTCATGCCCGGCTTAAGCCGTTCGTCTTTGTTGGAAACCTGCAAGCGAACCTGCAGCGTACGGGTGGCAGGATCGACGCTTGGCAAAATGTTCCATTTTTCAACGTGAAACGATGTATCCGGGTACGCCGGGACCGAAATGTCAAACTGCGAGGAGTCTTTCAGCAGATACGCGATGGATTCAGGTATGGCCGCGCTGATCCACACCGGATCCATCCCCTGAATCTGTGCCACAACCTTATCTTTCGAAATATTCATCCCGGTACGCAGGTCAAAGCCGGTGATCACCCCGTCAATGGGGGCTTTGATGGTAAACCGGGTCTGGACCGTGCGGGTCGAGCGTAACCTTTGAATATCCGCTTCCGGCATGCCTGCCAGACGAAGCCGTTCAAGCACCCCTTTCAGCTGCGTGGGCGTGCCACCGGTGCCGGACAACAGGAGGAACTCACTTTGCGCTTCCACCCACTCCGGAATAGTAATGTCGATGAGCGGCGTGCCTTTCTTCACACGATCGCCTGTCGTCAGGGGATACACTTTCTCCACAAAGCCTTCGGATCGTGCCTGCACAATCACAAACTGATATTCGTTATAACTGACGTTGGCCGGGATGGTCTGGGCATAATTCAGCGTGCCGCGGGTCACTTTTTGCATTTTTAATCCCAGGTTCTGAACCTGCGTCGGATCTATACGGATACCGGCACCGTTTTTATCGTCATTCTCATCCGCGTATTTCGGCACCAGATCCATATCCATAAACGGCGATTTACCGGGTTTATCGAATTTAACGTCGGGCTTCATCGGGTCATACCAGAAAAGCACCTTTCGTTCCGGCGGGGTATTTTCTGTTTTTTCGGCAGCATAAATATACTGCCACGCCGTCACTGCAATCAGCCCTCCCGCAAAAAGGCTGCCGATTATCATTGCAGCATATTTAACCTTTAACGATGCCATGCCGTTTCTCGCTATTTAATGCTTTTGAGTAAAGAGATATTGCCCTGCTGCACAAAAGAAAATTTCACACGGTTGCCGACTTTTACGGCCTTAATACTTTCGTCTGCGTCAGTAAAGGTGAAACGCATGGTCATGGCGGGCCAGCCAATTTCCGGGATGGCTTCATGAGCGATCGTTACCTTTTTGTTTGTGGGATCAATGTCCTTCACGATGCCAGTCCCGGAGACAACCTGCTCTGTGGCCCCTTCGCTGGTAGCACTCATCTCTGCATGCTGATGAACCTCGGCCTGCAGGCCGGCAGAAAACATCATGGAGATCGCACCGAATACAACGGCCTTCATTGAATTACGCATATTATTTTCCTGTTGAGTTAATTATGGTTATTCGACCCAACCGCCGCCCAGTGCGGTGAAGAGATTAATTTCATTAACCTGTCGGGCATAAATAAGGTCGAGAATGTTCTGCTGCGTGGAAAACAGCGCGCGTTCCGCGTCTAATACTTCGATATAACTGACCGCACCGCGGGTATATAACCCTCTGGCACGCTGCAGGGTGATGTTTAGCGAATCAAGATACCGCTGTTGCGCAGCAAGCTGCTGGCTGAGGCTGTCCCGCAGCGCGAGCGCGTCGGCGACCTGTTTAAAGGCGGACTGAATTTTTTGTTCGTAATTTACAACCGACTGCTGCTGGCGAATTTCGGCCAGCTTCAGGTTGGCTTTATTCCTGCCCGCATTAAAAATGGGAATGTCTATTTTGGGAATAAAATTCCACATGCCGCTGCCGGACGTGAAGAGGCCAGATAATTCCGTGCTGCCCGTTGAAAGCCCGCTGGTCAGGGAGATGGACGGGAAAAAGGCAGCGCGCGCCGCGCCAATATTCGCATCGGCCGCTTTAAGCTGATACTCCGCCTCCATAATATCCGGGCGCTGCAGCAATATTGCCGATGAAAGATGGGGTGGTAGTTGTACCGGCACAATATCGCTGGCGTTCATTCCGCCGTCGCCCGGTAGCGCGCGATACGTTCCGAGGACCAGTTGCAGGGCATTATTGGCCTGTGCCAGCTCCCCCTCTCTTTTGGCAATTTCTGCCCGGGTACTTTCGATCTGCCCCCGGGCCTGCTCCAGCGCCAGCACGTTCGTGCTTCCCGTCACCAGCTGTTGCTCAACGAAGGCGTAAGACTGCTGATAATTTGACAGCGTATCCCGCGCGATACGCAGCTGTTTGTAGGCCAGCTGCTGGTTGAAATAGCTCTGGGACACATTAGCGACAAGCAAAATATGCACGGCACGACGGGCTTCTTCGCTGGCGAAAAAGTTTTGTCGGTCAGCATCGCTCATGTTCTTTAGCTTGCCAAAAAAGTCGAGTTCGTAGCTAAGCGCAAGTCCCGCGTCGTACTGCTGTGAGGTGGGTTTGTCACTCTTTAGCCCCCCGCTGTAAGTGATGCCCGAGGAGGCGTTCAGCTGAGGATAACGATCCGCATCCGTCACGTTGAACTGCGCCCGGGCCTCTTCAACCTTCAGCGCGGCCATTTTTATATCGCGGTTGTTCTTCAGGGCCTCTGTAATCAATCCCGCGATTTGCGGATCGACGAAGAAGTTGCGCCAGCCGGTGTCCTGATACATGCCCTCCACAGGCGTCAGGCTATTACGCGACAGCGAAAACTGCTGGGGTACCGGTGACGTCGGGCGCTGGTATTCAGGGGCCAGCGAGACGCATCCTGTCAGGATAAATACCGTAGTGATGCTTAGTCGTTTTAGCAGGAACATAGCGGTTCAGATGAATTCCAGAGTATTTTTAGGGCTACTCTACTGAACGCGTCCTGTTTGACGGGTGACAGGATAATGACAATGTTGTCATTTATGGCGTAAGTCATTGTTAACGGTCGCGGGTGCAATAGAATGTGCTGAGCAGCCAGTCGGGGAAGCGTGATGAAAATATTGATTGTTGAAGACGAAATTAAAACCGGTGAGTACCTCAGCAAAGGGCTTACGGAAGCGGGCTTTGTGGTGGATCGCGCTGACAACGGCCTGACCGGCTACCATCTCGCCATGACCGCCGATTATGACCTGCTCATTCTGGATATCATGCTTCCTGATGTGAACGGCTGGGATATCATCCGCATGCTCCGCTCTGCCGGAAAGGGAATGCCGGTCCTGTTGCTGTCGGCTCTCGGCACCATTGAACACCGGGTGAAAGGCCTGGATCTGGGGGCGGATGATTACCTGGTTAAGCCCTTTGCCTTTGCTGAGCTGCTCGCCCGGGTCAGAACGCTGTTACGACGCGGCAATACGGTGATCGCCGAGAGCCAGTTTACGGTGGCAGATCTGAGCATCGACCTCGTATCAAGGAAGGTAAACCGCGCCGGAAACCGCATTCTGCTCACCAGCAAGGAGTTCAGCCTGCTGGAGTTTTTTGTTCGCCATCAGGGTGAAGTGCTGCCCCGCTCGCTGATTGCCGCGCAGGTCTGGGATATGAATTTCGACAGCGACACCAACGCGATTGACGTCGCGGTGAAGCGGTTACGCGCCAAAATCGATAACGATTATGAACCGAAGCTGATCCAGACGGTACGCGGCGTGGGCTATATGCTGGAGGTTCCGGATGCAGAGTAAGCCCGTCAGACGCCCCTTCTCCCTGGCTCTGCGCCTGACGTTCTTTATCAGCCTCTCCACCATTCTGGCTTTTTTCGCGTTTACCTGGTTTATGCTCCACTCCGTTGAAAAGCACTTTGCCGAGCAGGATATCAGTGATTTGCAACAAATCAGCCGCGCCATGCACCGCATACTGCAGTCACCCGCGGATCCGGATGAAAAGAAAATCAGCAAAATAAAAGAGTCGCTGGCCAGCTATCGCAACGTTGCCGTCCTGCTGCTCGATCCCCGTGGCAATGTGCTCTTCAGCTCACAGGGTGAGGCCATCCGGCCAGCGGTGAATACCGCGGATTTCAGCGCCCATCGCCGCACGCAGGATGTCTTTCTCTGGACGGTGGAGGATGCAGGCAAGGCGATGCACGCCGGGTCCGACATGAAGATGGAAACATACCGGATTATCGCCTCTTCCGGCACGGCGACATTGCAGGGAAAAGACCAACACTATGTCATGCTGATCGGCCTCTCCATTAATTTTCATCTTCACTACCTCGAGGCGCTGAAAAAGAACCTGATTGCCATCGCGATGGCGATCAGCCTGCTGATTATTCTGCTCATTCGCATCGCGGTACGTCAGGGACACCTGCCCCTGCGTAACGTCAGCAATGCGATAAAAAATATCACCTCAGAGAATCTGGATGCGAGGCTTGAGCCGTCGCGGGTGCCGGTTGAGCTGGAGCAGCTGGTGATCTCGTTTAACCACATGATTGAAAAAATTGAGGATGTCTTTACCCGTCAGGCAAATTTCTCTGCCGATATCGCCCATGAGATCAGAACCCCGATCACCAATCTGGTAACGCAAACGGAAATTGCGTTAAGCCAGAACCGCTCGCCGAAAGAGCTGGAGGATGTGCTGTACTCCAGCCTTGAAGAGTACAACCGGATGACCCGAATGGTCAGCGATATGCTGTTCCTGGCCCAGGCGGATAATAATCAGCTGATCCCTGACAGGGTAACCTTTGATTTGAGCGCGGAGGTGATGAAAGTCTTTGATTTCTTCGAAGCCTGGGCGGAAGAACGCCATATCACGCTGCGTTTTAACGGCACGCCCTGCCTGATAGACGGCGATCCGCAGATGTTCCGGAGAGCCATCAATAACCTGCTCTCCAATGCCCTGCGCTATACGCCGGACGGAGAAACGGTGACCGTGTCGGTAAGCGAAAAGGAAAATGCGTGCGAACTGATCGTTGCCAACCCCGGCAAGCCGATCCCTGAGGCGCATTTGCCCCGGCTGTTCGACCGCTTTTACCGGGTGGATCCGTCCAGACAGCGAAAAGGCGAAGGCAGCGGGATCGGCCTGGCGATTGTGAAATCCATCATCACCGCGCATCACGGCAACGTGCGTGTGGAATCCGATGCCGTGTCGACCCGTTTTATATTATCGGTGCAGCGACTGATGGCACACCGATAGCACCTTCTCTCTGAGCCACCGGTGGCCCGGATCCTGTTCCATCCGCGGGTGCCACATCTGCGATACGGTAATGGTCCGGGTGTTGAACGGCAGTTCAAAGATGTGCACATTCTCGCTCATCGGTTGATTGAGCAGATACAACGCCGGAACCATCGCAATCAGATCGGACGCCAGCGCAACGGATAACGCAGTCGGAAAACCGGGCACCACGCTGGCGATTTTGCGTTTCATCCCCCGCGCGGCCAGGGCATCATCAACAAAACCGTGTGATGAGCCATTTGGCGCGGTCACCACATGACCCCAGGCGACATAATCCTCAAGGCTGACTGTTGGCAGCGCCGCCAGTGGATGCCCTTTGCGCACCGCGCCTACAAAGCGGTCCTCAAAGAGCCGCTGCAGACGAATTTCGGGCCCCATGTTGCTCTGCACACCAATTTCCAGGTCAACCAGCCCCTCCCGCAGATAACGCGACGTTTTCTCCGGTTTCGGGGCAAAGCGGATGCAGACATCCGGCGCCGCTTCCGCAACGGCCGCAATCAGCAACGGGCCAAACGCCACCACAAAGCCATCATTGGCTCTGACGGTAAACACCCGTTCAAGATTTTCTGCCCGGAAGGTGTCCGTTGAAGGCTGCAGCACCGCCCTTGCCTCATGCAGCGCATGTCGGGCGCGATCCCGGGTGGCTTCGGCCCACGGAGTCAGCACCATCTGACGCCCGGCCCGCACCAGAATCGGATCGCCGGTGACCTCACGCAGTCTGCTCAGCGTGCGACTCATGGCTGAGGTGCTCAGGTTAAGACGCCGCGCCGCCCCCGCCACGCTGGCTTCAGCCAGCAGGATGTCGAGCGCGACAAGCAAGTTGAAATCAGGATCGGTCACAAAACCTCCTCATACAGGGCGTTTGATGCAACGTATAAGTGCAAATGCTGCGTCTTCCGCCCTGTATAACCCATTACTATAGTGTCGTCATCAACATTCTTGCCTGGAGATAACACGATGACGCTCTTTTCAAACCAACCCGGCGACGAAGGGTTACCGGGACATGAACGCGCCCGGGTGATGGCTGCGGTGATGACCACCACGTTGATGGGCGTCTTCGATGGCACCATGATCAACATTGCCCTGCCATCAATGGCCAGCGCGATGCAGGTGCCCGCAAATGTCGCAGTCTGGTTCGCTAACGGTTACCTGCTGTCTGCGGCAATGACGTTAGCCATCTTCGCCGCACTCGCCGCGCGCGTGGGTTACCGCCCGGTGTTTCTGGCGGGACTGGCTACGTTTACCCTGACCTCGCTCGGCTGCGCGCTGGCAACAACGCCGGAAATGCTGATCGGGATGCGTATTTTGCAGGGTATCGGCGGCGCGGCCACGCTGAGTATTGCCCCGGCGATCCTGCGCTCGGTATTCCCGGGACGGCTGCTTGGCCGCATTCTGGGGCTGCACGCTCTGCTTATCGCCGCCAGCACCGCCATTGCGCCGGTGCTGGGCGGAACAATACTCGACGTACTGAGCTGGAAATGGCTGTTCGCGATCAACATTATTCCCGGCACCGTTGCCCTGCTGCTGGCCTGGAAAGCGCTGCCGCGGGCGACGGCTTCTGATAGGTCCCCGTTTGACGTGCCCGGTGCCCTGTTGTCCGTGATCCTGCTGGGGTCGATGATCATGGCGGCAAACAGCATAGAGAATAGAGCGCACGCCATCAGCACCGTTTGCTGGGCATTTGTCGCTACGGTCAGCCTCATCGCTTTTGTCTGGCATATCCGCCGTGCCCGGAGGCCCATCCTGCCGCCGGTGATATTCAGCAACGGACGGTTTACCCTCGCCGCCCTAACCTCGCTGGCCTCGTTTGTGAGTCAGGGCATTACCTTTATCGCGCTGCCGTTTCTGTTTCAGAGCGTGTACGGCTATAGCCCGGCGATCTCCGCTTTACTGTTCACCCCCTGGCCGATAGGTATCGTACTCATTGCGCCGCACGCGGGCCGTTGGGCAGACACGATCTCCGCCCCGTTGATCTCCACGCTTGGACTGATGATTTTTGTCGTTGGGTTGATTTTGCTGGCGACGCTGCCTGCCCGCCCTTCAGCCTGGGATATCTGTCTCAGGAGCCTGGTGTGCGGTATCGGCTTTGGCTGTTTCCAGAGTCCCAATAACCGTGAAATGCTCTCTAACGTTGCCCGGGAGTACGCCAGCTATGCTTCCGGGGTATTGTCCATCGTCAGAACGTTCGGCCAGTGTCTCGGTGCCGCCGTGGTGGGAGTTTTGCTGGCTGCGACCGCAGGGTCAGATCATCAAATGCTGGATGACGGTGCCGTTCATATTGCGCTGTGGATCGCGGTGATCGCGTCAACTGCGTCAGTATTATTTAGCGTTAGCCGACTGCGTCGCGCGCGACAGGCTACGGCATAAATGCCAGGGCAGCGTCCTGCGACGCTGCCCCCATATTTACTCCAGCGCCAGCAGCGCAAAACTCGCCAGCCAGTGCCCACCGCTGTAGTGGCTGCCGACAACATGCTCGACGCTCGCCGTCAGGTGTTTCGCCACCGCATCACGCAGCGCCTGCTGCGCCGGATGATCCTCCGGCAGCGCACTGGCAATATGCTTCATACACCAGGCGCGGCTGAGGTTTAATCCGTCCAGATGCGCAATTTTGGGGTCGGTACGGTCGCTCACTTCTGCCGGGTTCATCAGCGCAGAAACAGCCCCGATATTCGGCAGAAACGCGTCGAACCAGGCCGGGAAATTCTTCGCGACCTTGCTCATCAGCAGAGCCTCTGTCAGCGCGCCGGACACATACTCATCACCACCCGGTTCATAGTGAGCCGGATACTGGGTATCCGCGAGATAAAACCGCGTCGCCGCGTCCAGAATGGCACTCTCCAGCGCGCTATCGTCCACCGCCCGGGCGTAATCGATCCCCAGCGCGAGGGCAAACGCGGTGTTGTAATGCGTGCCAACCCGGATCGGGTACGTCAGCTTACTGAGGTAATCCACCAGACGGTTGCGAATGTCCTGCGTTAACGGCGCAAGCGTCTGATACCAGCCTGCCGTCTGCGGCAGCGATGACTGTTTCAGCTCCTGGGCCAGTGCCAGTAGCCAGCCGTAGCCATACGGACGCTCGAACGAGGCGCGGAACGGCGCGTTGAAATAGGCCAGCTCCTGCGCCACCTTTTCTGGCGTGAGATGGTCGGCAAACAGCGTGATAATGTCATCCCGGCACGACAGTTCCGGGTAGAGGCGCAGGCAGCGCAGCAGCAGCCAGTAGCCGTGTACCGCCGAGTGCCAGTCAAAACAGCCATAAAAAATGGGATGCAGTTCGCGCGGCGGCAGGACGTCCCCGTCATCATTGAGCAGATGCATAATGTGGTTCGGGTATTCCTGGCGCAGATAGGTCAAAGGCATTCTGGCAAAAGCATCAGCCTGGTGTTGCGTTAATTCCATCACAGCTCCTTAGGTTGCCACGCTTAGCGAAACACGAGGAAATACATTAAGAACACGTTGACCACCAGCAGGGTTAACGCGGTCGGGATCTGGATCTTAATGACCTGATATTTGTCTTTCAGCTCCAGTAACGCGGCGGGAACGATGTTAAAGTTCGCCGCCATCGGCGTCATCAGCGTGCCGCAATAGCCAGCGTACATACCAATCGCCAGCAGCGGTGCCGGATTACCGTGATGCACGTGGATCAGAAACGGTAAGGCGATACCGGCGCTCAGTACCGGGAAGGCCGCAAAGGCGTTACCCATGATCATGGTGAACAGCGCCATGCCGACGCAGTAAATCACCACCAGCATAAAGCGGCTGTCCGGGTTCACAAACAGGCTGACCACCTTCTGCACGGAGTTGCCGGTATTGGCCACCACAAAAACCCCGCCCAGCATGGCCAGCATCTGCGGCAGGATCACCGCCCAGCCAATGGTATCCACCAGTCGGCGAGACTGACGGACGGCATGCAGCGGCGTTCCTTTTGTCAGCCACCAGCCGGTAAGGATGGCCGCCACACAAGCCACGCACAGCGCCGCCAGCGTGAGCTGTTTTTGATCGAGCAGGTAAACCCCGCCAATCGACACCCCTTTCAGGAACAGCGTGCCGATAACCGTCACTACCGGGATCATCAGGGCAGGTAAAAACAGCCAGTTTTTCAGCCGGTTTGAGGAGGTAACACGCTCGGGTTCGCTGGCCATTTTGTACTGCCCTTTACCGACCAGCCCAAAGCCTGCCAGAAGGGCAATCACAATCACGGCGCCGCCAATGATCCGGTACGCCAGCGAGCGGCCCAGCTCCTGCACCATCAGGTCACCGAACAGGAAGATCCCACCGAACAGAAACCAGAACAGTGCCGTGGTAAAACGTTTGGGGTTGGCGCGATCACGCAGGGTCATGACCACCAGCAGCATTACGACAAAGCCAATCAGGTAGTACACGCGGTTAATGGTGAGCAGCGTCATCATGGCGCGATCTCCTGCGTTCCCTGCCCGGCTTTCCAGGCCATCACGTCACGACGGATGCTGGCATCCAGGCGCAACAGACGCGTCATATGAATAATCAATGCCGCAATCGCCGTCGGGATCGCCCACAGGCCGATATGCAGCGGTTCAATCCCCTGAATACCGTTCTCCTTCAGGAAGGCGTCGATCAGCAGCACCGCCCCGAAGGCGATAAAGATATCCTCGCCAAAGAACACCGCGATATTGTCGCACGCGGCGGCATGGGCTTTGATTTTGTCGCGAATATGCTGGGGCAGTTCGCCGTATTCGTTCAGCGCCGCCCCTTCGGCCATCGGCGCCAGCAGCGGACGCACCGTCTGGGCATGACCGCCCAGCGACATCAGCCCCAGCGCGGCCGTCCCCTCGCGGGCGACAAAATAGATCATCAGAATACGCGCCGAAGTGGCGCTGGCGATCTTCGCCACCCACGCCTGTGCGCGCTCTTTTAGACCGTAATATTCCAGCAGACCAATAACCGGCAGGATCAGAATGAATGTAGCCAGAGAGCGGCTGTTGACGAACTTCTCGCCGAAGGTTTCCAGCAGCATGCCGAAATCCATCCCAACCAGCAGACCCGTCGCCAGCCCCGCTACCACGACCACCAGTAGCGGGTTGAAGCGCAGGGCAAAACCAATAACCACCACCGGGATCCCGATAAGCGGCAACAGTGTAGAACCGTCCATAAACGTTACCCTATCCAAAGTGAGCGTTGCGCGCCGACGGCTATTTTTTTAATTTGCGGCGAGCGATGTTGTGTTTTCCGTCAGGCTTCGAAAACCTGCGTTAAAAAGCTATATCTGAACCGCAAAAACATGTAAACAATTTATCAATAAAATGTTCTTATTTTATCGATGAGTTTACATTTCCGGGCAACAGCCACACTCCCGTAAGGAACGTTATGACCCTGAAGAAAAGTGCTGCATCAATGAATCACGACGACATTAACGACGGCCGGATCGTCTCCTCCCGCCATCTGGTTTCCGAGCGCTGCGCGGAGCTATCGGAGCTGGAGTACGCGCTGATCATGACCAGTAACGCGTTCAATAAATGGATGGTGCGCTGCATGACCGCGGCCGGTGAGCCGGATATGGGGGCCTTTGACGTCTCGCTTTTGCATCATGTGAATCACCGCAATCGCAAGAAGAAGCTGGCCGATATCTGTTTTGTGCTCAACGTGGAAGACACCCACGTGGTGACCTACGCGTTGAAAAAGCTGGTCAAGGCGGGCTACGTCACCAGTGAAAAGGCAGGAAAAGAGCTTTTCTTCTCCACCACGGAGGCGGGAAAAGCACTGTGCATGAAATACCGGGATGTGCGCGAAGCGTGTCTGATCAACATACATGCCGAAAGCGGGATTTCGGGTGCCGCTATCGGTGACACCGCCCAGCTGCTGCGCACCATTTCATCCCTGTATGACACCGCCGCACGGGCGGCGGCATCACTTTGACATCACGGGCGTCTGAAGAGAGTAATACTGCGCCCCGCCAGTTCGTAATCCACGGTCCGGGTGATGACCTCGCCCGTGGCAACCTCCCCAGCCGTGGCAACCTCCCCAGCCGTGGAGAGCTCCAGCACCCAGCCTCCTTCACCAAACTGCGGGATCTGGAACGACACGGCGCCTTCGAACGGGTTGAACAGCATCAGCACGTCGTGCCAGATCCCCTCCTCCTGGATGAGATCGGGCCGGCTGATGGAGACGCCGATTGTCGAGCCTTCCTCCCATTGCTCAGACTGCTGCGGTCCTCCTCCGGCGTTAAACCAGCGGATCTCAAGACCGTCTCGCCAGCTCTCCCGGCGCAGCAGCGGCTGCTTTGCTCGAAGCGCAATCAGGTGCCGGGTAAACTCGCGCAGCGCGACGTCGTTTTCTGACAACCCTTTCCAGTTGATCCAGGAGATCTCGCTGTCCTGACAATAGCCGTTGTTGTTCCCTTTTTGCGTCCGGCCAAACTCATCCCCGGCCAGCAGCATCGGTGTACCGTGGGAGAACAACAGCGTGGTGAGGAAGTTCCGTTTCTGCCGTTCACGGGTGGCAATAATGTCGGGGTTCTCGGTCGGGCCTTCCTCGCCATAGTTATACGCGCGGTTATCGTTATGCCCGTCGTTGTTCTCTTCACCATTATCGGCGTTGTGTTTCTCGTTGTACGACACCAGATCGTTCAGCGTGAAGCCGTCATGCGCGGTAATAAAGTTGACGCTGGCCCACGGGCGACGTCCGCGTAAATCATAGAGATCGCCCGAGCCCAGCAGGCGGGCGGCAAAATCAGTGGGAACGTTATCGCCCCGCCAGTATTCGCGAACGGTATCGCGATATTTGTCGTTCCACTCGCCCCAGCCGGGCGGGAAGCCGCCCACCTGATAGCCGCCGGGGCCGATATCCCAGGGCTCACCAATGAGCTTGAGTTTTGATAAAACCGGATCCTGGGTCATGGCATCAAAGAAGCCGCCGCGCGGATCGAACCCTTCTGGCTCGCGCCCCAGTATCGTACCCAGATCGAAGCGAAAACCGTCGATATGCATCGATTCCGCCCAGTAGCGCAGCGAATCCATGATCATCTGCAGCACACGCGGGTGTGAGGTGTTCACCGTATTCCCCGTGCCGGTGTCATTGATGTAATAGCGATGCTGATCCGGCAAGGTGCGGTAATAGCTGTAGTTATCGATACCCTTGAACGAGAGCGTCGGGCCAAGCTCATTGCCCTCTGCCGTGTGGTTATAGACCACATCCAGAATCACCTCGATACCCGCGTCATGGTAAGCGCGGACCATATCGCGAAAACCCTGGATCCCCGCAGGGCCGTAATAGCGTGACGCGGGCGCAAAAAAGCCCAGCGTGTTATAGCCCCAGAAATTCTTCAGGCCGCGGTCCAGCAGGTGCTGATCGTCCGGGAACCAGTGAACCGGCAGCAGCTCGACGGCGGTGATACCCAGACTTTTGATGTAATCGACCGAGGCTTTATGCCCCATGCCTTCAAAGGTGCCTCGCAGCTCGGGCGGTATCGCCGGGTTGAGCTGGGTAAAGCCTTTCACATGGCTCTCATAGACCACGGTATGCGGCCAGGGGATCGCTGGCCGCTGATGGTCCTGCCAGTCAAACACATTCGGATCGATGACCCTGCATTTTGGGGTGAACGGCGCGCTGTCCCGCGTGTCAAAGCTCAGATCCAGCGCGTCATGACCCAGTTCGTAGCCAAAATGGGCATCATTCCAGTCGATATCGCCCACCAGTTCACGGGCATAGGGATCGATGAGCAGCTTATGCGGGTTAAAGCGATGCCCGTTTTCCGGGTCATATGGCCCGTAGACGCGATAGCCATACAGCGCGCCGGGCTGGAGGTCGGGCACATAGCCATGCCAGATCTCGTGGGTATATTCCGGCAGCTCCAGACGGGCGATTTCCGTTTTACCGGAGGGGTCAAACAGACAGAGCTCCACCCGCTCGGCGTGAGCTGAAAAAAGCGCGAAGTTAACCCCTTTCCCGTCATAATTTGCACCCAGCTGCTGGCCATGACCGGCCCGTATGTCAAACGTATTTTCCTTTGCCATTTTCGTTCTCCACGATTATTCGCAGGTAAGCAGAACTAACAAACTTCCTGTTTCAGACGTTAAATCCAGCGTCTCCCGCAGCGCCCGACGTTCACCGGTAAACAGATCCCGGTAGCGTTTCCCGGAAAGCTCTTCGGGGATGACGACCGAAGTGTTGGCCCACAGCGTTTCGTTTGTGGGGCTAGCAAAAACCAGACGCGGTACGGCAACAATCAGCGCCTCCCCGTCCTTCACGCGCGCATAGACAATCAGGTTTTCCTCGCGCTCGCCGCTGACCTTCAGCGGCAGCCAGTCGCCGTACTGGAAGAGCGATAAATAGTGCTGCCGGACGCGTAACAGCGTGGCGGTGACATACTGCTTCACCCTGCCGTTTCGCCACTGCTGTTCGTCGGCAAAGAGCTTTGCGTCGGCGCTGCTCAGGTTTTGCCTCAGCGTGGCGAAATCCGGCTCCAGCCGGTTATCCGGGTCGACCAGGCTAAAATTAAGCGCCTCGCTTCCCTGATAGATATCCGGTACACCCGGCGCCGTCAGTTTGATCACCGTCTGGCTCAGGCTGTTCATCAGCCCGGCGCGGATAAAGGGTTGCAGGGAGGACGAGAAATCATGCAGGAACAGCGTGTTCTCAGGGGACAGCAAGTGCCGGACGTAATTCAGCACCACGCTCTCATAGCTCTCATTGCTGTCGATCCAGTCGGTACGCTGTTTGGCCTCGCGCAGGGCTTTCTCAATAAACCCGAGGAAACGCGCTTCGAGAGACTTTAGCCCTTCACCATCGTCAGGCGACAACGTTGCAGGCCAGACGCCCGCCAGCGCCTGGTAGATCATCCAGGTATCGGCCGCGTTTGGCGCGGTACCGTCATTGAGAAAACGCACCTGGGTCTGGTTCATCTGCCGCCAGCGCGCCAGATTTTCACCCCACTGTTCCGGGGCTTCCGTCAGGGTGTAGAGGCGCGCCCGCGCGTCTTCCCCGCGCTTGGTGTCGTGCGTGGAGGTCCCCAGCAGCGCATCGGGCTGACGGGCCAGACGGATGCGCATCTCCTGGTGAAAGCGGGATAACGAGAACGCGCGCGGGGTGGGATCGGCCCCCACTTCGTTCAGGGCGAGCTCGAGGTTATGGCGGAAAAAGAGCGTATCTTCCACCGATTTCGCCATCAGCGGCCCGGTAAGCTGCTGGAAGCGGGTTCTGAACAGCGAGGCCGCATCGCGGCTGCTGGCGTCCAGGTCGCCGGTGAGGATCCTCACCAACAGGCTTAACGCCGGTTCCGGTGCGTCGACGCTGGCAACAACGCGGTTCAACAGCGCGACATCCGGGGCGGTTAACCCGTCGGCGGTGCCGTAGGTGCGGTAGACCGGAAACGCAATCAGCAGTTCGCGCAGCGTGTAGCGTATGTCGTCCTGCGGCACGTCAATGTCGTTGCATCGGGCAAGGTCGGTGGCAATGTTAAGCAGCGCGGTGAATTCACCCTCAAAATTGCGATCGGTCATCAGCCCTTTAGCGTTGCGAAGTTCCGCATGGCGATCGACCGTCACGCCCAGCGTCTCGTCGTGGATTTTTTCCAGCCGCCCGAGGTTATTATCGTCGACCAGCACTTCGGCCAGCGAGGCGATAAACTCATATCCGGTGGTGCCGGATACCGGCCATTCCACAGGCAGTTGTTCCCCTTTGGCGAGAATTTTTTCCACCGTGATATAACAGTCGGGACCGGTTGCCTGCCGTAACCGCTGCAGGTAACCCAGCGGGTCGGCCAGCCCGTCGATATGATCAATGCGCAACCCGTCGACAATGCCGGTATGCACGAGCTCGAGGATCAGGCGATGCGTATCCTGAAACACCCCCTCGTCTTCCACTCTGACGCCCACCAGGCCGGTAATTTCAAAAAAGCGCCGCCATGAGAGCTGTTTCGGCGCTTCCCGCCAGGACATCAGCCGCCAGCTCTGCGCCTCGTGGATCGCCTCGATGCTTTTCTCCGCAGCCCATGTTCCGGGGTTAAGCGGATAGGCTGTGTCATAGTAGACCAGCGCGGCCTCACCGGTGACACTGTCACGTTTAAGGGCAATTGCCCCCTTCTCCAGCTCGGCCTCAAAGGTGTCGCCAAGGAACGGCAGCGTCAGCGGGCGCGACCAGTCAATATCAAAATAGTGCGCGTAACGGCTTTGCTGACCAAACGCGATAACGTCCCGCCACCAGCGGTTTTCCAGCGAGGTCGACATATGGTTAGGGACGATGTCCAGAATGAGCCCCATTCCCGCCTGCCTGAGTGCCGCCGTCATGCGGTCGAAACCGGCGCGCCCGCCAATGGCAAGATCGATTTCGTTAGGATCGGTGACGTCATAACCGTGGGTTGAACCGGTGGTGGCGGTAAATATCGGTGAGGCATAGAGATGGCTGATCCCGAGGTCTTTAAGGTATGGCACCAGCTCCACCACGCGGTCAAAGGTCATGCCATTGCGGAACTGTATTCGGTATGTGGCACAAGGGATCATGATGCGTCTCCATCTGCAAAACGAACGACAATGCTGTTCGGCGCTAACACCTCAGCGGCCTCCGGCCAGCTAAAGAGCGTTTCGCCTGCCAGCGCAGGAACGTCAACGGGCTTATTACCGATATTCAGCGCCAGCGACAATGTACCCGTCGGGAAAGACCAGCTCACCGCCACCATACCGGGAGCAGTCTTAACGATTTTGCCCTCAACAGTGCCGCCAGGGCGAAGTAACGGCACAAGATAGCGATGCCGCAGGACCAGCAGGCTTCGCGTGAAGCGCAGCCAGGATTTACCCTGCGCAGTCGTCACGTTGTGCCAGTCCAGTTTTGAGCGGGCAAAAGTCTGCTCGTCATTCGGATCCGGTACATCGCCATCGTGTCCGCTGTGGCCGGTAAACTCTTTTGCCCGCCCTTCCCGCACGGCTTTCGCCAGATCGCCATGAAAATCCGTAAAGAACAGGAACGGGTTGGTTTCGCCATACTCTTCGCCCATAAACAGCAGCGGGATATGGGGTGACAGCAGCAGCGCGGCGAGCAGAACGCGGGTTTTATCCGCGCCCGCAAGGGTAATAAGCCGTTCGCCCTGGGCGCGGTTGCCGGTTTGATCGTGGTTTTGAATAAAATCGACAAAGAAGGTCGGCGGCTGGGTGTGGCATTCCACCCCGCGTGAGTGTCCGGTCTGCAAAGAGACCTCACCCTGATAGACAAATCCTTCTGCGAGCGCTCTGGCGAATTTTTTTTCCGGTTCGAAGGCAAAATCCTGATAGTAGGCATGCGTTTCGCCGGTGGCAAAGACGTGGGCGGCGTTGTGGAAGTCATCATTCCACTCGGCGGTAAACAGCGGCGTGGCTCCCTTCTCATCCCGAGGATGCAGGAAAATCACGTTACGGCTGTCCTCGGTGGTGAGATGGATATGACGATCCGGGAGCGCTTCGCGGATCGTTTCCGCGATCTGCTGAAGAATATGTTTCGACGCCGTATCTTTAATCTGGTCGATGGCATCAAACCGTAAGCCATCCAGACGGTATTCGGTCAGCCAGAACAGGGGCGCGTCAAGAATGTAGTGTCTGACCGGCTCCCGTTCATAGGCGATACCGTTACCCCACGGCGTCATTCTCTGCGCATCAAAAAACGCGGGTGACAGCAAGGGTAAGTAGTTTCCTTCCGGGCCGAAATGGTTGAGTACGATATCCAGCACGACAGAAAGGCCCAGGCCGTGCGCCGCATCGATGAACGCGTGAAAATCCTCCGGCGTGCCATAGGCGGAGTGCGGGGCATACAGCAATACGCCGTCATAGCCCCAGCCGCGGCTGCCGCCGAACTGTGAAACCGGCATGACTTCAAGCTGGGTGATGCCGAGTTCAGCCAGATACGGCAGCTTGTCGATAGCCGCCCGGAAGGTGCCCTGCGGCGTAAAGGTGCCAATATGCAGTTCGTAAATCACCGTCTCTTCCCACGGTCGCCCTGCCCAGTCTGGGTTGATGGGCTGATAGCGGCCTGGGTCAATCACCACGGAGGGGCCATTAACGTCCCCTTTCTGCGCCCGCGATGCAGGGTCAGGTACCGCCATGCCGTCCTGTAAAACGAACTGATACTCGGTGCCATGCGTCACGCCAGGTACGTCAATCTGGAACCAGCCGTTACCGACCGCCGTCATGGGCAGATCGCGTTCTGCCAGACGTAGCGTAAGTTGTTGTTGTCCCTCAGCCCAGACGCGAAAACGTACAACGTCACCGGAAATAAACTCAGCACCCCACTGCTTTTGAAATGTCCTGAATTCCATTCATTGTCCTCGAATGACCCACATTTTACGCGGAATGAAGTACAAGCTTAGTTCAGGATCGAAAGCACGTTTCAACAGAGCCCCAACGTGCAACCGTCATTTTTCTGTCACTTAAATTCATTACGCTTTCGTCATTTTGACAAGGGTGTTAAGGAAACAATAATGAATTCAATAGCTAAGGCATTACTGGTGGCAGTACCGATGTTGAGCGCAACCGCTACCGCGGCAAATAATGAACTGTGTGAACCAAAAGCCTACGAAATGGCGCTGCGCTACCAGCAGAAGTCAGCTGAAATCATGGCGCTTCAGCTGCAGACGTACCGTTTTGCCACCGGCCGTTTTGAAGAGAAAGTGAAAGATCTGAAAACGCCAGAAAATTACGCGGTGGTCATGGATCTGGATGAAACCGTGCTCGACAACACCCCGCTGCTGGTGCGCGACATGGAACAGTGCCATGACTACACCCAATGGGATACCTGGAGCGACTGGGAAAAACAGGGAAAACCCGGCCTGATCCCCGGCGCGAAGGCGTTTCTTGAGCATGTGAATCAAAGCAAGGTGCGTATCTACTACGTCTCTGACCGCATGCAGGAAAATAAAGCAGATACCATCAACACGTTAAAATCCCTTGGCCTGCCGCAGGTCTCGGACGACAGCGTGCTTCTGGATACGGTGAGTAAAGAAGAGCGCCGCCAGAGCATCCTTAAAAAGCAACAGATCATTATGTTGTTTGGCGACAGCCTGCCGGATTTCGCCGTGCAGTTTAAAAACAAAAAACCGAGTGAGCAGCAGCGCGAGCTGGTTGAGGCAAGCGCAGAGCATTTTGGCAATGACTGGATTGTGCTGCCTAATGCCGCTTATGGCTCATGGTCAAAAGCCACGCCGGACAGCTGGAAGCCGTAACAATCTGCCCGCCGGGCACGGTATTGCCGTTGCCCGGCCAACCCACTGAGCTATCCATCCCATTTATAGGTCCTATCACTGTTGAGCGGCTTCTTAAATTTTGATGCATAAGTAAGATGAGGACTTTCTAAAGGAGATCATCATGCTTACTGTCAAGAAACTTGCCCTCTCTACGCTCATCACCAGTTCACTGCTCTTCTACCCTGCGCTGCACTCCCTGGCAGAGACGCCTCAGCACGTGGTGAAACAACCGGCGGGCGGCTACAGCGTTCAGGTGGGCGACGTGCTGGTTACGTCGTTTACGGACGGCAGCGTCGCGCAGGATCTGCACACGCTATTGCGCCGGACCACAGAGCAAAAAACCGATGCGTTACTGGCGAAAAATTTCCAGGCTAACCCGGTTGAGGTCTCCATTAACGCCTTTCTGATTGCGCTGCCGGGACACAAAATTCTGGTCGATACCGGTTCAGGCCAGCTTTTTGGTCCGGGCAACGGCGGGCGTTTAATCGAGAGCCTGGCAACGCAGGGGATCAAACCGCAGGACATCACGGAAATCTTACTGACGCACGCGCATTCCGATCATTCCGGTGGCCTGATTAAGGACGGTATGGCGGTATTTACCAACGCCCGCGTGTTCGTGGGGAAACCGGATATCGACTTTTTCTTCAATGAAGAGAATCAGAAAAAAACCGGTTACGATCAGAACTACTTTGACGTGGCACAGAAGACCTTAAAACCGTATCTTGATGCCGGCAAAGTGGTGCCTTTTACCGGTACATCAGCGCTGCTGCCGGGTATTACCGGAACGGTTCACCCCGGCCATACACCGGGCTCGGCCTTCTATACGCTGGAAAGTAAAGGCGAGAAAATTACCTTCGTGGGCGACATTATCCACGTCGCTGCGGTACAGTTCCCGCAGCCTGATGTGACCATCGCCTACGATGAAGATCAGGACGGAGCAGCCCGTGTGCGCAAGCAGGCCTTTGACGACTTTGTCAAAAACAGAGATCTGGTTGCCGCGCCACACCTGCCGTTCCCCGGTATCGGTTATGTCACCAAAGGCGAACGCGCGGGCTATGCCTGGGTTCCCGTTACCTATACCAACCGGGACGCCAGCACAGCTAAATAAACAACGGAAAACGACATGACGCCATTTTCAGACCTGGATATTGACCTGATATTGACGTTGGATGCACTGCTCACCGACCGGAACATCACGCACGCCGCCGCACGTCTGGGGGTCAGCCAGCCCGCGCTGTCAGCCCGTCTTTCGCGCCTGCGTGCCATTTTTGGCGAGCCGTTGTTTATCCCTTCCCCACATGGACGTGGGGTGTTGTCCACACCCCGAGCCGAGGCGCTGAGGCCTCAGGTCGCGGCCGTTCTGCGTGGCATCAGCGCGATGCTTGCCCCCACCGGGTTTAACCCCCGCGAGAGCAATCGCACGTTCGTCATTGCCCTGCATGAAAACCCGGCCCTGATGCTTGGGGCTGAACTGCTGAATCACATCAGACGTGAAGCGCCGGGGATCCGCCTGCGTTTCGCCCTGCCGGAGTGGGTGAACCTGCCCCAGCAGCTGGAAAACGGCGACGTTGATATTTACATTGGCGTGAGTGCGGGCGCGCACGACGGCTGGGTCAGACGCAAACTGTTTGAAGACGCGTTTGCTACCGCCCAGCGCAAAGGGCATCCTCGCGGTACGGGGCCGCTGGATCTGGCGCAGTATTGCGCCCTCTCTCATCTGGTGGTCTCCTCCCAGGGCGATCCATTTACCGGCTTTGTCGACCAGACGCTGGCCGGGCTGGGATATCAGCGCAACGTGGTGATGTCCACGCAAAGCTATGCCATGGCACCACCTCTGGTGGCGGGGACTGACCTGATTTGCACCTTACCGGGACGCATGTTGCAGCAGTTCGCCACCACGCTGGATATTTTCCCGCCCCCGCTGCCACTCCAGCCGATCGCCATCAGCATGTTCTGGCATCCTAAAAACAGTCAGGACACGGCGAACGCCTGGCTGCGCGAACAACTGCTGCTGGCCGCCGGGCGTCAACCCTGAGCAACGGTGGTGAGGAATTTTTTTAAGACTTCAGAACGAATGATTCGGTGACAAACCAGCGTCAGTTCGCTCTCCCTGAGCCGATCAATAATGTCGACGTAAACCACATTCCCGACGCTCACCGCCCTTGCTGAGGCGGGCAAGAGCGCAATGCCAAATCCCGCCGCGACAAGGCTGATGACGGTGGGCACGTCGGTGGCATTCTGCACCACCTCCGGCTGGAAACCCGCACCGTTACAGGCGTCATAGAAATATTGTTCCAGCCCCATGCCTTGCGGATCGCGCAGCGAGATCCACTTTTCGTCCTTCACGGATGAAAGTGTCAGTGCGGATGACGTGGCCAGGGGGTGTTGGCGAGGCAGTGCCAGCACCGTTTTCTCTGAGGTAAAGGGGCGAGATTGCAGATCGTCAGGTAACGCAGGCAACGGAGCCCGGATAATCGCCACGTCCAGCTGGTTGGTCTGCACGGCTTCGTAAAGCGTCTGCACGTTCCCGGTCATCAGCGAAATGGCAATTGCGGGCCAGTTCTCGTGCAGCTGGCGCAGCGTTGCAGGCAGCTTACCGTCGAACATCGCACTCGATACACATCCCAGATTCAACACCCCCTGTTCGCCACGGGCGGTTTGTCTGGCGTCCAGCACGGCCTGCTCGGTCATCGCAATTGCCAGCCGGGCTTTGACCAGAAACGCGTCTCCGGCAGGCGTCAGGGTTAAGCGACGATGTGCCCGGCTAAACAGTGTGACGCCCAGACGCGCCTCCAGCGCTTTAATCTGCTGGCTCAGCGCAGGTTGCGCCATGTTCAGACGCTCCGCGGCGCGGTGCATATGGAGCTCTTCAGCGACCACCAGAAAATTACGCATCAGACGAAATTGCATGATGAAGTCCCGCGAAAATTAATAATAAAATTCTTATCAAAATAGCATCAATGATGCAATTGATGATATCTGTCGTTCGCCCAACAATGGAGGTCAGCCATTAAGGGAGAAAAACATGCAAAACCCCATTAACGATCTCAGAAGCGCCATCGCGTTGCTGCAACGCCATCCAGGTCACTATATCGAAACCGATCACCCGGTAGATCCCAATGCTGAACTGGCGGGCGTCTACCGCCATATCGGCGCGGGCGGGA